>NZ_JBKBHK010000007.1:0-212183 GCF_046297735.1 Vogesella sp.
ACCCCGCAGACCAGACCGACATTGCCCGCGAGTGGTGAAGAACAGGGCACACAAATATCCAACGAAAAATGCCAGTCAGCGTTAACTGACTGGCATTACCCAACCGGGCGGTTTTTTCATGGCCAGCCGTAACGATGATCAGAACCCCAGCGCGGCCAACTCGTCGGTGCGCAGCACGCGCCACTGCCCTTCTGCCAGTTCGCCCAGGGTGACGCTGCCCATCGCCAGCCGGTGCAGCTGCTCGACGCGATTGCCGGCCGCCGCCACCATGCGTTTTACCTGATGGTATTTGCCTTGGGTAATGGCCATGTCCAGCACGCATTCGGCCACCTGTTCGGCGCTGTCTGCGGCCAACGTTTCCTGCTCGTCGTGCAGCAACACCCCCTCACGCAAGCGCGCCAGCAGCTCGGCCGTCACCGGGTGCTTGGTGGTGACGCGGTACAGCTTGGGTACGTCTTTCTTCGGCGAGGTCAGCGCGTGCACGAACTGGCCGTCGGTGGTGAACAGCAACAATCCGGTGGTATCCACGTCCAGCCTGCCCACCGCCGAGACGCCGATATTGCGCAGCTGCCACGGCAGCAGCGTGTAGACGCTGGGGTGGTGGATGGGCTTGTGCGAGGTCTCGTAGTTGGCAGGCTTGTGTAGCATCAGGTAGCACGGGTCCGACACCAGCGGCCACGGTTCGCCATCGACACAGAGGCTATGCACCGCTTGCGGGGTAACCTCGCGCCGCCAGTCGAACTCGGTTTCCCCGTTCAGGTCTACCAGGCCGTATTCGATCAGCTTGCGGCATTCCTTGCGGCTGCCGAAACCTTGTTGTTGCAGTAAACGATAGAGTTCCATCCTGCCATTCTACCACCTGCCATCATGGTGGAGTTTCCTTGCAATTCAATGACATGGCATGCTGCGGCGGCCACCATTATCTAACGGCGCGTGTTACTATTCACTGCACTAATTAGTAAGTGTTTTTTAAACAAACTAGCACCCAAATGGAAACCGTTCACTCGGCAACGCTACAGCTATGCTTGCTGCTGACCTATCTGGTCTGCGGCGCAACCGTGTGGCTACTGCGCGACCGCTTCAGCCGCAACAGCGTGTACGACCGCTGGATAGGCGCCCACCTGGCAGGAGCCATGCTGTACCTGATACTGCTATGGTCGGCTTATCTGCCGGCGCGCGTAGCGGCCTGGCTGGCCTGTAGCCTGATTGTGATCAAGGGCTGTCTGCTGCTGGGGAGTACCGCTCGGCTGCTACAGCAGCCGGTACCGTGGCAGGCAGGCAGGCAATGCGGCTCCTTGCTGCTGTTAGGGTTGCTGGTGCTGATCGGCGGCCTTCCCGCTTATGCTTATAACATTCAGCTATCACTGGCACTGGGAATAAGCGCCTTCTACAGTGCCAGCCTGGCCTGGGTACTACTACACCAGACAGAACGCGGCATGCCCCACAAGCTGGCTGGCGGTCTGTGTGCCGTGCTGGCCTGCTATCTGCTGCTGTACACCCTGCACCTGGCGGCCAGCAACCCCGACTATTTCGTGTACACCATCACCGCTACCCTGCTGCTGCCGGCGCTGCTGGTGACGCCGATACTGGGCTTGTGCTTCATGGCCATGAGCAAGGAGCAAGAACTGGCGCGGCTACATCAGCTAGCCACGCTGGATGCACTGACTGGCGTATTCAATCGCCGCAGCTTCGAAGAGCTGGCGCGTAAAGCCTGTGCCCAGCATGCGCGGCTACGGCGCCCGCTGGCGCTACTGGTCATCGATCTGGACCACTTCAAACGCATCAATGACACTTACGGTCATAGCCGTGGCGACACCGCGCTGAAGACCCTGGCCGAGCTGGTAACGGAACAGGTGCGTGCTTCGGATATTTTTGGCCGCTTTGGCGGTGAGGAATTCTGCCTGCTGCTGCCAGACACCGCCGATGATGGCGGCCGTGAGGTGGCAGGTAAACTGTGCCAGCAAATCAACACCATTCTGCTGGATGCGAACGACCCTGATAGTGCGCTGAGCGCCAGCATTGGCGTTGCCAGCCTGGTACCCACCGCGGCCAGCGACTGGCAGCGCCTGTTCGAGCTGGCAGACAGCCGGCTGTACCGCGCCAAGTCGGCCGGCCGTAACCAGCTGGTCTGGGCCGGCTAAACGCAAAAACCCGCCATGATGGCGGGTCGGGTTTGTTGTAGGCAGTGCTATTTATGCTGCTGCTTTGGCTTTCAGGATCACGTACAGCTCGTCCTTCAGCTTCAGTTTTTCTTTTTTCAGATTTTCAATCTCGACCGCCGAGCCGGACTCGATGCGGTTCTCGATGTTCTTGATCTGTTGGTCCAGTTCGTTGTGCTTGTCGAACAGACGGGTAAAGTGGGCGTCTTCGGTTTTCAGTTTGCTGATCAGATCGCGGAATTCCGGGAACATGGATGGTCTCCTTGGTGGGGTGCCCTGCCGTGAACCGGCTGGCTTCGACACCATGCTATGCCTGTTGCCGTGTGGCAACTTTGATCTAGGGCACAAAAGCCTAAGCAGACGGCGCGTATCTGCCGCTCAAAACACATTGACCTTGAACCAGTCCCAGATACCCAGCGACAAGCCCGGAAACAGATCAATACCCAATGCTGACTTCACCAAGTACAGCACCAGCAAACCCAGCAAGGTGGAGCACAACAGGACCAAGGCCAGAAAAGCAGCCTGCAGCAGGAGCGAAAGCTGCCTTTCGCGACGGGAAAGCTCGCGGCGGTTACGCCCCAGCAGAAAAACAAAGTAGTAACGCCAGCGCCAAACAGCAAAAGTGCCGCGCAGATCTACGGCATGCCGCCCCCAGCTGCGCGCACCCAGCGCCACGCGAAGTGCGGCCAGTTGGGCTTCGGTAAACGTCTGCGCCACTTCAGGCGGCATGCGCGCAAGCAGGTTCTGAATGGAGGCATCGCGGCGGATGTCGTGCGCCTGCCGCGGATCGGAAGGGTTCATGGTGCTAATCGTAGCCAAGTCGAATTATCGATATACCATCTTAGCGCCAAGCCAAACAAAAAAACCGGGCGGCGCCCGGTTTTTGCGTGGCCACAACTTACAGCGAACCGTAAGAATGCAGGCCGGACAGGAACATGTTGACGCCGATAAAGGCAAAAGTCGTTACCAGCAGGCCTACCACCGCCCACCAGGCCAGCGGCTCGCCGCGCCAGCCTTTTACCAGCCGCATATGCAGCCAGGCGGCGTAGTTCAGCCATACAATCAGTGCCCAGGTTTCTTTCGGGTCCCAGCTCCAGTAGCCGCCCCAGGCATCCGCCGCCCACATTGCCCCCAGAATAGTGGCGATGGTGAAGAACAGGAAGCCAACCGAAATGGCCTTGTACATCACTTCGTCCAGCACTTCCAGCTTGGGCAGCTTGTCGGTGAGGATGCCACGTTTGGACAATAGCTGGGCGATACCCAGCATGGCCGACAACGCAAAGGCACCGTAACCGACAAAGTTGGCTGGTACGTGTATTTTCATCCACCACGATTGCAACGCGGGAATAAGCGGCTGAATGGTGTGTGCCTGACGGTCGAAGGTGTACCACAGGATGAAGCCGACCGCCGCCGAGATGATCAGCAGTACGAAGGCGCCCATCTGGCGCGCGGCAAACTTGGCCTCGTAGTACAAGTACATCAATGCGGTGATCAGACAGAACAGGATGAAGACTTCGTACAGGTTGGAAACCGGTATGCGGCCAACATCCGGCGCGATCAGGTAGCTTTCGTACCAGCGAGTAAACAGGCCAGCCAGCGAGAATGCCGACGCCGCCCAGGTGAGGCCACTACCGATACGGTTCAGCATGTCGGAGCGCGACAACAGGCCTGCCCAGTAAACAACAGTGGCCAGAAAGAACAAGGTGCACATCCACATGAACGACGACTGGCTGGACAGCAGGTACTTCAGCCCGAAGCTTTCGCTTGCACGCGCCAGGTTATGGTCGTACAGCTCGATGGCCAGCAGCGACATGGCACCGGCCAGCGGGAAGAACCAGCGCCAGCTACCCCAGAACCAGCCCAGCGCCACGATGCCGGCACCGCTACCCAGCAGGATCAGGTCTTCGTAGATGTCCATCCGGGCACCATACAGGCTGAAGGTGTAGCCGGTGACCACCAGGATGAACAGGGCAAACAGCCAGTCGCCCAGATTAAGCCGCTTGTAGAACGGTTGTTGCATTAGCAGTTCCATCATGCCTCTCCTGCACGCGGGCTCAGCGTGCCCACGATTTTATCGAAATCTTGGTCCAGGTCACGGTTGTGACGGTTGGAGCTCATCGCCACACGTACGCTGCCGGGGCGCAACACCAGCCACAGCCGCACTTCGCGCACGTAGAACATCAGAATGATGCCGATCACCAGCATCAGCGAACCCAGGTACACCAGGTTCTTGCCCGGCGAACGCGTCATTTGCAGGCCGGACGACTGCACCTGCTCGAAGCCTTGCAGTTCCAGATACAGGGGTGCCGCGTAGTCGTTAAAGGCGCTGACCGTTACCAGGCTGTCCAGCAGGAAGCGGTAGTGCTTCTCGTCCTGCGGCCACGGCTTCAGGCCGGCTTTTTCCTGCGCGACTGCCATCACGTCGATGACGGCACCTTGCAGGATCTTGATATAGGTTTGCGCAATAGCCTGACGTTTGTCGGCTGGCACCTTGTCGTCCAAGAATTTCTCCAGTGCCACGAAACCGCCCTCGGCAAAACGCGCCAGGATCCACTTCACACTGTCGCTGAACTGCTGTTCCATTGCCGGGCTGATGGCGGCACCCTTCATTGCCTTGGCGGTGGTACGACGGGCAATCTCGTCGTATAGCGCCGGGTTTTTCAGCGCGGCCTGCAGGCGCATGAAGCTGTCGATCTTCATGTCTTCATCCAGCGGAATGCGCAGGTACTGGAACGGCTGCGCCACTTCGCTGCGCACGCCGGCGATCTGATACAACGCGCCCTCTTGCTCGATAGGCGCCATGTAGTGATGGAACTCGCGCGCCTGACCGTGACTGTCACGCAGTTTGTAGGTGATGGACGGGCCGACGTTCTTCAGATCTTTGGTGTCCTGCCGTACCTCGCGTACGTCGTGCATACGTTGCTGCAGCGTCTTGCTATCCTGGCCGGTCTTGGCCATGTTTTCCACGTTGAATACGCGCAGATCGCCGAATTCCAGCTGGTAATCCTGACCATTGACGCGCAGCGGCTGGCTATTCAGCGACACGCCTTTCAGCTCACCGGGCGCCATCTGGGGCTGTGCCAGGTTCCATGCTTTCAGCTCCAGAGGCGAACCACCGTCGCCAAAACTGGCCTGGTAGATAGCCACGCCATTGACGATCAGCGGGTGGTTCACCTTCACCGTGGCTTCGGTTTCCTTGCCGCTGGCTTTGTCGGTGACCACGATGTCACTGGCAAACAGCTTGGGCATGCCATTGCTGTAGTAGTCGACGTGGAATTTTTTCAGGGTGACGATGAATGGCAGCTCCTGCACCAGGTAGCCGTTGCCGCTGTTCATGAAGATAACGTCGGCGCTCTTATTTTCCACCACCGTCACGCTGCCACGGAACGACAGGTTGGCCGCATCCAGCCGGCTTTGTTCGGGGATCTGGCCTTGCGGCAGTTCACGCGTTTCCGGCACGATGCGGCCGGTGAGTTCGCCTATCTTCAGTGGCAAGTTACCGTCCAGCAGGCCACCGATACAGATCACCACCAGCGCGATGTGGGCAAAAAAGTAGCCCAGCTTGCTGCCCGCGCCTTTTTTGGCCGCCAACAACACGCTGCCATCTTCGCGCTGGTTACGCTTGTAGCGCATGCCCTGCTGCTGGATCAAGGCCACCGCCTGCGCCTCGTCCAGCGTCACGTCCAGCTGGCGGCTGTGCTTCATGGCCTTCAGCGGGCCATCGCCAGCTTTCTCGCGGAAGCTTTTCATGTCACGCAGGAAGCCGGGGCCGTTACGCACGATGCATAGCGTGGTGGACAGCATCAGGAAAGCAAGAATCAACAGAAACCAGCCGGCATGGTACACGTCGTACAAGCCCAGATACTCGAAGGCCTTGAACCAGAACGGGCCGAATTCGAACGCGTAGTTGGGGTAAGGCTCGTTCTGCTTGAGCACGGTACCGATGACCGATGCGATGGACAGGATGGTCAGCAGACCGATGGCAAACCGCATCGAGCTGAGCAGCTCGTACAGGCGGTAGCCGAATGTGGCGGGTTTCTTTTGACTATTCATCTTGGGGTATCAAGCGCGACAAAGGGGGCGCAAAGCCCCCCTTGGATCGTTGCGGCGCAGAAAAGTTGCGCTTAACGCAGGCCGGAAATGTACTCGGACACGGCTTTCATCTCGGCATCGGTCATACGCATGGCGATGTCGTGCATGATGGCGTTCTTGCGATCGGTACCAGCTTTGAAATCGTTCAGCTGCTTGGTGATGTAAGCAGCGTGCTGGCTACCCAGCGCCGGGTACTGATCGGGGAAACCTTTACCGGCCGGACCGTGGCAAGCCATACAGGCCGGTACCTTGGAGGCCGGGTTACCGGCGGTGTAGATCTTCTTGCCCAGCGGCATCTGGCTCTTGTCGGCGGCTTCGCGCGGCTTCACCTTCTGGCTGCTGAAGTAAGCGGCCACGTTTGCCATGTCTGCCGGGGTCAGCGGTGCGGCCATGCCCATCATGATGGGGTTCTTGCGCTCACCGGACTTAAAGGCCTTCAGCTGGTTTTCGAGGTACTTGGCGTGCTGACCGGCCAGCGTCGGGTTGGCAGAAGCCACGCTGTTGCCGTCTGCACCGTGACAGGCAGCACACACCTGGTCAGCGATGGCTTTGCCTTTGACCGGGTCGCCCTTGATGGACGCTGCCGGAGTGGCGGCCATAGCACTGGCTGCAAAGGTGGCCGCAGCAATAGCCAACAGCATGTTACGTTTCATGGTCGCTCCTAATGAGAGATAGCGTAAATATCTGTAAAGGTGGCAATTTCAAACCTGCTATTCTATATCAATTGACTTTGCCCTTACTACTATGTCGATCTTTCAGAATGCACGGTTTTTCACAACCGTAAACCACCTCAAGGATTTGCCCCCTACCCGCTGCGAAGTGGCCTTTGTTGGCCGCTCCAACGCCGGCAAGTCCAGCGCCATCAATACCCTGTGCAATCGTACCCGTCTGGCCTTCGTATCGAAGACGCCGGGTCGCACCCAGCACATCAACTTCTTCGACCTGGGCCAGGAGCGCTTCCTGGTGGACTTGCCCGGTTACGGCTACGCCGAGGTGCCGGAAGCGGTGCGCACCCACTGGGTGGCGCTGCTGGGTCAGTACCTGCAGACCCGCAGCAGCCTGGTCGGCCTGCTGCTGATCATGGATTCGCGCCACCCGCTGAAAGAGCTGGACTGGAAGATGATCGAATTCTTCACCGTCACCGGGCGGCCAGTACACATTCTGCTATCCAAAGCCGACAAATTGTCGCGCCAGGAACAACAAAAGGTTCTGTCCTCGGTCAAGAAACAGCTGGCTGACTACCCGCATATCACGCTGCAGCTGTTCTCCAGCTCCAAAAAGACCGGCACCGAAGAGGTATCGCGCATTGTGGAAGACTGGTTTGCCGCCTGCCCGCTGCCGGACGCCGAGCAATTTGACGATTTCGATGAAACTTTCCCGGACTGAGGCGTCAAAGCAAACAGGAGTCACGCTCCTTCCCGCTTCACCTCCCTGAGCGGGAGCCTGCCAAGGCATTGGCCCCGGTTTGCGAACCGGGGTTTTTTCTTGCCTGCGGCCAACTTGGCAACAATCGGGTCGCCGCCAAACGGCACGCCGCCTACACTGCGGCGTATTCCTGCTGCCGGAGCGCACCATGTCGCCCTTTGACGAACACGACCGCACCTACCAGCGCATGGCCGACGCCATCCGCTACCTGCTGCAACACGCGGCCGACCAGCCCAGGCTGGCCGACGTCGCCGCCGCAGTGCACCTGTCCGAGTACCACCTGCAACGGCTGTTCACGCGGTGGACCGGCGTCAGCCCCAAACGCTTTCTGCAACAACTGACAGTAGAGGCCGCCAAGAGCGCGCTCGGCAGCGAGCAAGCGCTGCAAACGCTGTCCTACGAGCTGGGGCTGTCCGGCAGCAGCCGCCTGCACGACCTGTTCGTGACGCTGGAGGCTATGACGCCGGGCGAATACCGCCAAGGCGGCGCCGGCCTTGTCATCCACTGGAGCTGGGGCCCCAGCCGCTTCGGCCCGCTGCTGGCGGCCACCACGCCACGCGGCGTGTGCGCGCTGCAGTTCGTGCCCGACGCGGCATCGGCGCTGGCCTGGCTACACACACGTTGGCCGCAGGCCCGCCTGCACGCCGCTGGCGACGGCCACCAGGCGCTGCGCCGGCAGCTGTTCGAGCCACTCAGCCCGGCGCAACCACTCAGCCTGCACCTGCAAGGCAGCAATTTCCAGATCCAGGTCTGGCGCGCGCTGCTGAGCCTGCCCTACGGCAGCCTGGCCAGCTACGGCCAGCTCGCCACCCGCCTGGGCAAGCCGGGCGCGGCACGGGCAGTGGGCAACGCCGTGGGAGCCAACCCGGTGGCGTGGCTGATTCCCTGCCACCGCGTCATCCGCGCCGGCGGTGCCTGCGGTGGCTACCGCTGGGGCGAAACGCGCAAACTGGCGCTACTGGGCTGGGAAGCGGCGCGCAGCGTGGCTCAAACCGCAGACGACCCGGCCTGAACAGCGCTTGCCACTGTCTTCAGTGGCAAACGGACTTCTACCCCGAAGCCGCCCGCCGGCGGGTACACAAAGCGCAGTTGGCCGCGGTGCTGACGCACTATGCGCGCCACGATGGCCAGGCCCAGACCGCTGCCACCGTCGGTGCCACGGTGCGCCGCCAGCCGCTCGAATGGTGCCAGCGCGGCCTCCTGCTGTGCCGGAGGAATGCCGTCACCGCTGTCCAGCACGCATAGCACCGCCTCGGCCCCGTCTTGCGCCAGCGTCAGTGTGTACGGTGCCTGACCATAGCGCCGCGCGTTTTGCAGCAGATTGGACAACAAGCGTTGCAGGCCCAGCGCGTCGCCCGGCAATGCCACGTCACTACGCTGCCACGCCACGGCCATGCCGCTGCGGGCAAAACGCGACAGCACGCTGTCCACCAGCTCGCCCAGCGCCACCGGCTCCAGCGCGCGCGGCTCTTCACTGCGGGCAAAATCGATGAACTGGCTGACAATGTGCGACAACTCGTCGATATCAGCCAACATGCCTTCGCTGTCCGGCCCCGGGTCCAGCATCTCTACCGCCAGCTTCAGCCGCGTCAGCGGCGTGCGCAGGTCGTGCGACAAACCGGCCAGCATCAGCCGGCGCTCGCTGGCGGCTTTGTCCAGCGCCTGCGCCATGCCGTTGAAGCGCTCGATCAGCAGCCGCACCTCACGCGGGCCGCTTGGTGTGAGCGGCGGCGGGGTATGGCCGGCCTCCAGCTGGCGGGTGGCGGCCACCAGTTGCGACAGCGGCCGCGTCGTCCGCCAAGCCAGCGCAAAGGCCGCCAGTAACGACAGCAGCGCGATCAGCCCCGCTGCCTGCAAGGTTGGCCGCAACGAAGGTGGCAGGAAACGAGCCAGCGGCACCACTAGCCAGTAGTGGCTGTCCAGCACCGGCACCCGCAACCATAGCTCTTGACGGTCGCCACGCCGGAACTGCACGTGAATGGGCTCGCCCAGCACCTCGCCCAGCTGCTGCGCCAACTGGCGCCCCATCGGCGGCACACGCCGATCCACGGCCTGCGCTTGCGATAACGGCAATAGGCGGGGCAAGCCGGTATGGTTGTTCGCCAGCAGGAAGCGATCACGCTGCGCTGGCGGCTGGCTTTCCAGCGCACCTTCGTAATCGGCCAGCGTATCGATGACCTGAGCGTACAGTTGCTCGGCCAATAGCGTGTTCTTTTGTTTTACCCCCAGCCATAAGGTGAATATCTGGCTGGCCAGCACCGCCATCACCACCAGCGCCGCCAGACGGATGAACAGGGTGCCGCGCAGCACCGGCAGTTTCATCGTTCGTCCTTGTCGCCGCCGTCGGGCACGAAGACGTAACCGTAACCCCACACCGTTTGCAGAAAGCGCGGCGGGCCATCCGGCGCCTCGATCATCTTGCGTAGCCGCGACACGTGCACGTCGATGCTGCGGTCCTGCGACTCGCCGCCGCCCTTGCCCATCGCCAGCTCCATCAATTGCTCGCGGGTCAGCGGCCGGCGCGGGTGCGTCGCCAGCGCCAGCAGCACGGCGTATTCGGCGGTGGTCAGCGGCACCACCTGGCCGTCACGCGTCAGCTCGCGACGCGACGGCGTCAGCGTGCAACGGCCGAAGTGCAGCGCCTCGGCCTCGGCATGGTTGGCCGTCACCGCCGGGGTGTGCTCGTAGCGGCGTAGCACCGCGTTGATGCGCGCCAGCAGCTCGCGCGGGTTGAATGGCTTGGCCAGATAATCGTCGGCGCCCATTTCCAGGCCAAGGATGCGGTCGATGTCCTCCCCCCGCGCGGTGAGCATCACCACCGGAATCGGCTCGCCCTGCGCCCGCAAGCGCCGCACCACGGCCAGGCCGTCTTCGCCCGGCATCATCACGTCCAGCACCAGCAGGTCGGGACGGTTGCGCGCCAGTTTGCGGTCCAGGTCACGGGCATCGGGTAGCACCTCGACGGCAAAGCCTTGCTGGGTGAGGTAGCGCTGCAGCAGTTCGCGCAGGCGCGCGTCGTCGTCCACCACCAGAATCTTGCGGTTATCCATGTTGTCCTCCGGGGCCTGCACCCCTCAATCGAATCTGCGGCAAGCCTACCGCGCAGCACGTCAGGCGTCAGCCCGGCAGTGAACAGATTTTAAGCCTGCGGCCAACCTTAACACCCGTTAACACTCGACCCGGCACGGCACAAACTCTGGCAACACCCGCCGCTTACAGTGACAGCATCAACCAAGGCCACACGGCACAAGGAGTTTGCAATGAAAAACCGTTTCGTCCCCAGTGTACTGGTACTGTCGCTGATCACCGCCTTGTCTGCTTCGGCATTCGCCTTTGGTGGTGGCGACAAACTGCCGCGCCCTGACCATAAAGCTTTCCACGCCGCCGTGTTGTCCGGCGCGCTGACCGACGCCGAGCTGGCCACGCTGAAACAGGAGCGCGAGAGCACGATGGCCGCCATCAAAAAGCTGCGCGAGGATGGTGACTTCAGCCAGGCCGACCGCGAGCAGGCCGCCAAGCTGGTGCAGGCGCTGAACGACAAGACCAAGACCCTGATCGACAATGCCGACAAAGGCCCGAAACGCGACAAGCTGCCGGACGGCCTGGCCAAAATGCACGGCAAAATGGGTAAGGGCGATGACTGTGGCGACAAAGGCCAGCGTGGCAAGCACGACGGCAAGGGCTGGCACGCACATGGCAACCCGGCTGAAATGAAAGCCTTCCGCGATGCGGTGATTTCCGGCGCACTAACCGACAAAGAGCTCACCACCATCAAGGCCGAACGTGACAAGCTGCGCGACAGCGCCCGCCAGCAAGGCAAGCGCCCGGACACCAGCCAGCTACAAGCATTGACCAAGAGCCTGATCGAGAACCAGGATCGTACCCAGCCGCGCACCAGCTGGCCGGATGATCTGGCACCGTGGCACGGTCAGATGAAAGGGCGCTGATGCCCGGCGATGGTCGCCGCCACGCAACCACCCGGTACCGCTGGCGCCCGCTAGCATACCGGGGGCGGGCAGCTGACAAGGACAGGCTGCTGACACAAGACTGATCAACGCCGTTCCTCGTCAACCCGGCTTTTGCATGCGCAGCCTTCCTGTTTACGAGACAAAGCCTGTTTGCCATGCAAACAGGCTTTGTCACCTATCCGCTGCTTGCAGCAGGTGTTGGCCGTGTTGCCACCACGCAAACGGCGTAGCGAAGCGACCACACGCGGGATAAAATCGAACCATGAAGCCTTTGCTATCGATGATCAGCGCCATCTTGCTTGCCACCCTGGCGGCGGGTGCCGCAGCAGCACCGCCACCGGACGCACCGCTGCTGCCGCCAGAGCAGAAAGCGCAGCCAGACACGCACAAACAGAAACTGCGCGATCTGCGGCTGCGGGAAGCGGTGCTGCGTGGCGACATCAGCGAAGAAGAAGCGCGCAGGCTGCGTCACCTCCACAAACGGCACGACGCCTTACGCCTGCCACCACAACGCAGACAGCAGGCGAGCCTGCCCGCCCAGGATGCGCCGCCCAAGGCTTGGCAGCGCTGGCGCAAAAAGCAAGACACCCTCAACGCCCCGCATCCAGACGACAATTAGGCCTTAACCGGCCGTTGCTCCGCAGCCCGACTGCACTAGCGTTCTAAGCGCCAAGCCGCTGCAGCAACGTTGCAGCGTCCGGCCCCTCGCCCAAGGCCAGACGAATACGGTTGAAAGCCTCTGCAGCCTGATCGGGATATTTGGCAAACGGTACCAGCCCATCGTGCGGCCAACCCGCGGCCGCCAGCACCTTCTTGCGAAAGCCCATGCCTTCCGGCCCACCCCCGCCCATTTCCAGCAGCGCCTGCTCGATGAGCAAATGGGGAAACGGGGTACGGCTAAGGGTAACAAAATGTCTGGATTCCACGATGTCGTACAACATGGCACATCTCCGGCTAGGGTGGACTCTCATCTAAGCTCATGCCGGGCCGTTTTGCCACTTTCAATTGAAGTCTTATTTATCGATATCTGATTTACAAGAAGCTTGAGCTATATTAAATAGCTATAAGCTCTGGCGGTAGCTGCACGGCATAAGCCCACTGTGGCAACATGGTTTGACTGTAGCAAGCGCGGATAACAACGATACGAGACCACCGGCGTGAATGTTTTTAGCGATACCACCACCGTCCTGATCATCGATGACTCCCTCACCGTACGCCAGTCGCTGCGCGCCATGCTCAGCAACGTCGGCGTTACCCGATCAGAAACCGCGGCCAACGCTGCCGATGGTTTGCTACGCCTGCAAAAGCGCAGTTTTGACGTGGTGCTATGTGACTACAACCTGGGCGAGGGCATGAACGGGCAGGAAATGCTGGAACAATTGCGCACCACCGGCAGCTATCCGCTCACCTCGGTGTGGATCATGATCACCGGCGAACGCAGCTACGAACGCGTGGTGGCCGCCGCCGAAGTAGCCCCCGACGACTACATCCTCAAACCGTTCTCTAGCCAGGTACTGTTTGATCGCATGCAGTCGGCGTTCACCCGCAAGCGTTTCCTGAAGCCCGCACACTTACACTTGATAAATGGCCGTGAGGATCTGGCCATCAGCACGATGGAAGACCTGGTCAGCCAGGCCACCAGCCCTACCCTGAAGCTGGACGTACTGCGTTTGCTGGCGGAAACCCACCTGGCGCTGGAGCACTACACCGAAGCCAGCCGTTGCTATGGCGAGATTCTGGAAATGCGGGTGATCCCGTGGGCCAAGATGGGGCTGGCGCGTATCTTCAAGGCGCAGGACAAAGTAGAAGCCAGCACCGACCTGCTCAACGAAATCATCAACGACGCACCCCATTACACCGATGCCTACGATACCTTGGCACACAACCTGGCGCGCTGCGGGCAGTTTGCCGAATCGCTCACGGTGCTGGAAAAGGCAGTTGCACTCTCACCGCGCAACTTCCGCCGTCTGTGCCTGACAGGTGAAAGTGCGCTCAATGCCGGCGACCCGGCCAAGGCTGCCATCTACCTTGAAAAAGCGGTACGTATCGGCCGCAATAACAGTGCTTTCGGCCCTGATGTGCTGATCGACCTGCTACAAGCCCACAGCGAAGCCGGCAATGCCGAGAAAATGGATCAGGTCGCCAATGAACTGAACGGTATGCTGAAGGGCGAACACCATGTCTTCTTGTTACACGTCTGCCGCGCCATGACGCTGCTGGGGCGCAAGTCCTGGATGGAGGCACAAGAGTCGTTGAAACAAGCCGCCGCCTTGCTATTGCAACCACAGCTGAGCTGGCGCAGCGGTGTACGCTTTCTCGAAGCAGTCGCCCGTCTGCCGGACGACCTGGACGGCTACCACGGCAACGACTGGGTCAAACAGCTATCGCTGCGCCTGGTGCGTACCCATCAGGATGTAGAGCAGTTATCAGCACTGGCAAAAAAGAGCATCGGTCTGATCCGCGCCGTACACGATGCATATGGCTATCTGCAAAGCATTAACGATGAAGCCGTGTCGCTCGCCAAGGACAAGCGCAAAGCTGATGCTGCCAAGCTGCTATACGACACAGCCAAGGCCACCCTCAACGAACGTCTGGGCATGAACGCCTGCGCGCTGCTATTGCAACTGGCGGACGCCAACAGCATCGGCCTGGCACAAGAGCTGCTGCAATGGCTGCCTCCTGATCACGAACGGGTACACGGTCTGCAAGCCACGCTGCACCGGCTGCGCAATGCCGGCCAGCAAGACGAAGTTTTGCCCGATTAAACCCCGCCTCCCCCGCTGCCAGTACTGCAACGCGGCCAACCCTTGTTTATCACGCGGCTAGCAGCGGGCGCATTCGCGACACCCACAAGAATATTCAACAAAATCAACACACTGAATATTGTGTGACACCACATGGCGTCACACAATAATTGTCGGCCACCATTGCAGCTTAGGCTGTGGATAGTTTTATCCACAACACAGTGCCGACACCAACGTCCGTCTCACTATGAACGGCACGTCAGCACTTGCCGATATCACGCGGCAGCCAGATACGCTTCCGACACGCCATATAAAATAAATTACGTAGTAAAAACATGTAATTCATTAAAAAAATAACACCTGCCACCCGGTCTTACTCATATCGGCCCAGCCCTCCCAGCTCTGAATCTATCGAAAACACTGTTCAATAAGCCGGATATCGCTGTCGATTCCCAAGAAATGGCAATGCCGCCACAATGTAGGCAGCACTTTTTATGGAGCCCTTATGCTGCAAGCCACCATCCGTCTGGCCACGCTGGACGACCTGCCCCGCATTGTCGACATCTATAACAGCACCATCGCCGGGCGCATGGTGACCGCAGACTTGGAGCCGGTCAGCGTGGACAGCCGCCTGCCCTGGTTTCACGCTCACCAGCCGGCACGCCGTCCACTATGGGTGGCCGAGCACAATGGCGAGGTAGTAGCCTGGGTAAGCCTGTCCGACTTTTATGGTCGCCCGGCCTACAATGCCACCGCCGAAGTCAGCATTTATCTGGCGGAATCGGTGCGTGGCCAGGGCCTGGGTCGCTACTTGCTGCAGTACGTGATCGACACGGCCCCCCGCTTTGGCGTACAGACGCTGCTGGGCTTCATCTTTGGCCACAATGCACCCAGCCTGAAGCTGTTTGAACGCTTCGGCTTCAACAGTTGGGCACACCTGCCTGACGTAGCGTCGCTGGACGGCGTAGCACGCGATCTGATCATCCTCGGCCGCAAGCTGTAAGGCGGTGGTCGCGGCCAACCTTGCCGTAAGCTGGCGATCACCAGGAGAGATGCATGCTGTTAGGTCTGGAACAGGCCTTGGGCTTTACTGCGGCGGCAGTGCTGATCACTGTATCGCCAGGGCCGGATAACCTGATGGTGTTGAGCCTGGGCATAGCGCGTGGCCGACGCGAAGGCATGGTGTTTGGCTTGGGCTGTGCGCTGGGTTGCCTCAGCCACACCCTGCTCGCCACACTGGGCATCAGCGCCGCACTGGCGGCATCGCCACTGGCATTTGCCACATTGAAAACGGCAGGCGGCTTGTATCTGATATGGCTGGGCTGGCAGGCATGGCACAGCCAAGGCTGCCAGCTGGAAACAACCGGCACGGAGGCCACACAGCCTGATCTGTGGCAACTGTTTGGCAAAGGCCTGCTGGCCAACGCCATCAACCCTAAAGTGGTACTGTTCTTTTTGGCCTTTTTGCCGCAGTTTGTCGTCAGCAGTCACGGCAGCGTGTCCTGGCAGACCGCCCAGCTTGGCCTGCTGTTTACCGTGCAGGCTGCCATTGTGTTCGGCATGCTGGGTTACTTTGCCGGCCAGGCAGGCAGCTGGCTCAATACTTCGCCGCAGCGCGGCAGGCTGCTGGATCGCATCGCTGGCAGCATCTTCATCCTGCTGGGGCTGAAACTGATCCTGACAGGCTGAATATGCCACGTGGCAATAAATGTAATTTACCAGTGCTGGCAGCAGCCTGCCGGCTACGGTGCTGGCAGACAACAAAGCCGCACTTAGGGCAACCATCGATATCTGCAAAAGCATAGGCTTCATGCCAGAATGGCGGCTTGCACCCAAACTGTCTTGTGGATCATGCCCCGAGCCGCCAAATTACCTTCTCCCAGTCGCCTGAAAGCCGTTGTCTACGGCAGTCTGATCAGTCTGTTACTGCTGATCAGCGCTGTCCTAGAGCTGTGGACTTCATACCAGACCACGCTCGAACAAGGCCACGCGCAGGCACGCATGGAAAGCCTGCTGTTCGCAGAATGGATGCGGCAAGACTTTCGCGAAGTAGAGCTGCTGCAAAACATGGTGGCCGAACAGCTGGAAGAACAGGACTTCCTCACCGGCCAGGCTAATGCCGATCGCACCGCACTGGAAAGCCGCCTGGTACGCGCCATGCGCGGCGTGCCGCAAGCCTACGACATGGTGCTGGTGGACAGCAGCTGCCAACTGGTGCTGTCATTCAAGGTGTCACCCGGTTTTGATGCACGCGAGCGCAGTTATTGCAAGGCGATGCAGTCGTCCAGCAAAGAAGACCGCTTTATCAGCGAACGCTTTCGCGGTGCCAGTGGCGACTTGGTGGTAATGGCTACCCAGCGTGTGCGTGGCGTGGATGGACGCGTCATCGGCTTGCTGGGCACGGTCATCCGTGCCAGCCACTTCCAGCAACTGATAGACCGTACGCTGATCGGTGGCCACTACGATGTAATGGCCTTTGCCGATACCCGGCTGCAACTGTTGGCACGGCAGCCGCAGCTGGCATCGATGCCGGTGGCCCCCATAGACGACCAGAACGCCCGCAATATGTTGCAGCGCGGCGAAAACGAAGCCAGCTACGAATACACCTCGGCGCTGGATGGCCGTACGCGGCTGCATTCGGTTCGCAAGGTAGACCGCCTGCCGCTGATAGTAAGCGTCGGCATCGACAAGGAAACCCTGCTGGCGCCATGGACCAGTAAAGCCTGGCTGATGGCTTGCGGCTGGCTGCTGTGCACGGTGCTACTGGCGCTGGGCGTGTGGCGCTACCTGCGCAACGCCGAGCTGACCGACGCGCTGGCTACCCGCAGCGTGGCCATCGACCATGCCGCCGAAGCCATCATCATTGCCAACGGCAAGGGGCATATCGAATACGTAAACCCTGCCTTCGTGCAGATGACCGGCTACCGCAGCGAGGAAATCTGTGGCGTACGCAAACTGGACGAACTGCTGCTGGGTGAACACCCGCAGTTCAAGCACGAGTTGCATACCACCGTGATGAGCGGTGAAACCTGGCGTGGCGAATTATCCAGCCACAACCGTGAAGGCAAACTGTATTTCGAAACCATTTCGGTCGCCCCGGTCATGACCGCAGAAGGGCGCTTGTTACGCATGGTAGCGATCAAACACGACGTCAGCGACGCCAAAAAGCTGCAGGCCGACCTAATACGGCTAGCCAATACCGACGAGCTGACCGGCCTGTACAACCGCCGCCAGTTCATGCAGCGCTGTACCGAAGAGATCGCCCGCGGCCAACGTTGGGAACGCCCGCTGTCGTTGGCTATGCTCGACCTGGACCACTTCAAGCTGTTGAACGACCGCTACGGTCACGCCTTTGGCGACGAAGTGCTCCGTACCTTCGCCAACTGCTGCCAGAGCAGCGTGCGTATCGAAGATGTTTGCGGCCGCCTGGGCGGCGAAGAGTTTGCCATCCTGCTACCCGATACCGACCGCTACACCGCCACCCAGATCATGGAGCGCGTGCGCCACGCCGTGGCCGAGCTGCAACTGGACAATCCGCAAGGCGGCGAGAGCGTACGCTTTACCGTCAGTATCGGCATCAGCGAGCTGTACCCCGGCGATGCCACCGCCACCCCGATGATGGCGCGCGCCGATGCTGCGCTGTATCTGGCCAAGCAGGAAGGCCGCAACCAGGTGCGCGCCGGCTGATCCTGGTCAAACCCGCGCCATGGCAGGGCGCTGTGCCCTGCCGATCGGCCCCATCTGTGCCTGTCTGTGCCCCCTGCTGCTGCCTAAGCTGCGGCATCGTTTCAGCAAGGGCAAGCACATGGCCATCCCCATCCACTTCGTCTCCAGCAAGGTTTATCCCAAACTCACCCGCGGTCGTTTCAGCCACTGGCGTACCGGCTTCGTCATCGTCACCCAGCTGCTGTACTTCCTGACCCCGTGGCTGCAATGGCAGGGGCAACAGGCCGTGCGCTTCGATTTCGGCAATATGCGGCTGTACCTGTTCGGCCTGACCTTGTTACCGCAAGACCTGATCTACCTGGCCGGTGCACTGATCGCCAGCGCACTGGGCCTGTTCCTGTGGACCATGCTGGCCGGCCGGCTATGGTGCGGGTTTTCCTGTCCGCAAACGGTGTACACCGAAATCATGGTGTGGATCGAGCGCCTGTTCGAAGGCCCGCCCAACGCCCGCCGCAAACGCGACGCCGGGCCGTGGGGTGCGGACAAGCTGCTGCGTAAAGGCGCCAGCCAAACCAGCATGCTGCTGTTTTCGCTGTGGACCGGCCTGACGCTGGTGGGCTACTTCAGCCCGATGCGCGAGCTGGCGGCCAACCTGCTAGCCGGCCAGATCGGTTTCTGGGAGGCCAGCTTCGCACTGGGCTACGGCGGCTTTACCTGGCTGCTGGCCGGCCATCTGCGCGAACAGGTGTGCAAACACATGTGCCCGTACGCCCGCTTCCAGGGCGTGATGTTCGATCGCGACACGCTGGTAGTGTCCTACGACACCCAGCGCGGCGAGCCGCGCGGTGCCCGCCGCAAACAGGGGGCGCAACCACAAGGCGACTGTGTGGATTGCGGCCTGTGCGTGCAGGTGTGCCCGGTCGGTATCGACATCCGCCACGGCCTGCAGTACGAGTGCATTGGCTGCGGTGTCTGCATCGACGCCTGCGACGAGGTGATGGACAAGCTGGCGGCACCACGCGGCCTGATCCGCCTCACTACCCAAAACGCCCAAGAGCAGGGCCAGCTCGCACCACCCATGTGGCAACGCCCGCGCGCCGTGGTGTACAGCAGCCTGATTGCTACCGTATTCATGGTTATGGCGATAGGGTTATGGCAACGCGAACCGTTCCGCATGGACATCCTGCGTGACCGGGCGGTGATGGCACGCGAGACGCACGACGGCTACATCGAAAACACCTACACGCTGCGCGTGTTCAATACCCGGCGCGACGCGCGCAGCTACACGCTGCACGTGGCAGGACAAGGCGTGGTGGGCGTGCGCCAGCAGGGGGCGCTGACGGTACCGGGTGACGGCGACCAGAGCTTCATCATCAGTGTGCTGGCCGACCCGGAAGTGCTGGCCAAGGGCAGCCACCCGATCGAGATTGCGCTGCAGGACAGCCACCAGCCGGATGACCAGGTCCGCGAAGCCACGCGCATCCTGATGCCCTGAGCCCCACCACGCCGCCTGGCGGGCGTCAGTCCGCCGGGCGGCGCATCGCCCGCGCCAGCCAGTCCAGCGCCGGCTGCTGGCTGACATCGAAATAGCTGGCGTTCAGCCGCAGGGCGTGGCGCCCGGCCTCGTCCGGCTGGCACACGGTACCGGGCGCCAACTGGATATCCAGCCGCTGCGCGTCGGCGGCCAACTGCACGCAATCGGCCGGAATGCCGCTAAGCCAGACAAAATAGCCGCCTTCGGCCGGCTGCAACTGCACCCCGGCCGGCAAGGTTGGCCGCAACCGCGCTTCCAGCTCGCCCACCCGCTGCGCCAGTTGCTGGCGCAGGCGGCGCAGACCGGCCTGATGCCGGCCGCCGGCCAGCATCTCGGCCAGCGCTAATTGGTTGGGCAAAGGCGAGGCCAGCGTCTGCGCCAGCTTCAGCCGCCGTGCCCGCTCGCCATAGCGGCCGGGCAGCAGCCAGCCCACGCGGTAGCCAGGCGCCAGCGACTTGGAAAACGTACCGCACAGCAGCACGCGGCCGTCGCGGTCGTCGGCCTTCAGCGGCAGCGGCGTCTGCTCGTCAAACCCCAGCCAACGGTAGGCATCGTCTTCGATCACGGCGATATCGTACTGCTGCGCCAGCGCCAGCAACTGGCGCCGCGTTGCCGGTGGCAGGCTGCGCCCGTGCGGGTGGCCGTAGGCACTCATCAGCGCCAGCGCCTGCACCTCGCCACGTACCAGCGCCTGCTGCAAGCTGCGGGTGTCGATACTGCCATCGGCGGCCAACACCAGCGGCAGCATCGCTACGCCTTGTTCCGCCAACCCCCCCAGCAAACCGGGGAACGCCGGCAGCAGTACCGCTACCTGCGGGCGCGCCACGCCGTGCGTCACCGCCGCGATGGCCAGCGACAGCGCCTCCATACCACCACAGGTGACCAGCACTTCGTCGGCGTGCACTTCCCAGCCTTCGCTGTAAGCCTGTTGCACGATCTGGCGCCGCAGCGCCGGCAGGCCGGCCAGTGCCGGCTCGGCCAGCGCCTGCGCGTAGTAGCGCATGGCGGCAATGAAGGCATGGTTCAGCGGGCGGGTGTCGTACAGGGCTGGCTGGATGAATGGCGCCCCCAGCGCGGCGCCGCCGGCTTCGCCCAGACCGTCGGCGGCGGCGGCCACCACGTAGCCGCTGCGCGGCCGGGCCTCGACATAACCCAGCCGTTCCAGCTCGTAATAGGTACGCCGCGCGGTATTGAGGCCCACACCGTATTGCTGCACCAGCTGGCGCAGCGAGGGCAGGGTGTCGCCACGGCGATAATCACCGCGATGAATGCTGTCGATGATGCCTTGCGCCAGATCGCCGTATTTGCTCACGCTGTCCTGCCTGCCGGATCAAAACAGGCATTATGCCGTCGGGGCGGGCAAACTTCAGCGTGACCTGTCGATCTGGGCAAAGATGGCGTGGCGGGTCTGGTTGATCAGCAGCTCTAGCTCGCCGGTATCTTTCATTTTCTTCAGTTCGCGGTTGAAACGGCGGATCAGCTCGGCGCCCTGCGGGTGCTTGCGCCAGATCACCACGCACAGCGGGGTGCTCCAGTATTCGCGCGGCTGCGGCACGATGCGGGCGGCCATAGACGGCGGCAGGTGCAGCCGGGTGGTGAGCTGGCCGGCCTCGCCCTCCATCGGAAACAGGTCGATACGGCCGGCGGCCAACTTGCGCAGGTTGCTGACGTCGTCGGTGGCGACGTCCACTTTCAGGGTGCCGCTTTCCTGCAGGCGGGTGAAGGTATCGGAGTAGAAATTGCCGGCCGTAATGCCAAAGCGGTAGGGAGCCAGGTCGTCCAGCGTTTTCCAGTTGTAGTTCTCGCCCAGGCGCTGGAACAGCACCATGCGGAACGGCAGCACTTCTTCGCTGAACAGCAGGTCGCGCAGGCGGTCTTCATTGGGCGTCCAGCCCAGGCTGCCGTCCACATCGCCGTTGCGGGCCATCTGGATGGTGCGGTTGTTCGGGTACCAGCCGTACTTGACGGTCACCTTGCCACGGCGGAACACCTCGCTCACCACCCGGCTGAGGATGCCGCCGAACGGCAGCTTTTCGCCCATGTAGGGCGCGTACTCCTGATTGGAAAAGCGCACCGTCAGCGGTTTTTCCGCAGCGAATGCCGCAGTAGATACGAGGAATGCTGCCAGCCCAGCCCATTTGCGCCACATGGCATGCTCCTGCCGTTTATCCCTGACTTCAGACTAGGTGGCAGCGCCGGGGACACCAAGATATTTATCGAAACAGTACCACGGCGAATGGCACCGCTATCGCGATAGCAAGTGGCCCTGTTGCTCGGTACCTGTTAATGCTATTTCTGTTTCCATGCCGAACAGGCAACCAAGCCAGGTTGGCATACAAGCTGCTGCCAGCACGCAGCCGTAACCAGGAAACGCCATGCCGCTCTACCAGCCCCCTGCTTTTCACAGTGATAGCGCCAACTGCCAGGCATTGGCCGCCCGTTTCCCGTTTGCCACCCTGATCACGCCCACGCCGGATGGCCCCTGGCTCAGCCACCTGGTGCTGCTGGCCGACCCGGCACAGCCGGGCTGCCTGCTGGGCCACCTGGCGGCGGCCAACGGCCACGCGCAGGCGCTGCAGCATTACCCCAGCGTGGCCGTGTTCCAGGGCGAGCACGGTTACGTGTCGCCACGCTGGTACCACAGCGCAGGCGGCGTACCCACCTGGAACTACCGCGTGGCCCACGCCCACTGCGGCGTGGCCGACACGGTAGCGGGTGACGCACTGACCGCGCTGCTGGCCACGCTGACGCAACCGTTTGAAGGCGAGGGCGGCTGGCACCCCGGCCTGTTGCCGCCGCAGGCCCTCACCGGCATGCAGCGCGCTATCGTGGGCTTCCGGCTGCCGGTGCTGCGTTGGGAGGGCAAGGACAAGCTAAGCCAGAACCGCCACCCGGCCGACCGCGACGGCGTCATCGCCGCGCTGCAAACCGGCAGCGACGCCGACCGCCAATTGGCCGTCGCCATGCAGGCCGCGGCCGCCAGCGCACAGGCATAGGCCGGCAAAAACCGTTACACTGCAGGGCTTTACGCCTTACCGAAAGCCCTGCATGGCACTGAAAGCCACCATTTACAAAGCCGACCTCGCCATCGCCGATATGGACCGTGGCTACTACGACAGCCACAGCCTGACCATCGCCCAGCACCCGTCGGAAACCATCGAACGCATGATGCTGCGCATCGCCGTCTTCGCCCTGCACGCCGGCGAGTACATGGCCTTTACCCGCGGCATCAGCGATGACGACGAACCGGACCTGTGGCAAAAGAATTTCAGCGAGGAAATCGAGCAGTGGATCGAGCTGGGCGAGCCGGATGAAAAGCGCCTGCGCAAAGCCTGCGGCCGCGCCGGCCAGGTGTGGCTGTACAGCTACGGCGGCCGCGCCGCCGATATCTGGTGGCAGGACATGGCCGGCAAGGTTGGCCGCTTCGACCACCTGAACGTGCTGTCGGTGGCGCCGGACACCCTGGCCGAGCTGGCCACGCTGTGCCAGCGCAGCATGCAGCTGAGCGCCACCATCCAGGACGGCGTGCTGTGGCTGTCGTCGGAAATGGGCAATGTGTCGGTCAGCCCGCAGCGGCTGTACGGCAGCGGCGAGCGCTAAGCACGGCATGCATGCCGGTTAAAAATTCGGCCACGGTGGCGCCTTATCGGTAGCGGCTGGCTTATAATCCTTACCCAGAATCGCCATACATTTACAGACTTGGGACATTTTCACCATGCAAGACGCGCACGCCTGGTCCGGCCGCTTCACCGAGCCGGTCTCCGAACTGGTCAAGAAATACACCGCTTCGGTCACTTTCGATAACCGTTTGGCCGAGTTCGACATCGAAGGCTCGCTGGCGCACGCCGCCATGCTGAACAAGTCCGGCGTGCTGTCCGACGCCGACCTGGCCGCCATCCGTGACGGCATGGCGCAGATCATCGCCGACATCCGCGCCGGCAACTTCGACTGGAGCGTGGACCTGGAAGACGTGCACATGAACGTCGAGCGCCGCCTCACCGACAAGATCGGCGACGCCGGCAAGCGCCTGCACACCGGCCGCAGCCGTAACGACCAGGTAGCCACCGACATCCGCCTGTGGCTGCGCGCGCAGATCGACGCCATCGTGACGCTGATTGCCGAGCTGCAAACCAGCCTGCTGGACCTGGCCGAGCAGCACGCCGACACCGTGATGCCGGGCTTCACCCACCTGCAGGTGGCACAGCCGGTCACCTTCGGCCACCACATGCTGGCCTACGTGGAAATGCTGGGCCGCGACGCCGAGCGCATGACCGACTGCCGCAAGCGCGTTAACCGCCTGCCGCTGGGCGCCGCCGCGCTGGCCGGCACCACCTTCCCCATCGACCGCCACTACACCGCGCAGCTGCTGGGCTTTGACGACGTGTGTCACAACTCGCTGGACGCCGTGTCCGACCGTGACTTCGCCATCGAATTCACCGCCGCCGCCAGCCTGGTGATGGTGCACTTGAGCCGCCTGTCCGAAGAGCTGATCTTGTGGATGAGCCCGCGCGTCGGCTTCATCGACATCGCCGACCGCTTCTGCACCGGCAGCTCCATCATGCCGCAGAAGAAAAACCCGGACGTGCCGGAGCTGGTACGCGGCAAATCCGGCCGTGTTGTTGGCCACCTGATCGCCCTGGTTACCCTGATGAAGGCGCAGCCGCTGGCCTACAACAAGGACAACCAGGAAGACAAAGAGCCGCTGTTCGACACCGCCGACACGCTGATCGACACCCTGCGCATTTACGCCGACATGATGCGCGGCATCACCGTGAAGCCGGCCGCCATGCGCGCCGCCGTGCTGCAGGGTTTTGCCACCGCCACCGACCTGGCCGACTACCTGGTGAAAAAAGGCATGCCGTTCCGCGACAGCCACGAAGTGGTAGCACTGACCGTACGCCACGCCGAGCAACAGGGTGTGGACATTGCCGACCTCAGCCTGGACACGCTGCGCCAGTTCAGCACCCTGATCGAGCAGGACGTGTACAGCGTGCTGACCCCGGAAGGCAGCCTGGCGCAACGCGACCACGTGGGCGGCACCGCGCCGAACCAGGTCCGCTTCCAGATTGCCCGCCACCGCGCCCGTCTAGCTGGTTAAGCAAGCAATTTCCATAGAAAACCCCCGGTATTTACCGGGGGTTTTTATATTGTCATCCACGCATGACACACTGTTACCGTTTGCCCTGCGGCCAACCTTGCCAGCCGCCATCCGGCAGGGCAATACTGATGACGCCTTATTGCCAACCCAAAGGACGACTACCATGCGCAAACTGCTTGCCCTGGCCCTGCTGGCCTGTGTTTCCACCGCCACCTTTGCTGCTGACGCCAGCTGCGAAGCCAAAGCCACCGAGAAGAAACTGGCCGGTGCCGCCAAGAACAGCTTCGTGAAGAAGTGCGAAAAAGACAGCAAAGCCGCCGGCGCGCAAGCCAGCTGCGATGCCAAGGCCGCCGAGAAGAAACTGGCCGGCGCCGCCAAGAACAGCTTCGTGAAGAAATGCGTGAAAGACGCCGGCGCCGCCTGATCACCGCCCGCCTGTCACCACCAAGCCCCGCCAAGTGCGGGGCTTGGTTTTGCTGCGGCCAACCTTGCACCAACGCAAGCGGCCACGCGGCAAGGTCACGGCGCTAGCTGCCGCGCGCACGGCGTACGGTGACGCTCTCGCCACCGATGCCCCAGTTATCGGTGTCCACCTCGTCGATCACCACCACGGTGGTGGCCGGGTTCTTGTTCAGCACCGTCTGCAGCAGCAGCGTCACGCCGGCAATCAGCTCGGCCTTCTGCTCGGCGGTCGCGCCTTCACGGGTAATCTTGATATTGACGTAGGGCATGATGACTCCAGGGTTCAAGGTTCAGGGTTGGCCGCAGGCCGCCACCGGGCGGGCCTGGAGCGAAGCAGGTACCGGGCGCGACACCCACCAGGCGCCCAGCGACACACACAACAAGGCCGACGCCAGTGTGGCCGTCAACGGCTCGTGCAGCAATGGTACGGCCGCAATGCCGGTCAGCACCGGGATCAGCGCCATCAGCGCCGCCACCCGCGACGGGCCCAGCAAATCGACAGCGCGCAGATAACACAGCATGGCCACAATGGCCGGGCTGATGCCGTGAAACAGCGCCTGGCTGACGATCATCGGCCACGGCGTCGCCGCCAGGCCTTTGGGCAAGCACAGCAGATACACCGGCAAATAGAGCAGGGTGGACGCCAGCGTCACAAAGCTGGTTAGCAGCCATGGCGCGTAGCCCCAGCGCTTGGCCAACAGCGCGTACAGCGCCCACAGCACCCCTGCAGTGAGCAACATGCCATCGCCCAGCCATTGCCCCGGCAGTGCCTGGCCGGCAAACAGCGGCCAGCCCAGCAGGGCCAGCCCCAGCGCCATCACCGCGTAACCTGGCAGGCTCGCCCGCTGCGGCCAACCCTGGCCCAGCAGCAACAGCAGCAGCGCCATCAAGAACGGCTGGATACCGGCCACCAGCAAGGCCAGGTGCGCCGCCGGCACCCAGCGTACCGCGCTGTAGCACAGCAGGCAGAAGCCGATGCAGCCGATCAGCGCCAGCAGCCACAAGCGGGCATCGCGCCACGCCGCCAGTGGCGGGCGCGGCAGGCACAGCAACACCACGCTGGCGGTGCCCAGCCGTAGCGCCAGCAGGTCGTAGGCGGTCAGCGGCGTTTTGCCGCCCAGACGGGCCATCAGCATGAAGCCGCTCCACAGCAGCAGGCAGGCAAACAGGTACAGGTAACCGTGGTGGCGGGTGCGCTCGGACATGACCGTTCTCGATAAGGTAACAAGGTGTCACTATGCGCGCCGTTTTTCATCCTGAAAAATGAATTAATATGATGGCAAGCATTTTAATTGGAGATTGATATGGAGTTGAGCGACCTGGCGATCTTTCAGGCGGTATTGCAGGAAGGCGGCATTACCGCCGCCGCCCGCCGCCTGCACCGCGTGCAATCCAACATCACCACCCGTATCAAGCAACTGGAAGACAGCCTGGGCGTGGCGCTGTTCGAGCGCGACGGCCGCGGCGTACGGCCCACGGCAGCGGCGCAGGTGCTGGCCGGCTACAGCGAGCGGCTGCTGGCGCTGGCCGACGAAGCGCGCAGCGCCGTCGCCAGCGACACCCCGCGCGGCAGCTTGCGGCTGGGCGCGATGGAAAACACCGCCGCTGTCCGCCTGCCGCCGCTGCTGGCGCAGTTTCACCAGCGCTACCCGCAAGTACAGCTGGAGCTGCGCACCGGCCCCACCGCCAGCCTGGTGACGGCGGTGCTGGCCGGCGAGCTTGATTGCGCGCTGGTTTGCGGCCCAGTCAGTGACCCGCGGCTGGAGAGCCAGCCGTTTTGCCACGAAACCCTGCTGCTGATCAGCGCACTGGGTGCACAAGTCGGACCGGAACACGGCCCGCAGACTTTACTGGCTTTTGATCACGGCTGCGCCTACCGCCAGCGGCTGGAACGCTGGCTGCAAGAAAGCGGCTGCGTGGTGTCACGGTTGGTCGAGCTGGACTCCTACCACGCCATGATCAGCTGCGCCGCCAGCGGCATGGGCATTGCGCTGGTACCGGAGGCACTGCTGGCACAAACTCCGGCAGCCAGCCACGTTGCCCGCCACCCGTTGCCGCCCCATCTGGCCGCAGCAGCGACGGTATTCATACGGCGTAAAGGCGTTCGCATGCCGGCAATTGACGCATTTGCATCCGCACTGGCCACATTGCGGCAATAACATGCCAATAGCGAACACAGTATATAAAAATAAATATCTTTAAGAATCAGCCACCTAGCGTGCATTTGTTGATGATTATCAATGGTGGGGACGTCATAAGGACATATGATATTCCTATGTGATTCTATAAATTGCACCCACAAGAAAAACACAGTGCAGCAGAATTCCGTGATAACCACCACCCACCAACTCACTATCCACTATGTCCAAGCTCTCCTTCTCCGGCCTGTCGCTGGCGCAGAAACTCAGCCTGATCCTCAGTATTGCCCTGTTCGTCATTCTCGGCCTGGCCGGCCTGATCGTTGCCGGCTGGCTGTCGGAGCGCATCGAACAGCGCGCCGTCAACACCATGCAGCAAACCAACCAGCAGGTAGTCGATACCATCGACGCCTACGCCAGCGTGCTGGAAGGCAGTGCCCGCAATAGTGCCGCACAACTGGCGGCCAACCTGCCGGGCACCTTGCGCGCCGATGCGGCCAACCCGGTCACCATCAGCGGTCACAGCGCCCCGGCGCTATACAGCGGCGACGTGCTGCTGAACGGCAACGAAAGCCAGGTGGACCGCTTCACCCAGGCCACCCGTGGCGTCGCCACCTTGTTCGTGCGCAGCGGTGACGACTTTGTCCGCGTCACCTCGTCGCTGAAAAAAGAGGACGGCACCCGCGCCGTGGGCACCCAGCTGGACCACGACCACCCGGCCTACGCGCAGCTGAAGGCAGGCCAGGCCTATACCGGCCCGGCACGCCTGTTCGGCCGCGATTACATGACCCACTACCTGCCGCTGCAGGACGCCGCCGGCCAGGTGGTGGCGGTGGTGTTTGCCGGTATCGACTACACCGACGGCCTGAAAGCGCTGCGTCAGAAGATCCTGTCGCTGAAAATCGGCGACAGCGGCTACGTCTACGTGCTGGACGCCAAGGCACGTCCGGGCGAGCTACTGATCCACCCCAGCAAGGAAGGCAAGAACATGCTGGACAGCGTGGACGCCGACGGCCAGACCTTCGTCAAGACCATGCTGTCGCAACAGCAGGGCCTGATCCGCTACAACTGGCTGGACCCGGATAAAACCACGCCGCGCGTGAAGCTGGCGACCTTCGTGTCTTACCCGCGTTGGGGCTGGCTGGTCGCCACCAGCGCCTACCAGGACGAGCTGGTGCGCGAACCGCGCGAAATGCAGGTGAAGATGCTGCTGGGTACGCTGCTGGTGATCGCGCTACTGATTGCGCTGGTATTTGTGGCCATGCAGCGCTGGGTCAGCCAGCCGCTGTCGCGCCTGGTAGCCACCACCCGCCGCGTGGCCGCCGGCGACCTCACCGTCAGCATTGCCGTGGATCGCCACGACGAAATCGGCGAGGTGCTGCAGGCCAGCAACCAGATGTGCCAGGAACTGCGCCAGCTGATCAGCGAGGTCAACCAGAGCGTCGATGGCCTGGCGCGCAACGCCCAGGGTTTGGCCGCGCTGTCGGAAGACGTATCCGGCAGCTCGCAAGAGCAAAGCCGCGCCGTGGCCGCCATGGCGGCCTGCGTCGAGGAGATGACGCAGAGCATTAGCCAGGTCAGCCAGTACGCCAGTGACGCGCGCGAGCTGGCCATCCAGTCCGACCAGGTGTCCAAAACCGGCGAGACCATCGTTGGCCGCACCGTGCAGACCATGCGCGAGATCGCCGACGCCAGCGGTAGTACCGCCGCCACCGTTACCCAGCTGGGCGAGCGTTCGGAGCAGATCAGCCGCGTGGTGACCGTGATCCGCGACATTGCCGACCAGACCAACCTGCTGGCACTGAACGCCGCCATCGAGGCCGCCCGCGCCGGCGAAATGGGCCGTGGCTTTGCCGTGGTGGCCGACGAGGTACGCAAGCTGGCCGAGCGCACCACGCAATCGACGGTGGAAATCAGCGACACGGTACAGCGCATCCAGGCCGAATCGCGCGAGGCGGTAGAAAGCATGAACAGCGGCGTGCTGCAGGTAGAAGCCGGCGTGAAGTCGGCCAGCGAAGCCGGCGCCAGCCTGCAAAGCATCCGCGACGGCGCCCGCAAGGTGGAAGAATCGGTGGTGGGCATTGCCGAGGCGCTGCGCGAACAGAGCACCGCCAGCATGGACATCGCCCACAACGTGGAGCGGGTGGCGCAGCAGGCCGACCAGAACCACCACAAGGCGCACGACGCCTCGCTGGCCGCCTGCGAAATGACCGCCATGGCGCAGCAGCTGCGGCAGTCGGTATCGCGCTTCAAGATCTGAGCCGCCTACGGCACAAGAAAAAACCCGGTCTTCACGGCCGGGTTTTTTCTTGTGCGGCACCGGGGCTTACTTCATCCCCAGCCGCTCCAGCCGGTAACGCAACGAGCGGAAGCTGACGCCCAGCAGCTTGGCGGCCTGGGTACGGTTGCCGTCGCATTGCTGTAGTGCCGCCTCGATGGCCACGCGCTCCACGCGGTCCAGGTAGTCCTGCAGTGTTTCGCTGCCGCTGGCTACCGGCGGCACCTCGCCGGCCACACTGGCAGCGGGGCCGCTCAACTGCAGGTCATCCGGCTCGATACGGCTGTCGCTGCATAAGGCCACCGCGCGTTCCAGGATGTTTTCCAGCTCACGGAAGTTGCCGGGGTAATGGTAGGCCAGCAGGGCCTTTACGGCTTCCGGCGTCAGCCGCGGCCGTTCGCTGTCGCTACCGGTGAAGCGGTCGAGCAGGGCGCCCACCAGCCGCGGGATGTCCTCGCGCAACTCGCGCAGCGCCGGCATCGCCAGGCTGATGACGTTCAGGCGGTAGAACAGGTCCTGACGGAACAAACCATCCTGCACGGCTTGTGCCAGGTCCTTGTGGGTGGCCGAGATGATGCGCACGTCGATGTGTTCTTCCTGGGTTGCCCCCAGCCGACGTACGGTTTTTTCCTGGATCACGCGCAGCAGTTTCACCTGCATGGCCAGCGGCAGGTCGGCAACTTCATCCAGAAACAGCGTGCCGCCGTGCGCCTGCTGGAAGTAACCGTCGCGGTCGGCGTCGGCGCCGGTGTAGGCGCCTTTCTTGCTGCCGAAAAACTCGCTTTCCACCAGCGTTTCCGGAATGGCCCCGCAGTTCACCGCCACGAACGGCTTACCGGCGCGCGGGCCTTGCTCGTGGATCAGCCGCGCCGCTTGCTCTTTGCCGGTACCCGATTCGCCGCTGATGTGCACGGCGGCCTGGCTGCGCGCCAGCTTGGCAATCAGCTTGCGCACTTCCTGGATGGCCGGTGCCTCGCCCAGCAGGCGTTCGTTGGTCAGCGCCGGGTTGGCCGCACTATCCGGCAGCTGGATGGCCGACTTCACCAGCGCCCGTAGCGCCGCCAGGCTGAGCGGCTTGGCCAGGTAATCGAAAGCGCCGGCCTTCATGGCCGCCACCGCGTTTTCGGTACTGCCAAACGCCGTGATCACCGCCACCGGAATGTCCAGCTGCTGACTGGCAATGTGCTCCACCACCTGCAGGCCTTCACCATCGGGCAGCCGCATGTCGGTGAGCACCAGGTCGGGGCGGCTACTGGCCAAGCGACTGCAGGCCTCTTTTACCGAGGCGGCGGTATCTACGTCCAGCCCCATCTTCAACAAGGTCAGTTGCAGCAGTTCGCGAATATCGGGTTCGTCGTCAACAATCAGTACGCGGCTCATGTCTCTTTGGGCAGAATCAGGCGAAAGCAGCCGCCGGGTGGCAGGTAGTCCAGCCGTGCGCCATTGGCTTCGGCCAGCTCGCGGGCGATGTACAGCCCCAGGCCGGTGCCGCTGCTTTCCGTGGTGAAAAAGGGTTCGAACAACTGGCTTTGTACGTCGGGGGCGATGCCAGGGCCGTCGTCGACGACATGGATGACGTCGTGGGTAATCTCGATGCGGACCGCGCCAGTGCGTCCGCTGCCGTAACGCCAGCCGTTGCTGAGCAGGTTAGTGAGGATTTGCTGTAGATGGCCGGGATCGAAACGGGTGCGCACCACGGCCTGGTAGTGGGTCAGAATGCGGCCTGCCGTATCGGGGTTGGCCAGCGCAAAACTTTCCAGCAGCTCGGGCACAAAGCGCCCCAACTCGATGCTTTCCGGGCGTACCCGGTCGCGGCGGTTGAGCTGCAAGACCTCTTCTACCAGCCGGTTAATGCGGCGGGTGTTGTCTTGCACCATACCGGCAAGGCGGCGGCTGGCCGGATCAGAGGCGTCTTCAGCCAGCAGTTCGCTGGCGTGGCTGATGGCGGCCAACGGGTTGCGGATTTCGTGGGCGATATTGGCGGTCAGACGGCCCAGCGCTGTCAGCTTCATGCGTTGCGCCTCGGCAGCGTGCTCGGCAACATTCTGCAGAAACAGTACCAGTAACTGGGTGCCATTTTCTTCTAGCGGCACCATGCGACCAATCAACTGCTGGCCACGCACATTGCTTTTGACCGCTTGAGCGTACGGCGGGCAACCGGCGCGCTGCCAGCGCACGATCAGCGGCATCAGCTCTGGCACCGTGGTATCGCGCTGCACGCGGCCCAGCAAGCGTTCGGCGCGGCTGTTGAAATGGCGCACCACGCCGTGACCATCCACCACCACCACCGCTTCGCGCAGCGCTTGCAGTACCAGCGCGTTGACGCGGTTCAGGCTGGCCAGCTCGTCGCCACGGGTTGCGGCCAACCTTTCCGATTCGCGGGCCTTGCGCGCCAGCAACCAGGTGGTACTGCTGGTGACAAAACAGGCGATGGCCAGCAGCGCAGCCTGGAACAGTTCGCGTGGCAGGCTGATGCCGTGCAGCATGTCGGCCAGCACGCTGGCAAATACCGCCAGCGTGGCCATGGCGGCGTGGAACAGCGCCAGCCGCCCCGGCACCAGCATGCCGGCTACCGCCAGGAACGGCAGCAGCAGCATGCCGAAACCGCTCTGCACGCCGCCGTACTCGTGCATGTACAGCACCAGCAGCGCGATGTCGCCGGCCAGGCTGAGGGTGATGCTCCAGCTCAACGGCAACCGGGTGCGGCCCAGCAGCAGGCCGAATACCGCCAGCCCGGCGTACATGCCCAGCCAGCCCGACAGCCAGGCATTGCGGCCTTCCAGAAACGGCATCGCCCACTGCGTCATCATCAGCAGGGCGGCGATGCTGGCCACGCGGAACAGGTTGTAGTAACGCAGCGCCCGCCCGGAGGTGAGCAGCGCGGGCTGCAGGGCAGGGCTGCTCATCGGCTTAGTCCGGGTTGCCGATGCGGCCAACCGTCCACTTCTTCGGCATCAGCTTGCCCTTGCGGCCGCGCTTGCCGTCAAACTCAGCCAGTGCCAGCTTTTCGTCGCCCACCTTGCCGCGTACCGACACCGTGGCTAGCAGCGCTTTTTCGCCGTGCACCAGGCCGACCGCGGTCAGCGCCTCGCCGTCGTCCAGCGCCATCAGCATCAGGCCACGGCCCTTGGCTAGCTCTTTCAGCTCGCTGGCCGGGAACGCCAGCAGGCGGCCGCCGTCGCTGGCGGCGACCAGGCGCACGCCGTCCAGGTTGGCCGCAGCCGGTACCGGTGCCAGCACGGTCTCGCCGTCGTCCAGCGTCAGGAAGGCCTTGCCGGCTTTGACGCGGCCGGCCATGTCGCCAATCTTGGCGATAAAGCCGTAACCGCCGCTGCCGGCCACCACAAAGCGGGTGTCTTCCTTGCCGGACAGCATCTGCGCCGGCTTGGCGCCATCTTGCAGCTCGACCAGGCTGGCCACCGGCACGCCGTCACCACGGCCGGTCGGCACGTCAGCCGGGTCGATGGTGTAGGCGCGGCCACGGCTATCGAGCACGATCAGCGGCCACACAGTGCGGGTTTCCACCACCGTATGCAGCGCGTCGCCGTCCTTGAACGCCAGCGCCGACAGATCGACGTTGTGGCCCACGCGGGCGCGCACCCAGCCTTTTTGCGACAGGATGATGGTGACCGGCTCGTCGGCCACGGTTTGCGTCAGCACCGCGCGTTCGGCCACCTTGATCTCGCTGCGACGGGCGTCGCCGTACTTGGTGGCGTCCTCGCGGATTTCTTCGGCCATCTTGCCGCGCAGCGCGGCTTCGCTGGACAGCAGGTGGCGCAGGTTGTCGCGTTCCTTGCGCAATTCGCCCAGCTCTTTTTCCAGCTTGAAGCCTTCCAGCCGCGCCAGCTGTCGCAGGCGGATTTCCAGGATGTCTTCGGCTTGCGCTTCGGACAGGCCAAAGGCCTTGATCAGCTCCGGCTTGGGCTCGTCGGACTCGCGGATGACGCGGATGACTTCATCGATATGGATGAAGGCGATCATGCGCCCTTCCAGGATATGGATGCGCTTGTCCACCTGGCCCAGGCGATGGTTGAGGCGGCGGGTGATGGTGTGCTGGCGGAATTGCAGCCACTCGGCCAGGATGGCTTTCAGGCCTTTCTGCGCCGGGCGGCCGTCCATGCCGATCATCACCAGGTTGAGCGAGGCGTTGCCTTCCAGGCTGGTTTGCGCCAGCAGGATGTTCATGAACTCGTCCGGGTCCTGGCGGCTGGACTTGGGTTCGAACACCAGCCGTACCGGGTGCTCGCCGTCGGACTCGTCGCGCACGCGGTCCAGCAGCGACAGCATCAGGCTCTTCAGGTTTTGCTGGTCTTGCGTCAGCGCCTTCTTGCCGGATTTCACCTTGGGGTTGGTGGCTTCTTCGATCTCGGCCAGCACTTTCTGCGCGCTGGAGCCGGGCGGCAACTCGGACACGATAACGCGCCACTGGCCACGGGCCAGCTTTTCCACTTCCCACTTGGCGCGCACGCGCACGCTACCGCGGCCAACCTCGTAGGCGGCCAGGATGTCTTCGTACGGGGTGATGATCTGGCCGCCGCCGGGGAAGTCCGGGCCCGGCACGTGCTGCATCAGCTCGGCGGTGGTCAGATTGGGGTTGGCTAGCAGCGCCAGCGACGCAGCCGCCACCTCGGACAGGTTATGCGGCGGAATCTCGGTGGCCATGCCGACGGCAATGCCGGAGGCGCCGTTGAGCAGCACCATCGGCAGGCGCGCCGGCAGCAGCGCCGGCTCGTCGAAGGCGCCGTCGTAGTTGGGCACGAAGTCCACGGTGCCCATGTCGATTTCGGCCAGCAGCAGTTCGGCAATCGGCGTCAGGCGCGCTTCGGTGTAACGCATGGCGGCGGCACCGTCGCCGTCGCGGCTACCGAAGTTGCCCTGGCCGTCGATCAGCGGGTAGCGCAGCGTGAAGTCCTGCGCCATGCGTACCAGCGCCTCGTAGGCCGAGCTGTCGCCGTGCGGGTGGTATTTACCCAGGATTTCACCTACCACGCGGGCGGATTTCACCGGCTTGGCGCCGTGGGTCAGGCCCATGTCGCGCATGGCGTACAGGATGCGGCGCTGTACCGGCTTCTGGCCGTCGGCCACTTCCGGCAGGGCGCGGCCCTTTACCACGCTCATCGCGTATTCGAGGTAGGCGCGCTCGGCGTACAGGTCCAGCGCCAGGCTGCCGTCGTCCAGCGCAACCGGGTTGGCCGCAGGCGGAGCGGGGGGCTGGGCGGCATTGCCGTGGTCAGCAAACAATTCGTTCTGGCTCATAGTGGGGTAGCAAACGTTGCGCAGAGCGCGCAGCGTGTTATGTTCGGATCACGAGAAAGTGACATATAAGCAAGGATTGTACTATGCCCAACCCCGTACGGTGGCAATGCCACGGTTTTCATGACTTTACCCCGCTAGCGTTGTACCAGGTACTGCAACTGCGCGACCAGGTGTTCGTGGTGGAACAGCAGTCCCTCTATGGCGATATCGACGGCATCGACACCGACTGCTGGCACCTGTCCGGCCGCGACGCGCACGAGCGTCTGCTGGCCTACGCCCGCCTGATCGCCCCCGGCGTGAAGTACCCGGATGCCGTCGCCATCGGCCGCGTGGTGATTCCGCCGCACGCCCGCGGCAGCGGCCTGGCCAAACCGCTGATGCAGCAGGCCGTGGCACACAGCGAGCGCTTGTTTCCGGGCCGCGCCATCATGCTGTCGGCGCAGCAGGACAAGCTGGGCTTTTACCAGCAGTTCGGCTTCCGCACCGTGTCCGAGCCTTACGACGACGGCGGCATCCTGCACGTGGACATGCGCCGCGACGCCTGAGCCCGGGGCCATGCCGGCCCGCGTGAAAAAGCACAAGGCCCGCCGCAATCGCGGCGGGCCTTGTCATGTTGGCCGCACACCATCAGCCGCGCTGCGGCAAGCCACTGCCAAACACGTCCTGCCACGCCACGTAGACCGACACGAACATGACTGGCAGCCATAACAACAGCCCAAGTCCAAACGGCAGCATGGCCAAAAACAGCAGTATCGCCAGTATCACACCGCACAACAACACAGCAGAAAGATTGATCCAACCACCCGCCAGGCTGCGCCGCATCGCGCGCAGTGGGTCGAAACTGCCCAGCACCACTGCCGCCGGAGCAAACCAGTACAGCAGCGATGTCATGAAGACACCGCCACCCAACAGGGCCAACCCGACGATCTGCTTACCCAGTGGCATGGCAGTCAACGCGTCACCTTCCAGATTGCCGCCAGCCAGCGCCAGCAGCGCCATGGCCATCAGCAACATCGCCGCCACCAGCAAGCCGCAGTAAGCCAGCCCCAGACCCAGCAATTGCCGTACGTGGCTGCGGCAGGCGTCGAATACGTCTTGCGGCCGCAAGGTCTCGCCACGGTCGGCACGCGCCGCCGCCAACACGAAGCCACCGGCAAAAACGGGTACCGTCAACAGGTTAAGCAGGGGGCCGATACTGCCCAGGCTGCCCAGCAGCGATTGCAGCAGCAGGTAGCACACGGCAAACAGTACCCAGGTCAGCGGTTGTTCACGCACCAGAAAAAACGCCTGGCGCAGCCATTGCCAGCCGTGCGACGCCGGCACCTTGCGCGGGGGCAGGGCATGGGCGGGTGGGGTCTGCATCACGATAAAACTCTCCGGTATCAAGGTACTAGCACGAGCGTAGTTTTATTACGCGTAAAAACAAAGGCCTGGCTTTGCGGTGCGGTTGCCGCGGTGCCGCAAAATCGGCGATAATTTCATGATTTCGCAACGGTTAGGCCGTCGGCAAAAGCGCTGGCCCAGCCGTTGTTCCGGTTCCCTACAAGTTGAGGTTTTCCCCGAATGGTCACCCGAACCGAGCTCGCCAACGCCGTGCGTTTCCTGTCCATGGATGCCGTGGAGAAGGCTAAATCCGGTCACCCCGGCGCCCCGATGGGCATGGCAGACATCGCCGAAGTCCTGTGGCGCGATCATCTGCAGCATAACCCCGCCAATCCGGACTGGTCCAACCGCGACCGCTTCGTATTGTCCAACGGTCACGGCTCCATGCTGTTGTACAGCCTGCTGCACCTCACCGGCTACGACCTTTCGATCGAAGACCTGAAAAACTTCCGCCAGCTGCACAGCAAGACCCCGGGTCACCCGGAGTACGGCTACGCACCGGGCGTGGAAACCACTACCGGCCCGCTGGGCCAGGGCATCACCAACGCGGTAGGCATGGCACTGGCCGAAAAGATCCTGGCCGCCGAATTCAACCGCGACGGTTTCCCGGTGGTTGACCATCACACCTACGTGTTCCTGGGCGATGGCTGCCTGATGGAAGGCATCAGCCACGAAGCCTGCAGCCTGGCCGGCACCTGGGGCCTGTCTAAGCTGATCGCGTTCTACGACGATAACGGCATCTCCATCGACGGCGACGTGGAAGGCTGGTTCACCGACGACACCCCGGCCCGCTTTGAAGCCTACGGCTGGCAGGTGATCCGCAACGTAGACGGCCACGACGCCGAAGAGTTGCAAATCGCCATCGACACCGCCAAGAAAGAAACCACCCGCCCGACGCTGATCTGCTGCAAGACCGTTATCGGTAAAGGCGCGCCCAACAAGCAAGGCGGCCACGATGTCCACGGCGCGCCGCTGGGTGCCGCCGAAATCGCCGCCGCCCGCGCCCACCTGCAATGGGGCTACGAGCCGTTCGTGATTCCGCAGCCGATCTACGACGCCTGGGACGCCAAAGCCAAAGGCGCCGCAGCCGAAGCCGCCTGGGACAAACTGTTCGCTGGCTACGCCGCGGCCTACCCGGAGCTGGCTGCCGAATACACCCGCCGCATGGCTGGCGAACTGCCGGCAGGCTGGGACGCCCACGTTGCCGCCAAGATCGCTGCCGTCAACGAAAAAGGCGAAACCATCGCCACCCGCAAGGCCTCGCAAAACGCCATCGCCGCGCTGGCCGAAGTGCTGCCGGAGCTGGTGGGCGGCTCGGCCGACCTGACGCCGTCCAACCTCACCAACTGGCCGGGCAATGTGGCCGTTTCACGTGAAACCGGCGGCAACTACGTGCACTACGGCGTGCGCGAATTCGGCATGGCCGCCATCATGAACGGCCTGGCCCTGCACGGCGGCGTGAAGCCGTTTGGCGCCACCTTCCTGATGTTCAGCGAATACGCCCGCAACGCGCTGCGCATGGCCGCGCTGATGAAGATCAACCCGATCTTCGTATTCACCCACGACTCCATCGGTCTGGGCGAAGACGGCCCGACCCACCAGCCGGTAGAGCAAATCGCCACCCTGCGCCTGATCCCGAACATGGCCGTTTGGCGCCCGTGCGACACCGTCGAGTCGCTGGTGGCCTGGGCCGAGGCGCTGTCCGCCAAGGATCACCCGTCCTGCCTGATCTTCAGCCGCCAGAACCTGCCGTTCGTCACCCGTGACGCCGCGCAGATCGACGGCATCAAGAAGGGCGGCTACGTGCTGCGTGACGCTGCCGACGCCAAGGCCGTGCTGCTGGCCACCGGTTCCGAAGTGGAACTGGCGCTGAAAGCGCAGGAAGCACTGGCCGCCGAAGGCATCGCCGTACGCGTGGTGTCCATGCCGTGCACCAACGCCTTCGACAAGCAGGACAAGGCCTACATCGCCAGCGTGCTGCCGGCAGGCCTGCCGCGCGTGGCGATCGAAGCCGGCGTCACCGACGGCTGGCGCAAGTACGTGGGCCTGGAAGGCGACGTGGTCGGCATCGACCACTTCGGCGAATCCGCCCCGGCCGGCGTGCTGTTCAAGGAGTTTGGTTTTACCGTGGATAACGTGGTTGCCAAGACCAAGAGCGTGATCCGCGCATAACAACAAGCCGCCCCCGTGACAACGAGGGGCGGCTTTTTATTCGTGCCCCGGACACGGACAGCCCCCCAAGCGACCGCGCGCCCCAACACCCAGAACAGTACAAAAGTACGGCAGGGTGCCAAGCCGGGTCGGGTTCCACAGCCCGACCATGCCAGCGTTGGCCGCAGCAGGGCCTGCACCGGTTCACGGGCTTTTATTTCTGGGAGAGAAAACCATGTCCATCCGCATCGCAATCAACGGTTACGGCCGTATCGGCCGTCAGGCTTTGCGTTCCATCTACGAATACAACCTGCGTGGCGATTTCGAGATCGTTGCCGTCAACGCCTCCGGCGACCTGGCCACCAACGCGCACCTGACCAAGTTCGATACCGTGCACGGCCGTTTTGCTGCCGATGTCAGCCACGATGAAGAAGCCCTGATCGTTAACGGCGACCGCATCCCGTTCTTCAGCACCCGCAACCCGGCCGAACTGCCGTGGGCGGCGCTGAACGTAGACCTGGTACTGGAATGCACCGGCTCGTTCACCACCAAGGAAAAGTGCCAGCTGCACCTGAACGCCGGCGCCAAGAAAGTGCTGATTTCCGCTCCGGGCGGTGACGACGTAGACGCCACCATCGTGTACGGCGTGAACCACGACATCCTGACTGCCGACATGACCGTCGTATCCAACGCGTCCTGCACCACCAACTGTCTGGCCCCGGTAGCCAAGGCCCTGCACGACGCCATCGGCATCAAGAAAGGCCTGATGACCACCATCCACGCCTTCACCAACGACCAGGTGCTGACCGACGTGCGTCACAAAGACCTGCGCCGCGCCCGCTCCGCCACCGACAACATGATCCCCACCAAGACCGGCGCTGCCAAAGCGGTGGGCCTGGTGCTGCCGGAACTGAAAGGCAAGCTGGACGGCTTTGCGGTACGCGTGCCGACCATCAACGTTTCGCTGGTGGACCTCACCTTCACCGCTAGCCGCGACACCACCAAGGACGAAGTCAACGAGATCGTCAAAAAGGCGTCCGAAGGCAGCATGAAGGGCACCCTGGGTTACAACACCCTGCCGCTGGTTTCCAGCGACTTCAACCACACCACCGAAGGCTCCTTCTTCGACGCCACCCTCACCAAGGTCACCGGCGGCAATATGGTGAAAGTGCTGGCCTGGTACGACAACGAGTGGGGCTTCTGCCAGCAGATGCTGAAAACCGCTCGCGCGATGTTCGCCGCCAAGTAAGCAAGCCCCGCGGCCCACCAGCAAGGTTGGCCGCACGCTGCTTGCCGGGCAGCGCCACTGGCCACCGCAGCACAGGCGAGTGGCATAATGGCGGCAATGCCCACGGCGTGCAGGCCCGCTCCACCGGGCCTGGCAACACAACACAGCCTGGCGCCACACGGCGACCGGGCGGCCCTGCACACAAGCAAGCAGCCTGTTTCATTACTTGTTTTCCAAAAGGCCACAACCATGCAATTCAAGAAACTGACCGACCTCGCGCTGTCCGGTAAACGCGTGCTGATCCGCGTGGACATGAACGTGCCGGTAAAAAATGGCGTCATCGGTGACGACACCCGCATCCGCGCCAGCCTGCCGTCCATCCTGCACTGCCTGGAAGCCGGTGCCAGCGTGATCCTGATGACCCATCTGGGCCGCCCCACCGAAGGCGAGCCGAAGCCGGAAGACAGCCTGGCGCCGGTAGCTGCCCGCCTGTCCGAACTGCTGGGCAAAACCGTGACCGTCACCGACACTTGGCAAGCCGGCCTCAGCCTGGCCGCAGGTGATGTGGTGATGCTGGAAAACGTACGCCTGAACAAGGGCGAGAAAAAGAACAACGCCGAGCTGGGCCAGGCTTACGCCAGCCTGTGCGACGTGTTCGTCAACGACGCGTTCGGTACCGCCCACCGCGCCGAAGCCTCTACCCACGCCGTGGCACAATACGCGCCGGTAGCCTGCGCCGGCATCCTGCTGGCTGCCGAGCTGGACGCGCTGGGCAAAGCGCTGCTGGCCCCGGCCCGCCCGCTGGTGGCCATCGTGGCCGGCTCCAAGGTCTCCACCAAGCTCACTATTCTGGAAAGCCTGGCCGACAAGGTAGACCAGCTGATCGTGGGCGGCGGCATCGCCAACACCTTCCTGCTGGCGGAAGGCCACGCCATCGGCAAATCGCTGGCCGAAGCCGACCTGGTAGACGACGCCAAACGCGTGATCGCCAAAATCCGCGCCCGTGGCGGCGACGTGCCGCTGCCGAGCGACGTGGTATGCGCTACCGAATTTGCCGAAAGCGCCACCGCTACCCTGAAAGCGGTCGCTGACGTCGGTGCCGACGACATGATCCTGGACATCGGCCCGGACTCCGCCCAGGCACTGGCCGCCATCGTGGCCAAGGCCGGCACCGTGGTGTGGAACGGCCCGGTAGGCGTGTTCGAGTTTGCCCAGTTTGCCGAAGGCACCCGCGTATTGGGCCAAGCCATCGCTGACGCCGAAGGCTTTTCCATCGCCGGCGGCGGCGACACCCTGGCCGCCATCGCCAAGTACGAGCTGACCGACAAGATCAGCTACATCTCCACCGGCGGCGGCGCGTTCCTGGAATTCCTGGAAGGCAAAACCCTGCCGGCGGTCGCCATCCTGGGCGAACGCGCCTGATAGCGTAGCGCAAGCTAAATGCACAACGGGACAGCCAAGCTGTCCCGTTTTTTATTGCCAAAAAATGCCTATGTAGTTTACAAGCCCTATCGAAAAAAATGTCGATAGAATGGCAATAATTAGGCTATTGCTTGAACCCGATCATCAGGCGCATTCATATCGCATCCAGAAATTCTTTGGAGTGCGACATGCGATTTTTATGGCTATGCATTTTACTGATCGCCGGCCTGGCACAGGGAGAAACGATTCCTTCCATAGAAAAACCCGGCAGAGCCATCTCAGACTGGTACATCATCAATGGCACATCATTCCCTGGAGCAGACAACCAGCCAGAGGCCTGTGCACAATACCGGGATAATTCTGGTTATGGTGCTGCATGGGATGCTAGCCAAGGACGCTGTATCAATGCCTTTATGAATACTATTTGGTTGCAGCCTGCAGTGAAGTGTCAGAATGGCACAATCGCAGTACCCGTCGTCAGCATCTTTTGCCCTGCCGATTATACCTGCCCCGACACCTCCTGGACGCTGTCACCGGATAAGCGCAGTTGCAGTCGTACCTGCCCGGTTGCACCACTCACCCCGATAACTGACCCCATCGCACAGCAGTTTGAAAGAGGTGAAAATCCTGTCATCGAAGAAAAACTCACGGATAGTATGAAGACCAAACTGGCCTGCCTACGCAAAGAGGTTGCCGCCGCAAAAGGGATATTGACAGTAAATTCGGCATGGCGACCACCAGCCTATCAAGATCATTTCTATGAAATAAAAACCAAGTTCAAAGCATTAAGAAAAAACACGAATCCGGGATGTAGTGCCATAAAAAAGGCTGTCTTAGCTGAATATACACATCATGGGTTAAATGGCTTAGTTGGAAAAACTTCCAAACACAGTATAGGTGAAGCATTTGATGCCAATTGGTCATCTACCATTGCGATAGATCAACTGGCAGGGAAATGCAATCTATTCAGACCGTGGCCAACAACTGACCGCATGCACTTCATTGCAAAATAAATTATCAAGGATAAATAAGCATGAAAATCATAGGGATTCTATTGTTTTTCTTGGTGCAACTAGCAGTAGCTGGTTCGCTATTTGAAGTGAGTGAACAGGCCAAACACAGCATGGCAAGTGGAAAGCTATACGCACAGTATCAGTACACTGTGAAAAATATCAATGCAGAAGATATCTGCAGTTTCAGTCTTAATGATGACGCGGACGAATCCACTCTACTTAAACCGGTTCTGGTGACTGCACCACCTCCATGGCCTGAGGAGTGGCTGTCGCTCTCAGGCAGCAGTAGCAACCAGTGGGTTTTCGAAGCAGAGGGCCTGGAAGATACGCCGTACTACGGCGTTAGCTGGTACGCCAGCATGGAAAAAGACGTTCGTGATTGTTTGCGCCCCGGCCAGCAAGCCACCTTCAGCTTTACCGCTCCGCAAGCCAAACCGTACTTCAGTCGCGGCTACGCTTGGGTCAACGGCAACAAGGTAGCCGTCAATGTCGTAGACAAGACACCACCCAGCTTGCACATCTACCTGTCAGACAACGACCCGCAGCTGCGTTGGCGTGACCGTGCCACATTGCGCGTGCGCGTGGAAGTAAAAGACAACCTCGACCCCAACCCACAGGTTCAGCTGGAGCGCATCACCATGACCCGCCGCGTGTTGCCAGGCCAGGTAGTACAGGCCAGCCCGACACCGGTACGTGACGGCGACGTCATCACCCTGCAGCGCACCCCCCTAGCCGAATACGAGCTCACCTTCTCGGCCATGGACGCCAGCAACAACCGGGCGAGTTTTGTGCGCAAGGTGCAGATAAAACTGCTGGGACAAGGTGTGCTGATTATGTAAGTCCATGAATCCAGACCGAACAGCCGCCTGCAGGCTACTGCAGGCGGCTGTTATTTATTCAGGGTGGCCAGTACAATAGCGTGACTTGGAGGAGCCCCCACATGGCAATGCAAACTTGGCTGTTGTTCGTGGTAACGGTGTTTTTCGTGTCCGCTACGCCGGGCCCCAATATGCTGCTGGCGATGAGCCACGGCATCCGCTTTGGCCTGGCGGGGGCGCTACCCACGCTGGCCGGGCTGCTGGTGGCGCTGGCGCTGATCATGGCCGGCTCCGTCGCCGGGCTGGGCGCCGTACTGGCCACCTCCGAGCTGCTGTTCTCCATCGTCAAGTATGCCGGTGCGGCGTACCTGGTGTGGCTGGGCTACCAGGCCTGGCGCGCGCCGGTGGCAGAGCAGGGCAGTAACGACGACGCCGTGGTGGCTGGAGAGAGCAGCCGCGGCCAGCGTTTTCGTACCGGCTTTCTGGTGGCGATGAGTAACCCGAAGGCTTTTGTGTTTTTTACCGCGTTGTTTCCGCAGTTCATGCGCGCCGACGTACCGCAGTTGCCGCAACTGGTGGCGCTGTCTGCCACTTTCTTCGTGATCGAAGTGAGCTGGCAGCTGGTTTACGCCTTCGGCGGGGCGCGCCTGAAACACTGGCTGACCAGCCCGCGTCGGCTGCGCCTGATGAACCGCTTTGCCGGCGGTTCGTTCATGGCGGCAGGGGCGGCATTAAGCACGGTCAGCCGCGCGTAACCCCCCGGCCTGGCCGGGGCACGATTTTTTATGGCCTGCCACAAGCAGGCCATCCCACAATACTGGAGATATCAACCATGGCACTCGTTTCGATGCGTCAACTGCTGGACCACGCAGCAGAATTCAGCTACGGCCTACCGGCCTTCAACGTGAACAACCTGGAGCAGATGCGCGCCATCATGGAAGCCGCTGACAAGGTTGACGCCCCGGTGATCGTGCAAGCATCGGCCGGTGCCCGCAAATACGCTGGCGCGCCGTTCCTGCGTCACCTGATCCTGGCGGCGGTAGAAGAGTTTCCGCATATCCCGGTGGTAATGCACCAAGACCACGGCACCAGCCCGGATGTGTGCCAGCGCTCCATCCAGCTGGGCTTCAGCTCGGTGATGATGGACGGCTCGCTGAAATCCGACGGCAAGACACCGGCCGACTACGCCTACAACGTGGACGTCACCCGCACCGTGGTGAACTTTGCCCACGCCTGCGGCGTATCGGTAGAAGGCGAAATCGGCTGCCTGGGTAGCCTGGAAACCGGCATGGCCGGCGAAGAGGACGGCGTGGGCGCCGAAGGCGTGCTGGACCACAGCCAGCTGCTGACCGACCCGGAAGAAGCCGCCCAGTTCGTGAAAGACACCGGCGTGGACGCGCTGGCCATCGCCATCGGCACCAGCCACGGCGCGTACAAGTTCACCAAGAAGCCCACTGGTGACGTGCTGCGCATCGACCGCATCAAGGAAATCCACGCTCGTATCCCCAACACCCACCTGGTGATGCACGGTTCGTCCAGCGTGCCGCAAGAGTGGCTGGCCATCATCAACGAATTCGGCGGCGACCTGGGTGAAACCTACGGTGTGCCGGTGGAAGAGATTGTGGAAGGCATCAAACACGGCGTACGCAAGGTGAACATCGACACCGACCTGCGTCTGGCCTCTACCGGTGCCATCCGCCGCTTCATGGCACAGCACCCGAAAGAGTTTGACCCGCGCAAATACTTGGCCGCCAGCACCGTGGCCATGCGCGACATCGTGATTGCGCGCTACGAAGCCTTCGGCGCTGCCGGCATGGCCAGCAAGATCAAGCCGATCAGCTTGGACAAGATGGCCAACCTGTATCTGCAAGGCCAGCTGGCCCAGATCGTGAAGTAAACCTGCACGGCAGCCGCTAGCGGATGCCTACTGCACCGGGCTGCCTGCGGGCGGCCTTTTTCGTATCCGACACCACAAGGAGCAACCATGGCTCTGAGCGACCTGTTCAGCCCGCTGGAGTGGGTTTTCGTCATCATCCTGGGGCTGGTACCGCTGGCCGGCATCGTGCTGCATCTATGGATCATGCTGCTGCGCCCCGCCAAGGAGGAAACCGAACAGACCGACCGCCAGTCCTAAGCAGTATCGCCTTTGCCGGCTGCCAAACAAGCAGTTAGCATGGGCCATCCCTTCAAGCCAAGGAGTAGCGCGATGAGCATGGATGTAATCGATTACGAAGTGTTTGGCGACGACATGCAGTACGTCGAGGTGGAGCTGGACCCGGGTGAAGCCGCCGTAGGCGAGGCAGGTGCGCTGTACTACATGGAAGACGGTATCAGCATGGATACCGTGTTCGGTGACGGCTCTGCCAGCGAAAGCGGCTTGTTCGGCAAACTGCTGGGCGCCGGCAAACGGCTGGTGACCGGTGAATCGCTGTTTACTACCGTGTACCAGAACCAGGGCAATAGCAAACGCAAGGTAGCCTTTGCGGCCAGCTACCCCGGCAAGATCGTGCCGGTGCACCTGAAGGAGCTGGGCGGCGTGCTGCACGCGCAAAAAGACAGCTTTCTCGCCGGCGCCAAGGGCGTGAGCCTGGGGCTGGCGTTGCAGAAGAAGATCGGCACCGGCCTGTTTGGCGGCGAAGGCTTCATCATGCAAAAGCTGGAAGGCGACGGCTATGTCTTCCTGCACGCCGGTGGTACGCTGACCTGCCGCCAGTTGCACCCGGGCGAAGTGCTGCGCGTCGATACCGGCTGCGTGGTGGCGTTCCAACCGAGCGTGGATTTTGATATCGAATACGTCGGCAAGCTCAAGAGCGCGCTATTTGGCGGCGAGGGCGTGTTCTTTGCCCGCCTGACCGGGCCAGGCAAGGTATGGCTGCAGTCGCTACCGCTGTCGCGGCTGGCAGACCGCATCACAGCCGCCAGTCCGCGCACAGGTGGTAGCAGCAGCGAGCAGGGATCATTGCTGGGGGGTATCGGCAATATCCTGGATGGCAAACGCTAAAGCCTTGCAATCGCCCTGCGGCCTGCGTTGGCCGCAGGCAAACAAAAACCCCCGCTATCCGGCGGGGGTTTTGCATGCAGTCGGGCCAGCTTACTTGCCAGCACTGCCTTGCTTCAGACGACGGGCGCTCACCGCATCGGCCAGCGTGGCCAGCAGCTTCTCGGTATCGTCCCAGCCGATGCAGGCGTCGGTAATGCTCTGGCCGTAGGTCAGCTCGCAGCCCGGTTTCAGGTCCTGACGGCCTTCCACCAGGTGGCTTTCCACCATCACGCCAAAAATGTGGGTGTCGCCGGCGGCCAGTTGCTGCGCCACATCCTCACACACTTCCATCTGGCGACGGTAATCCTTGCGGCTATTGGCGTGGCTGAAATCCACCATCAGCTTTTGCGCCAGGCCAACGGCGGCCAGCTCGGCGGCAGCGGCCTGTACGAAACGGGCTTCGTAGTTGGGTTCCTTGCCACCACGCAGGATCACGTGGCAGTCCGGGTTACCACCGGTTTCCACGATGGCGGAATGGCCGGTTTTGGTCACCGACAGGAAATGGTGCGACACGCTGGCCGAACGGATGGCATCAACCGCGATCTTCAGGTTGCCGTCGGTACCGTTCTTGAAGCCCACCGGGCAGGACAGGCCGGACGCCAGCTCGCGGTGCACCTGCGATTCGGTAGTACGCGCGCCGATGGCACCCCAGCTGATCAGGTCGGCCAGGTATTGCGGCGTGATCATGTCCAGGAATTCGGTGGCAGCCGGCATGCCCATGCTGTTCAGGTTCAGCAGCAGGCGACGGCCCAAACGCAGACCAGTGTTGATGTCGAAGGTCTCGTTCAGGTGCGGGTCGTTGATCAGACCCTTCCAGCCTACGGTGGTGCGCGGCTTTTCGAAGTACACGCGCATCACTACCAGCAGTTCGCCGGCGTACTTTTCACGCAACGGCAACAGGCGGCGGGCGTATTCTTCGGCGGCAGCAGGGTCGTGAATGGAACAGGGGCCGATTACCACCAGCAGGCGGTCGTCTTCGGCACGCAGCAGGCGGCCGATGTCACGGCGGGTGTGGTAAATGAGTTCGGCGGCCGGTTCATTGATCGGCAGCTCGTACAGGTGGGCGATCGGGGGAAGCAGTTCCTTGATGCCACGGATTCTGACGTCGTCGGTCTGGCGATGCATTGCTTTGTCCTTGGGGCTTTATCTGTTTGTTTGCACAGCAACATTAACCCGAGTCACTGCGCGCTGCCAAGCCTTGCGTGCAAAACAAAAGGCACCCCGCAGGGTGCCTCGTGCTCGCCTTGGTGGCGGGTACTCAGTCAGCGTACTGGCGTTTCATGCGCTCGCGGCGTTCCTGTGCCTCTACCGACAGCGACGCAGTCGGACGCGCCAGCAGGCGTTTCAGGCCGATCGGCTCGCCGGTATCTTCACAGTAACCGTAACTGCCTTCTTCGATCAGACGCAGAGTGGACTGGATCTTTTGCAGCAACTTGCGCTCGCGGTCGCGGGTACGCAGCTCCAGTGCGTACTCTTCTTCCAGCGTAGCGCGGTCGGCAGGATCGGGGGTGGCTTCCTGCTCCTGCAGGTGGCTGGCAGTAGCGTTGGCGTTGCTCAGCAGCTCCTGCTGCATCTGCAACAAGCGCTCCTTGAAGAACTCAAGGTGGTCGGCGTTCATGTAATCGTCGCCGGACCAGTTGATGATGTCTTGTTCAGTCAGCTTGGCCATGGTGATGTGTTCCAACAAGGTAGTGTGGCAGACAGGCGAGAGAGATTACCGACGGCATAAGGAAAGTGCAACAGCCGTACAGGAACAAAGCAGGATTTATGTTTGTATATAGTGCGCATCGACACAGATCACAAGCTGCAACAGCGGAGTTTGCCCGGGATTCGATGTAAAAACAAAAAAGCGGCCCGCAGGCCGCCTGTAGATGCGGATCGCTTACTTCTGCGACAGCACCCACTTTACCAGCGTCTTCAGATCGGCATCGCTGACCTGCGGATTTGGCGGCATCGGCACCGGACCCCACACGCCTGCGCCACCGGCTTTTACCTTGGCGATCAGTTTGGCTTCAGCGCCTTTGTCACCAGCGTACTTCTTGGCAACTTCTTTGTAAGATGGGCCGACCAGCTTCTTGTCTACAGCGTGACAGGCGGTACAGTTGTTTTTCTGTGCCAGCTGCAGATTAGCAAACGCGGGCGTGGCGAGCACACCACAGGCCAGGGCGGCAAACAGCATTTTCTTCATTGCGGGTTTCTCCAGGGAAATGACGCCGCACAAGCGGCGGCCAACAGGATAGTTAAATACTGGCTCTTTCACACCGCCATCTTGAGTTGCATCAAGAACAGCTGTTCCAGCGCCCGCAGCGGCAGCATCTGCAGCACCTGGATGATCAGCAGCACAATCAACGGCGACAGGTCCACGCCGCCCACGTTGGCCGCACGAAACGGCTTCAGGTAGGGGCGGGTGAGCGCATCCAGGATCGGGCTAATGGCGTTGTAGGGGCTCACCCAGCTGAGGATGGCCTGTACGATGATGGCGCCGGACAGCAGGTTCAACGACTGGCGGAACAGCTCCAGCAGCGACAGCAGCACCAGACCCAGCCAGGTCTGCGGGTGGGCAAAGTCGTAGGGCATCACGCTGATGGCTACCGACAACGAGGTCACCAGCAAGGTCACCAAGAAAGCCGCCAGCAGCGACGCGCTATCGTAACCGTGCCAGGCCGGCACCACGCGACGCAGGCGCAGCACGGCAAAGTTGGTGACAGCCATCACGAACTGCGTGAGCGGATGCTTGTGCGGTGCCCTGGCCAATTGCAGGTAAAAGCGCATCAGCAACACCAGCGACAACAGCCCGCCAACGGTTTGCAGCAGAAATTGCAGGGTCTCGAGCAGCATGTCAGTCCTTGGAAAGTTCTACACCCAGTTCCACCGAGCGGTCGCGGCAGTCTTGCATGCCGGCCACAATAGCCGGCTTCACGCCGTCGGCTTCAAAACGGAAGATGGCACGCTCGGTGGTGCCGCCCTTGCTCATCACGTTCTGGCGCAAGGTAGCCACCGGCAGCGGGCTCTGGCGGGCCAGTTCTACGGCGCCGTCAAAGGTTGCCAGCACCAGACGGCGGGCTTCTTCCTCGCCGAAGCCGGCTTTCACCGCACCCTCGATCATGCTCTCGATGAAGTAGAACACGTAGGCCGGGCCACTGCCGGAAACGCTGGTAATGTCGTCGATACCGCTTTCTGCGGCCAACCAGGTGGTGGCCCCCACAGCGGCCATGATGGCGGTAGCGTGCTCGCGGTCGCTTGCCGCCACGTTGGCCGCCGCGTACAGACCGGAGACACCCTTGCCGACCATGGCCGGGGTATTCGGCATCACGCGGATGATACGGTCGCTGCCCAGCCAGCGCGTCATGGCCGCTATGCCGATGCCGGCGGCGATGGAGATTACCAGCGCGCCCCCCAGTACCGGCGCCAGACTCTGACATACCTCGCGCAATACCTGCGGCTTGACCGCCAGCACAATAATGTCGTCAGCCGTGAATGCCGCCGGCAGGGCCGCCAGCGCCGTCACATTGAAGTCGGCGACCAGTTGCTGGCGCTTTTCCGCCCCCGGCTCCACCACCTGGATGTGGTGCTCGTCGCCGGCCAACCCGCCGATGATGGCCGTGGCCATATTGCCGCCACCGATGAAGGTAATGTTCATGCTTCTCTCTTTGTAGATTGTATACAGCACACGCTGCAGAACGATGTTAGCTCAAGCCGGATAGTGGCGGGCACCGAAGATGGCCGTACCCACCCGCACCAGGGTGCTGCCGGCGGCAATGGCCTGCGCCATATCGGCCGACATGCCCATCGACAGGGTATCCAATACCAGCCCCTGCGCCGCCATCTGCTGTTGCAGCTGGCGCAAGACACCAAAGCGGGCGGCCAGCGTGGCCGCGTCCTGCGTCGGCTCGGGAATGCACATCAGGCCGCGCAGCTGCAAGCCGGGCAGGGCCGCCACCGCCTGCAACAGGGCCGGCGCATCGGCCGGGCTGCAACCGCTCTTGCTGTCTTCGCCCGACACATTCACCTGCACGCACACCTGCAACGGCGGCAAATGGGCGGGGCGCTGCGCCGACAGCCGCTCGGCAATCTTCAGCCGGTCGATGGCGTGCACCCAGTGTGCGGTTTCTGCCACGATGCGGGTCTTGTTGGATTGCAGCGGCCCGATGAAGTGCCATTCAATCGCCAGGTCGGCCAGCTCGGCCGCCTTGGCTTGCAGCTCCTGCACGTAGTTTTCACCGAAGGCGCGCTGGCCGGCAGCGTACACCTCGCGCACGACCTCGGCCGGAAAGGTCTTGCTCACCGCCAGAAGCTGGACGGTAGCGGCATCGCGGCCGGCGGCGTGAGCGGCCTCGGCCAGTTGCATCTGTACCCGGTGCAGGGCTAGAGTCAGTTGGGACATGATTTGCGTGTATCCGGCATCGCCACCCTGCGGCCTGACGCCGTGGGCAGCAGCAATGGGTGAGAGTACAATCCGCCCGGCATAGCACACGGACGCGGCACACCACCCGGAGAAATATATGGAAATATCTGACCTTCTGGCCTTTACGGTCAAGAACAAAGCTTCTGACTTACACCTGTCGGCCGGTTTGCCGCCGATGATACGCGTGCACGGCGATATCCGCCGCATCAACCTGCCGCCGCTGGCGCATCATGATGTGCACGACATGGTGTATGACATCATGAACGACTACCAGCGCAAGATCTTCGAAGACACCTTCGAGGCCGACTTCTCGTTCGAGGTGCCGGGTGTGGCACGCTTCCGGGTGAACGTGTTTGTACAGAACCGTGGTATCGGCGCGGTGTTTCGTGTCATTCCGTCGCGCGTGCTGTCGCTGGAAGATCTGGGTGCACCGCGCATCTTCAAGGATATTTCTGACTACCCACGCGGCATCGTGCTGGTGACCGGCCCCACTGGCTCGGGTAAATCCACCACGCTTGCGGCGATGATCGACTACATCAATACCAACCACTACTCGCACATCCTGACCGTAGAAGACCCGATCGAGTTTGTGCACGAAAGCAAGAAATCGCTGGTGAACCAGCGTGAGCTGGGCTCGCAGACGCGCAGCTTTTCGGCGGCACTGCGCAGTGCGCTGCGTGAAGATCCGGACGTGATCCTGGTCGGCGAGATGCGAGACCTGGAAACCATCCGCCTGGCACTGTCGGCGGCAGAAACCGGCCACCTGGTATTCGGCACCCTGCACACCAGCAGCGCGGCCAAGACCATCGACCGTATCGTCGACGTATTCCCCGCCGGCGAAAAGGAAATGGTGCGCTCCATGCTGTCGGAAAGCCTGCGCGCTGTGATTTCGCAAAGCCTGCTGAAGACCAAGGACGAGAACGGCCGTATTGCGGCGCACGAGATCATGATCGGCACCCCGGCCATCCGCAACCTGATCCGCGAAAACAAGATCGCGCAGATCAATTCCATGATCCAGACCGGCCAGCAACACGGCATGCAGACGCTGGACCAGTGCCTGCAAGAGCTGGTGCGCCACGGCCATGTATCGGTGCAGGAGGCGCGCACCAAGGCCAGCAACAAGGACGCATTCTGAGCGGAGTAGGCAATGGAAAAAGACCAGGCATCGAGATTCATCCACGACTTGCTGAAGCACGCCATCAGCAAGAACGCGTCCGATATCTTCATCAGCGCCGACTTTCCGCCGGCGATGAAGATCGACGGCAAGATCACCCCGGTTGCGCCGCAGCCGCTGAGCGCCCAACACACCAAGGAGCTGGTGCGCTCGGTCATGAACGACCGCCAGACCGAAGAGTTCGAAGCCACCCGTGAGGCCAACTTTGCCATCAGCCCGCCCGGCATTGGCCGCTTCCGCGTCAGCGCTTACGTGCAGCAGGGCAGCGCCGGCATGGTACTGCGCAAGATCAATACCGAGATCCCCACCCTGGACGGGCTGGGCCTGCCCGACGTGCTGAAAGATATCGCGCTGATCAAACGCGGCCTGGTGATCTTCGTCGGCGGTACCGGCTCCGGTAAATCCACCTCGCTGGCGGCGCTGGTGGACTGGCGTAACAGCACCACGGCCGACCACATCATCACCATCGAAGACCCGATCGAGTACGTACACAACCACAAGAAGAGCATCATTACCCAGCGCGAGATCGGCGTGGATACCGAAAGCTGGGAGATCGCGCTGAAAAACACGCTGCGCCAGGCACCGGACGTGATCCTGATGGGCGAGATCCGCGACCGCGAGTCGATGATGTACGGCCTGCAGTTCGCCGAAACCGGCCACCTGTGCCTGGCCACACTGCACGCCAACAACGCCAACCAGGCGCTGGACCGCATCCTCAACTTCTTCCCGGAAGAACGCCACCAGCAGGTCTTGATGGACTTGTCGCTGAACATGCGCGCCATCATCTCGCAGCGGCTGGTACCGCTGAAAGGCAGCAAAGGGCGCACTGCGGCGGTGGAAATCCTGCTCAACAGCCCGCTGATCTCCGACATGATCTTCAAGGGTGAGATCAGCGGCATCAAGGAAGTCATGGGTCGCTCCAAAGAGACGGGCATGCAGACCTTCGACCAGGCACTGTTCGAGCTGTTCGAGTCTGGCCGTGTCAGCTACGAAGATGCGCTGCGCAACGCCGACTCCATCAACGACCTGCGCCTGCAGATCAAGCTGTACAGCGAGAAAGCCAAGCAACACAATCCGCTGGACGGGCTGGATCACCTTGATATCGTCTAGACCTCATCCGGGTACCCGTTGCATGCAAAAGCCGGCAATTGCCGGCTTTTGCCTATCCTACTCTGCGGCCAACCCTAGCTCAGGAAATCGTGGCTCCAGGTCTCGCGTACCCAGGCTAGCGCGGCCAACTGCAGCTGGTTGAACCGCTCGGCATCCATATCCGGCAATGGCGAGCTTTGCTCCTGGCACTCCCCCAGCTTGACCTGCGACAGCAGTTCGCCCAGCGTACCGTCATGAGCCAGCAGGGCCTGCTGCACTTGCTGGCTTAGCGCCAGGCCGGCGACCAGCTCGGCCATTGGTGTGGCCAGCAGGCTATCGGCCAGCGACAGCACACCGGTCATGAAGGCTTCGTCGGCATCGATATCGAGATCTTCGGCCAACAGTTCCATCATCCGGCCACGCACCACTGCCATCTCCAGCAATGGGCTGGGCCCTTGTGACGGGCGGCAGTCAGCGGCAAACAAGATAATCAGCGCCCAGCGCTTGAGACGAGACGAGCCCAGAGTAATGATGGCCTCTCGGATAGAACCTACCGGCTTGCGATAGGCTTCGGCGGCATTGACCAGCTTGAGCAGGCCCACCACCATGTCTGGTGCGGCCTTGAACACGGTTTCCAGCTCGGTCACATCGGCGTCTTTCATCACCAACCCTAGCAGGCGCAACAGCAGGGCCCGATGCGGATGGGCGCGGTTATGACTCATCACCGTAGGGCGGGCAAAGAAATAACCCTGAAACAGGCGGACCCCCAGCTTGCGACAGGCCTCGAACTGCTCGAAGGTATCGACCTTTTCAGCCAGCAACTCGCCCTTGAAACCTTGCAGCCTGGCCAGCAATGGCGGCAGCTGTGCCGCGTCGATTTGCTGCAGATCGAACTTCAGATAATCCACCAACGGTAGCAGGGGGGCCATTTCCGGGCTGATGTCGCATACATCGTCCAGCGCCAGCTGGAAGCCACGCGCTTTGAGCTGCATGCAACGCTCGTATACAGACGGGGTCAGGCTGACAGTTTCGAGGATTTCCAGAATGATGATGTCCGGCGGTAGCAAGTCCAACACCGGGCTGAACAGCAGCTTCTCGCTAACATTGATAAAGCCAGGGCAGCCTTCCAGCACCCGCGACAAACCCAAGTCAATAAAGGCGTGTCGAATCACCGATGCCGTCGCATTGACATCGTCCTGGAACAACGCACGGTTTTCCGGGCCCGAGCGAAACAGCAACTCGTAAGCAACACGCTGTTGCTGAGCGTCGACGATGGGCTGCCGCCCGAGATAAATCGTGGAATACATGGCTGGAATTCTGGGATGAACGCAAGGATGGTAGCCCAAGCAGCGGGCGAACAGAACCCCGTGTAAGGACTTTGTTACAGCAAAATCTCGATAAAACAGCAGGTCTTACGGTGGGCGTTGGCATTCAATAAATATGCCACGGCGCCGCGACCAGCCTGCGTCTCGCTAATGCCAATCTGCCATTAACCACAGGCAGAGCAGGCAACGTGGCAGCGAGCACAAAACGCAAAAAGCCCCTTCGACAAGGAAGGGGCGAGCAGGGCAGAACCCACAGTTTCACATGAAACACGATGCTGGCAGCCACAGAATGACCGCCAGCACGGTTGGGTTAGTGCTGCAGGATTTTGGACAGGAACTGACGGGCACGTTCGGAACGGGCCTCGATATTGCCGAAGAACTCTTCCTTGCTGCAGTCTTCCACAATACTGCCGCGGTCCATGAAGATGACACGGTTGGCCACCTTGCGCGCAAAACCCATCTCATGGGTCACGCACATCATGGTCATACCTTCCTGAGCCAGCTCTACCATCACGTCCAGTACTTCGTTCACCATTTCCGGGTCCAGCGCCGAGGTCGGTTCGTCGAACAGCATGGCGATCGGGTCCATCGACAGCGCACGGGCAATGGCCACACGCTGCTGCTGGCCACCGGACAATTGCCCCGGGAATTTATGGGCATGCTCCTTCAGGCCAACGCGGTCCAGATAATGCAGGCCTTTCTGCAGCGCCTCGTCCTTGCTGCGGCCCAGCACGCGCTCCTGCGCGATGGTCAGGTTTTCGGTAATGGACAGGTGCGGGAACAGCTCGAAGTGCTGGAACACCATGCCCACGCGGCTACGCAGTTTGGGCAAGTCGGTCTTGGCGTCGCCAACCGAGGTGCCGTCCACGATGATCTCGCCCTTCTGGAACGGTTCCAGCGCGTTGACGGTTTTGATAAGCGTGGATTTGCCGGAACCGGACGGGCCGCACACCACCACCACTTCGCCTTTTTTCACGTCGGTCGTGCAGTCGGTAAGCACCTGGAAGTCGCCGTACCATTTACTGACGTTCTTGATGGAAATCATGCTCATACTGCCAACCTCTTTTGCAAACGCTTCACCAGGGTGGAAGCGCCAAAACTGATTACAAAGTACACCGCACCGGCAAACACCAGGAACTCGTGCGGCAGACCAACGATATCACCCTTGGAGCGGGCGGTATTGAGGAAGTCCATCAGGCCTACGGCATACACCAGCGAGGTATCCTGGAACAGGATGATGGACTGCTGCAGCAGCAGCGGCATCATCTTGCGGAAAGCCTGTGGCAGGATGATCAGACGCATGGCCTGGCCGTAGTTCATGCCCAGTGCGTAGGCGGCGTTTTCCTGGCCCTTGGAGATGGACTGGATACCGGCACGCACGATCTCGCAATAGTAAGCCGCCTCGAACATCATGAAGGCCACCAGGCAGGAGGTGAATGCCCCCACCGAGACAAAACTGCCGGTAATCCAGTTCAGCAGCATTGGCACCGCCAGGTAGAACCAGGTGACGACCAGCAGCAACGGAATGGAACGGAAGTAGTTGACGTAGGCCTTGGCAAAACCGGACAGCAACGGGTTGCTGGACAGACGCATCAGCGCCAGCACGGTACCTAGCGCCACACCCCCTACTACCGACAACGCCAGCAGTTCCAGCGTCATCAGCATGCCGTCCATCAGGGCCGGCATCGACGGAATAATCTGGCTGAAATCCATTATTTGGCTCCTCCCATCATGCCGGGAATGCGCACTTTCTTCTCCACCCAGCTCATGATGGTCATCAGGCTCATATTGAGCACGAAGTAGATCACGGTGGCCAGGGTAAATGCCTCAAACATGTTGGCGGAAAACTCGGCAGTTTGCTTGGTTTGCGCCAGCAGTTCCATCAAACCGATCAGCGACGCCACCGACGAGTTTTTGAAAATGTTCAGGAATTCACTGGTCAGCGGCGGGATGATGATGCGGAATGCCTGGGGCAGCAGAACGTGACGATACATCTGCGGCAGGCTGAAACCCACTGCCAGCGCAGCAGCACTCTGGCCTTTGGGCAACGCCTGAATACCGGTGCGAACCTGCTCGCAAACACGGGCCGCAGTAAACAGTGCCAGACACACCACCACCGAGATATAGGCAGAAGTCGCCGGGTTCAGCTCTTGCTTAAACCAGATCTGGGTCGCTTCCGGCAGATAGTCCGGCACCATGAAGTACCAGATGAACAGCTGTACCAGCAGCGGTACGTTACGGAACAGTTCGACATACGCGGTGGCAATGCCCGACAGCACCTTGCTTGGTAGCGTACGCATCACACCCAGCACGCTGCCAATAATCAGCGCAAAGATCCACGCCACCAGGGCCACGGCGATGGTCCAGCCCAGGCCGGATACGAACCAGTCGAGATAAATCTCGCTGCCGATGCCGGTGGGCTTGAAGAACACGTTCCAGTCCCAGTTGTAATTCATACACTTCTCCAAAGAAAAAGGGGCGCAAGCCGCGCCCCTTCGCAAGCGGGTGGGGGCGCATTGCCCCCGGCCCGGTTACGTTGGCCGCAACCTGAACAAACCCGCTTGGGTGTTCATGCAGGGATTACATCTGCTCGGCAGACTTGTCGGTCGGCTTGGCGATCAGCTCTTTCAGCTCGTCAGACATCGGGAAATTCAGGTTCAGGCCTTTCGGCGGTACCGGGTTCATGAACCACTTGCTGTAGATCTTGTTGATTTCGCCAGACTTGAAGGTGGCCTTGATAGCGTCGTCTACCACTTTCTTGAAGGCCGGGTCGTCCTTGCGCATCATGCAGCCGTAGATTTCAAACGATTGCGGCTTGCCGGTGACTACCCAGTTGGCCGGGTTCTTGGCCTTGGCCAGTTCACCGTACAGCAGCGCGTCATCCATCATGAAGGCTGCAGCACGACCCGACTCCAGCATCAGGAACGATTCGCCGTGGTCTTTGGCAGAGATGATGTTCATACCCATCTGTTTCTCGGCATTCATCGCACGCAGCAGACGCTCGGAAGTGGTACCGGCAGTGGTCACCACGTTCTTGCCCTTCAGATCCGGGAAGTCTTTGACGCCGGAGGTCTTGGCGGTCATCAGGCGGGTGCCGATTTCAAAGATGCCTACCGAGAACGCTACCTGCTTCTGACGCTCCAGGTTGTTGGTGGTGGAACCACATTCCAGGTCCACGGTACCGTTCTGTACCAGCGGAATGCGGGTTTGCGAGGTCACCAGGTTGTACTTCACCTGCAGGTTCGGCATTTTCAGCTGCTTTTTCACAGCCTCAACCACTTTCAGCTGCAGGTCATGCGAGTAGCCTACCGGGTTCGGGCCGTCAGCCAGGTAGCTGAACGGGATAGAGGCATCGCGGTGGCCCAGCACGATCACGCCGGATTCCTTGATTTTTTCCAGCGTATTGGCCATCGCCGGGGCAGCAAAGGCGGAAGCGATGACAGCAGTGGTCAGCAGACGGGTAGTAAAACGCATAAGTTTCTCCAGTTTCTCGGAAGGATGTGACTTTATTATCAGGCCGCGCCGACACCGGTGCGGCTTACTGTGGTTTAGTTCATCGGTGTCAGCAGCTGGCGCAGGAACTGCTTGGCGCGATCGTGCTGAGGGTTGGTGAAGAAGTGCTCCGGATGCGCCTCTTCGATTATCTGGCCGTGATCGACAAACACCACGCGGTCGGCCACTTCACGGGCAAAGCCCATTTCGTGAGTCACCACCATCATGGTCATGCCGGACTCGGCCAAATCCTTCATTACCTTCAGCACTTCGCCGATCATTTCCGGGTCCAGTGCCGAGGTAGGTTCGTCAAACAGCATTACGCGCGGCTCCATGGCCAGGCCGCGTGCAATGGCCACGCGCTGCTGCTGGCCGCCGGACAGCTGCGACGGGAAAGCGTCTTTCTTGTGCGCCAGGCCAACGCGCTCCAGCAGTGCCACAGCCTGCTTTTCGGCCGCTGCCGGCGCGGTGCCTTTGACCTTGATAGGCGACAAGGTGATGTTTTCCAGCACCGACAGGTGAGGGTAGAGGTTGAAGTGCTGGAACACGAAGCCCACTTCGGCCCGCAGCGCATTCAGGTTGGTTTTGGGGTCGGCCACGTTGACGCCGTCTACCCAGATTTCGCCTTCATTGATGCTTTCCAGCTGGTTCACGGTGCGGATCAGCGTGGACTTACCCGAACCGGACGGCCCGCACACCACCACGACCTCGCCCTGCTGTACCTGCAGATTGATGCCGTTCAGGACGTGCAGGTCCTTGAACCATTTGTGCACATTGTTGAAACGAATCATGGTTTCTCTCTTTTCCCACCAGTTAGCGTAAGCCTGGCTGCTGCCTGCGGCAGTCTTGTGTCAGGCCGGTATGTTCCGGATTGTGTACAGCCGGCAGTGCACACTCAAGGCGCACTGCAACATCGTTACCCGCGACGGGCAATCAGGTTGGTCAGCGCCACGTACTGCGCCACGCTCACATTCTCTGCTCGCCAGCCGGCATCGATACCGATGGATGCCAGTTCTTCGTCGCTGACCAGGCCCTTGAGGTTGTTGCGCAGCGTCTTGCGGCGCTGGGCAAACGCCTGGGAAACCACCTCTTCCAGCAGCACTTCGTCGTCGGCGACACCACAACGGCCGGCATCCGGAATCATCCGTACCACCGCCGAATCCACCTTCGGCGGCGGGTAGAACGCTCCCGGTGGTACCAGCAAGATCTGTTCCATGTCGAAACGGTACTGCAACATCACCGTCAGGCGGCCGTAATCGGCGGTGGAAGGCTCGGCCACCATGCGGTCGATCACCTCTTTCTGCAGCATGAAATGCATGTCGATGACACGGTCACCGTAGCAGGCCAGATGGAACAGCAGCGGGGTAGAAATGTTGTACGGCAGGTTGCCCACCAGCTTGAAACGGCCATCGCACACGCTGCCGAAATCGAAGGCCAACGCGTCGCCTTCATGGATGGAAAGCCGTGCCGGATCGAACTCGCCGCGCAGACGGCTGATGATATCACGGTCGATTTCCACCACATGCAGATGGTCTAGACGCTGCAACAGCGGGCGTGTCAGCGCACCCAGACCCGGGCCGATCTCCACCACCACGTCGCTACGGCTGGCGCCGACGGCATTGACGATGTCTTCGATGACACGCTGGTCCTGCAGGAAGTTCTGCCCGAAACGCTTACGCGGAATGTGTTTGCTCATGGCACGCTCAGTTCTTCAAAAAACGAAAGCCGCCCGCACCGCGCAGGGTGTGGCAGCTTGCAAAATCGGCTTGCCGGGGACGCTGCCTGCCGCCAGAGTCGGCGCAGCAAATCGCGTCGGCAAAACGCTATTGTATCGGTGTCACCGCCGCGGCGGGCGTCCGGATTTCCGTACACGGCAGCCAGTTGCGTACGCCAGGCCGTCTACCGCGCTTATTGCCACTGCTGCAGCCCCCAGGCCAACAGCAGATAACGCGCCGTCTTGCCGGCCGCCAGCCAGCCCAGGCAGGGCCACCAGGGCAAGCGCAACCAGCCGGCGGCCAACGGTAGCGCGTCGCCCAGCAACGGCACCCAGCTCAGCAGCAAGGTCGCCGGGCCGAAGCGGGCAAACCAGCGCGCGGTGCGCGGCGGCAACGGTTTGGCTGGCGCCCGCCGCCCCAGCCACAGGCTGGTGGTACTGCCGGCGGTGTTGGCCACGCTGGCCACCAGCAGCGCCGGCCACAGCAGCTGCGGCGTCTGGCTTAGCAAGGTAGCCAGCGCCAGTTCGGAATTGCCCGGCAACACGGTGGCCGACAGGAAGGCCGATGCGGCCAAGCCGGCCAGCCACGCCAGCTCCGTCATTTATACGACAAAGCGGAACGCTTCGCCGGCAGCGGTGCTGACCACCTGCGACAGCGTGGCGCCAAACTCTGCACCGTCGCGGGCGGCCAACCACTGGCCATCGCGCAGCGCAAAGTGGAAGCCCCCGCTCTTGGCGGCAATCCACAGCTCCTGGTTCGGGACGTGACGGTTCACCACGATCTTGGCGCCGTCGTCGAACTCGATCTCCAGTACATTGCCGCTGATCAGGCAGTCGGTATCCAGGCCGGCCTCTTCGAGCGCGTCTTCGATACGACGGAAGATGCGGTCGGTCAGGTCGAGAAAATCACTTTCGGTCATGGGTGGCATCCTGTAACAAGGTTGGCCGCCACGCGCTTGGGGCTGGCGGGCGGGCCTGATAGACTGCCATTTTGCCATAGCCCCCGGAATCCGTATGCGTCACCTCCTGCTGCTTGCCCTGCTCAGCCTTGCCGTCACTGCCTGCGGCTACAAAGGCCCGCTCTACCTGCCCAAGGCACCGGCACAAAACCACACCAGCCCGGCACCATGAGCGGCATCACCCTGCGTGCGGCCAACCTGGCCGACCCTGCCGACTGCCAGCTGCTGATGCAACTGACCGACGCTTACGCGCGCGACGCCATGGGCGGCGGCGAGGGCTTGTCCGCACAGGCACGCCAGCACCTGCCTGCCGCGCTGGGCCGCCACCCCGGCCTGTTTGCCCTGATCGCCGAACGCGACGGCGAAGCGGTCGGCCACGCGCTGTGCGTACTGGGTTTTTCCAGCTTCTACGCCGCACCGGTATGTAATCTGCACGACCTGTCGGTGCTGCCTGCCGCACGCGGCCTGGGGCTGGGCAAGGCCTTGCTGCAAGCGGTGGAACAGGCGGCCGCGCTACGCGGCTGCGCCAAGGTGACACTGGAAGTGCGCGCCGACAACCACGTTGGCCGCCAGCTGTACCTGGGCCAGGGCTTTGCCGAATCCGGCCTCGGCGGCACACCGTACCAGATGATGGAAAAGCGCTTGCCCACTGCGCAAAAAGCCTGATCTAGCGCAAAAGCTGGCACGATCTGCGACGTTTGGCCGCATTGGCGCGACAATTTGTCGCACTAGCATGACGTCATGCATCGGGATAATCCTCCTTTGTATCAACATTGACACAAAGGAGAACCTTTCATGCGCACTGCACTGCTTCCGCTCGCCACCCTGCCACTGTTGCTGACCGCCTGCCTCGGCGGAGGCGGGGGTGGCGGCGAGACCACTGCGACGGCCAGCACCAGCACGACAAACACGAGCAGCCCCACCTCGGTCAGCATCCAGTTTGCCCTGAAATCCGGTAACAACAGTGTTAGCTGCGGCAACGCCATCAGCAGCCTGGGCACGGGTGCGGTCAGCGCCGACCTGAAAGACGCGCGCTTTTACGTACACGACGTCAAGCTGATCACCACTCAGGGCAACGCCGTGCCGGTAAAACTGACCCAGGACGGCCAATGGCAATACCTGGATACCGCGCTGCTGGACTTTGAAAACGCCGCCGGCGCCTGCGCCAGCGCCGGCACTGCTGCCACCAATAATCTGGTGCAAGGCACCATCGATAGCGGTAACTACGTCGGCCTGAGCTTCCAGGTTGGCGTGCCGTCCACCGCCACCAATAGTAGTGGCAGCACCGTCGGCATGAACCACCTGCCCACCGCCACGGCACCGGCGCCGCTAAACATTGCTGCCATGGCCTGGAGCTGGCAGGTTGGCCGCAAGTTCATGAAGGTGGAAGTCAACCCGGTAGGCGGCGTCGCCCGCCCGACCACCCCGCCCACCACCGCCACCACGTTCAACATTCACCTTGGCTCGACCAACTGCACCGGCGGCGATGCCACCACCGGCCTGGGCGTAAGCTGCAGCAACCCCAATCGCGGAGCGGTGAAGTTTGCTGCCTTCAACCCGTCCAGCCAGCAAGTGGTGCTGGACATCCAGCAGCTGCTGGCCGGCAGCAACCTGTCGCAAGACAGTGGCGGCGCCGTCGGCTGCATGAGCGGCAGCACCGACCCGGAATGCCCGGCGGTCTTCGACAAGCTGGATCTGTACCTGACGGCCAACCCGGCTGGCAGCGGTAACCAGGGCCAGCCCAAGGCGGACGGCAGCAACGTGCCGGCCTTCCGTGTAGAAAGCAAATGATGCGAGCACTGCTGATCTCCCTGGCCAGCAGTGCGCTGCTGGCCGGTTGTCTGGGCGGCGGCGGTGCCGGCGGCACCACCGTCATCGACCCGTCGCGCAGCAGCAGCGGCTGGCAATGGAACCTACCGGCCGACGTGCCCACCCCGGTCGTGCCCGCTGACAACCCGATGAGCGAAGCCAAGTTCCAGTTGGGCCGCCAGCTGTTCTACGACAAGCGCCTGTCCGGCAATGGCACGCAAAGCTGCGCCAGCTGCCACCATCAGGACAAGGCCTTTACCGACGGCCTGGCGGTATCGCCCGGCAGCACCGGCGAGCTGACACACCGCAACGCGCAGCACTTGGCCAACAGCGCCTGGCACAGCACCTATACCTGGGCCAACCCCTCGCTCACTACGCTGGAGCGGCAGATGGAAGTACCGCTGTTTGGCACCGACCCGGTGGAAATGGGCATCGACGACAGCAATAAAGACACCGTTCTGGCACGCATCAAAGCCGACGCCGACTACCGCCAGCGCTTTGCCGAGGTATTCGGCAGCAGCGGTGACGTGATCACCTTTGGCAACATCATCAAGGCGATTGCCACCTTCCAGCGCGGCCTGGTGAGTTTTGACAGCAAATACGACCGCTACCTGCAGAAAAAAGCCGTGCTGAGCGCAGAAGAGCTGCGTGGCATGCAGCTGTTCATGGGCGAAACCGCCGAGTGCTTCCACTGCCACGGCAGCTTCAACTTCAACGACCAGACCAACCACCTGGGTAGCCCCGAGGTCAATCGCGCCTTCCACAACACCGGCCTGTACAACATCGATGGCCAAGGCGGCTTTCCCTTCCCCAACCGCGGCCTGTTCGAGTTCACCAGCCTGCCGGCCGACATGGGCGCCTTCCGTGCCTCCAGCCTGCGCAATATCGCCAACACGGCGCCCTACATGCACGACGGCAGCATCGCCACGCTGGAAGAGGTGCTGGATTTCTACGCTGCCGGTGGCCGCAACCTCACCAGCGGGCCGCACGCCGGTGACGGCCGGCTGAACCCGTACAAAAGCGACCTGATCGCGCGCATCAACCTGAGCGCCCAGGACAAGCAGGACATTATTGCCTTTCTGAAGACCCTTAGCGATGACACACTCCTTACCAGCCCGCGCTTTAGCAATCCTTTCCCTGCTGGCCAGTAGCACTGGCAGCTGGGCACACGACAGCGTGGCGCACGATGGTGCCGAGGGCAGCGCCGTAACGGCACAACAGCTGTCGCTGAACCTGGATCTGCGCCAGGGGCGCGGCAGCCAACACGCGCCAGCCGCCCTCAGCCAGATCGACCACCCGGCCGCCGCCAGCCTGCGCGAGCTTAACGCCGACCGCAGCACGCTGGACTGGCATGCCCGCTGGCACGACCAGCTACAGACGTACTGGGCAGTCAGCTACGACCGCGAGCGCGAACAGCTGGCCAACGACCAGGCCTGGCTGCGCTGGGCCGCCACCCCAGGCCAGCTTGCGCTGCAAGCCGGCCGCTTTAGCCCGGCACAGGCGCTGGCCGCCGACGAGTGGGGGCGCAGCAGTCTGCGCGACACCCTGCTCACCGGTGGCCACGACCACTGGCACGACAGCGGGCTGGCACTGCAACTGCAGCAACCAGGCCGCCGCCTGACACTGTCCGCCCTGCGCGGTGAAAGCAACCCCGGCACCCGTCGTGCGGGCGCACAAGCCGGGCTGTGGTTGCTGGCGCTGGAGCAGGACCTCGGCCCGCTGCAGCTAGGCCTGACCGCCGCCGACACCCCGCGCGTGACACTGCAGAATGCGCTGGCCGGCGATGGCCACAGCCATAGCCACGGTGGCGCCAGCGGCTGCCAGAGCACGCTGGCCTGCCTGAACGGCGACGGCCAGTGGCTGGAGCTGGCCGCCCGCGGCCAACTGTACGGTGTCACGCTACGCGGTGCCGTCGGCAGCCGGCGCGAGCAGGGCACGCTGGCCAGCCCCACCGGCCGGGTGAACTATGATGGCCGCAGCGACTGGCTGGGGCTGGACGCAGGCTACGCCTTGCCGTGGGGCCTGGACGCTGCACTGCGCTACGAGCGCCTGCGCCTGCGCCATACGCTGAGCGGCAACAACGCAGCGATCCTGGCCAGCGAAGCCGGCATCAGCAACAGCCGCCACCAGCCGGAAGTACTGGGCGTGCGCCTGCGCTGGCAAGCGGCCAAAGACAGGCAGCTAGCGCTGGAGTGGCAGGAAGACCAGACCGACCCGCGTTCGCGCGAACGCTGGCTGCTGCGCTGGCAGCAAAGGCTGGATTTGCTGTAGCGCCGTGGCACGTCAACGCCTGCTGGCCACACCAGCAGGCGTTGTCTTTGCAAACCGCCAGGCGGCGGCTTGGCGCCTACGTTGACCGCAAAAAAACCAAGCCGCCCGATGGGCGGCTTGCTTGTGCATACTGGCTAATTGAGCGTGGCCAGCTGCAAGCGGTTGCGACCGTGGCGCTTGGCCTGATACAGCGCCAGATCGGCCTGCCGCAGCGCCTGCTCCCAAGGCTGCGGGCTGTGGCACCACTGCACACCAAAGCTGGCGGTGACGTGCAATAAAGGGTGTACCTCGTGCCAGCAATAATCCAGTATGGCCAACCGCAAGCGCTCGCAGCACGCCAGCGCATTTTCCAGTGATGGTTCGTTCAGCAACAGCACAAATTCCTCGCCACCAAAGCGTACGGTCAAGTCACTACTGCGGGTGCGCAGCGCAATGATCTGCGCCACTTTTTTCAATACCTCATCGCCTACCGTGTGACCGAAACGGTCATTGATGGATTTGAAATGATCGAGATCCAGCACCACCACGGCTATTCCGGCATGTGGCTGGCCGGCCAGTGCGGCCAACCTGGATGGCCCCTCATGATCAAGGCAGCGGCGGTTACCAACACCGGTCAACGGGTCGATCAGCACGGCGCGCTCCAGCTCGCTCATGCGTGCCTCGGTAACCACTTTTTCGGCCTCCAGCTGGGCGGCACGCAAACGCTGATGCTCCGCCTGCAAGCGCTCACGCTCCGCCGCCAACTGCGCGCTGGTGATTTCCAGCTCCTTGCGGATGGCCCAGCCTTGGGTACTGCTGCGCTGGATATTCTGCTCTTGCTCGCTGCGACGCAACGCCTCCAGCTGGCCCAGCGCCAGCTCGAACTGACCGCTGCGCTTGTACAGCTGATAAAGCTGCTCTTGGGCAAACTGGCGCATTTCGAACTCGATCATGCTGCCAGGCAGCGATAACATGTGTTGCAATGCTGCTACGGCCTCGTCAAGGCGGCCGGTACGCTGCAACAGCGACGCCTCGATCAGATCCGCATTACGTTGCAAGGAATGAAAGTCGCTGCCAGCCAGCGCCGTACGCAAGGCAGCCAACGCAGCGCTGCCCAGTTCGTACTCACCCAGGTCCACATAGGCCTCAGCCAGGTTGGTCTGCAACATCGCCCACTGATGACGATTATCGTGGTGCGCCACGCTGTGCCAAGCCTGGTGGTAGTAGTCCAGCGCAGTACGTAGCTGCGCGTGGGCAGACACTGTATGACCCTGCTGCAGCAACTTGCGGCCTTCACTGCTGTGCAGGGTGCCCAGATTGTTTAGCGCCGCAAACAATGCGGTGTGATAACCACCCGCATGGGCCTGCCCGGCTGCCTGTTGCAATAGCTGTACCCCTTGCTCCAGATCGGCCAGCGCACCGTAGGTGCAGACACCGGCACGGTTCAAGGCCAAAATGGCCAGCTGGGGGTCTTCACTGGTACGGGCAGCCGCTAGCGCTTCCAGTGCATATTTCAGGCCATCCTGCATCAGTCCCATCTCATTGCAGGCAATCGCTACCACGCACAAGACATCGGCTCGCGCGGCTGCCTGACGGGCAAAATCAAGCGTAGCGGCGACTTCCAGCCCGTTGCGTACGGCATCGGCAAAATGCCCCATACGGAACTGGTGATGCGCCAACTCGGCCATCGCCTGCTGCCACTGCGCTTGGTGCTGTGGCAAACGGCACAACCGCAAGGCTTCTTCGGCAGCGTGAACCCCGATCTGATGCTGGCCGTTGTCGTGGCAACGACGCGAACGACGCAACGCCAGCGCAATTTTGCGCTTGAGCATAGCCGACTCATGCAGTGATGCGTTCTCTGTCATGCCTTTTCGTTTCGATAGAATCAAGCACAGGCCAGCGGCAATCTCGCAACGGCCCCCAGCTGCCTTTACCGTAATCGATAAATGATACGCACGGCGCGTACGCTTGGCGTAAAAGCCAAAACCACGCCGAGAAATATGCGCCGCCCACCATACTCCTGTTGCCGTTTTGCCACTGCAACAAGTGCGTAGCACACCTGCTGACAGCATGCTGTCAGTACCTAGCACGCATACTGTGCCCACTTAAGCGGGGAGCCTGAGCCTGAACAGCCTGATTCGCTGGTTCGAACTGCCCACCAACAACTTCGACCGTGCCATTGGCTTCTACCCGCAAGTGTTCCACGTGGAACTGAAAGTCGCAGAAGTCATGAACGATGCCATTGCCATGTTTCCCAATGGCGGGGGCTGCGTCATCGCCAGCGAAGACATGCAACCATCGGCACAAGGCCGCCGTGTTTATCTGGATGGTAGTCCTGATATCCATACTGTGTTGGCCCGTATAGTAGCCACAGGTAGGCAGATGCTACTGTCTGCGATGACACTGCCCGGCAACAATGGCTGCTTCGGGCTGTTTGCCGACAGCGAAGGTCATGTCGTAGGCCTGCACAGTACCGCCTGAGTCAGTCCATGGCACCCGCCAGCTTATCAACACTAGGAGTACCACGTCGCATGCCATTCCCTGCCGATGAATACGCCGCCATGCTGGCACTCAAGGGCGTTGGCCCTACCGTCATCCGCCGCCTGGAGCAACTGGGCTATCACTCGCTGGCGCAACTGGCCAACGCCGATAGCGCCAGCCTTTGTCAGCAGATCGCCGCCTTACTGCGCAGCAGCTGCTGGCAAAACAGCCCGCAGGCCCGCGCCAGCATCGACGCTGTCCTTGATTTAGCCCGCCGGAATGCGCCGCGCTGACCGTCTGCTGCAAATCCTCCTGCTGCTGCGCGGGCGCCGCCGCACCACCGCTGCGCAGCTGGCACAGTGGCTGGAGGTATCGCAGCGTACCGTGTACCGCGACATGGCCGACCTGCTGGCCAGCGGCGCGCCAGTAAACGGTGAAGCCGGAGAAGGCTACTGGCTGGAAGCCGGCTTTACGCCGCCACCGCTCAGCTTTAGCGCCGGCGAGTTGGCCGCGCTGGAAGTGGGCGCCCGCATGCTGGCCAGCTGGGCCGACGCCGACACCGCCGCTGCCGCCGCCAGCGCCGTGGGCAAGATCCACGCGGTGCTGGGCAGCGCCGGCCTGACACCGGCACCGCTTTTCGTGCCGCCTGGCGGCCATTACCCGCTGCACACCTTGCCGGCGTTGCGCACCGCCTGCGAGCAACGGCACTGCCTGCTGCTGCACTATCAGGACGAGGCCGGTAACGCCACCCAGCGCGAGGTGGCACCGCTAGGGCTGTTTTTCTGGGGCGACCGCTGGACGCTGGCCGCCTGGTGCCTGCTGCGCCACGACTACCGCCACTTCCGTATCGACCGCATCGTCAACCTTGCCGACAGCCCCTCCGCCTGGCCGGACACCGCCTCGCTGGACGCCTTCCTGCAACACAGCGACGCCGGCGACCACGCCCGCGAGCGGCTGTACCGGCAAACCCACCAACCCTGGCACCGCTAGCCGCCGTTGCCGCAGCACCACCCACGCGGCCAACACCAGGGCAAGCGACGGAGAAACACCATGGAAGCAAGACTGAGCTTTGTCACCCTGGGCGTGGCCGACCTGGCCCGCGCCACCGCCTTTTACCGCGACGTGCTGCAACTGCCGCAGGTACCGATGCCGGACTGCGCCGGCGTGGCCTTTTTCAAGCTGGGCAAAACCTGGCTATCACTGTACCCGCGCGCCGAGCTGGCCGCCGACGCCACCGTGGCCGACAGCCCGCCGACGGCGTTTCCGGGCTTTACGCTGGCGCACAATGTGCGTGAAAAGCATCAGGTAGACGACGTACTGGCCGAGTTGGCCGCACGCGGTGCCAGCATCGTGAAACCGGCGCAAGATGTGTTCTGGGGTGGCCGCAGCGGTTATTTCCGCGACCCGGACGGCTTTTTATGGGAAGTGGCGTGGAACCCGGGGTTTCCGCATGCCTGACCGTAGCCGGCGGCAGCGCAATAGCAACAGACGGTGCGAGACAGCTCGCCATAGTATGTTTTGTGACAGGAGGCGTCACGAATCATACAAAACACCCAATCAGACAGCGCAGCGTCACACAATGCGTCACACAAAGGGTCAAAACTCGATGGTGACCTTTTTGGCGCCCAGCAGCTTGGCACGGGCAATCAGCTGCTCCAGCGTGGCGTCGGCCAGCAGGATGCCGGGGGCCAGCACCGGCTCGCTGCGCGTTGCGGCAGCCGGGTTGGCCGCCACCGGGGTCGCCGGGTTGGCCGCCACGGGCCGGGGCGGCGGCGAGGCGGGGGCACGCGCGCCCGCCTGCTGCTGCAGCTCGGCCAACACCTTGCACAGGCGCTCGTAGGCATCGCGGCTGGGTTTGATGTTGCTGCTGTCTTGCGCTTCATAGCGCTGGATCGCCGCCGTGGACAAGCCCACCTGTGCTGCCAGCGCGGTGCGCGACAACTGCAACTGCTTGCGCAATGCCTTCAGCGCCGGGGCAAATTCGGCACTTTCAAAGTCGGGCAGAACGGTCATGGCGGGCTCCGGTGACGGGGAAAGCGTGCAATCATACACGCAAGTATGTATTAATACAAACAATACATACAATTGCCAGTGGTGTGTGTATGCGCCGCACAACACACTCATACATTAACACACGTCAATCCGGCTGCAATGCCTTGTTGCAGCTGACGCTTTCGGAAAGCCCGTCGTTAACATCACACAAAACACACTTCAACCATACAATTAATACTATTCGTCACACCATATGTATTAATTCACAATGCTCAATTTAATACAATTAACACAATCACACCTACTTGCTGCGCCAGCGCTTGCCATTGTGTGACCGCCGGCACAGGCAGGCCGGCCGGCACAGCAAATTCCCCATCAGCGGTGGCGGTGTGGCGGTGTGGCGGTGTGGCGGTGTGGCGGTGTGGCGGTGTGGCGGTGTGGCGGTGTGGCGGTGTGGCGGTGTGGCGGTGTGGCGGTGTGGCGGTGTGGCGGTGTGGCGGTGTGGCGCAGCCAGTGTACGGCCGGCATCGCAGCTAGCAAGCCTTGGCACGACGGGCAATCGATACGTGACAAATCGTGACGCCGCCGCGCGGCCAAACTTTGCGTGACCGATACGTGACTGCAAGGTTGGCCGCAGGCGTAAAAAAAGCCCACCGGATGGTGGGCTGGGTGTTCGGTGATCGCCAGTGGCGGGCTTAACCCTCGCCGCGCAGCAAGGCCAGCAGCGCTTCGGCGTCCAGCTTGGCGCTGATGTCGCCACCGGACAGCAGGCTGTCGGCCAGGTCGCGCTTGGCGTGGTGCAGGGCGACGATCTGTTCCTCGATGGTGTGCTCGGCTACCAGGCGGTAGATGGTCACCGGCCGTTGCTGGCCCATGCGGTAGGCACGGTCGCTGGCCTGGTCTTCTACCGCCGGGTTCCACCACGGGTCGAGGTGGATCACGTAGTCGGCCGCGGTCAGGTTGAGGCCGGTACCGCCGGCTTTCAGGCTGATCAGGAAAATGTCGCCTTCACCCTTCTGGAAGGCGTCAACGCGCGCCTTGCGCTCGCGCGCCGGCGTGGTGCCATCCAGGTACTGGTAGCGTACGCCGCGTTCGTCCAGGTGCTGGCGCACGATGGCCAGATGGTCGACAAACTGGCTGAACACCAGTGCCTTGTGGCCGTTTTCCAGCAGCTCGTCGGCGATGTCGGCAAACGCGGCCAGCTTGCTGCCGGACAGCGTGGAGTCCGGCAACGCCAGTTTGGGGTGGCAGCAGAAGCGGCGCAGGCGGGTGATTTCGGCCAGCACCTGCATCTGCTTGCCGTCCTCGCCCTGCAGCTCGTCCAGTTTTTCCACCGCCTGCTGGCGCATGGCTTCGTACAGGTGCAGCTCGTCGGCCGACAGCGGTACCTTGCGCGTGATCTCGGTACGCGGCGGCAGCTCGTCCAGTACCTGGCTCTTGGTCCGGCGCAGGATGAAGGGCTGGATCAGCTGCTTCAGCGCGCGGCGGGCGTTCTTGTCACCGCGCTCGATCGGGGTGGCAAAGCGCTGCGCAAAGCGTTCCTGGCTGCCCAGCAGGCCCGGGTTCACAAAGCGGAACAGGTTCCACAGCTCGCCCAGGTGGTTTTCTACCGGCGTACCGGAGGCGGCCAGGCGGAAGCCGGCCTGCAGGCTCATCACCGCCTGCGACCGTTTGGTGCCGGCGTTCTTGATGGCCTGCGCCTCGTCCAGCACCACGGTCTGCCACGGTACGCTGGCAAAGTCGTCGGCGTCCTGCTGCAGCAGGCCGTAGCTGACGATCACCAGATCCATCGGCTCCAGCCCCAGCAGCGTGCGCTGCTGCTGGTAGGCGCGTACTTTCAGCGTTGGCGCAAAGCGGGCGGCCTCAGCGATCCAGTTCAGCGCCACCGAGGTAGGGGCTACCACCAGCTGCGGGCCGTGCGGCGCGCGGTCCAGCAGCATGGCCAGCGTTTGTACCGTCTTGCCCAGGCCCATGTCGTCGGCCAGGCAGGCGCCAACACCCCAGCGCGCCAGACGCGACATCCAGGCAAAGCCTTCCTGCTGGTAGTCGCGCAGCGTGGCCTGCAGCGTGGACGGCACCTGCGGCTGGTAGTCGCGCAGGCTTTCCAGCGTGGCCAGCTGTTGCTGCCAGCCGTCGTCGGCGTCGAATTCGCCCACTTCACCGGCCAGCTCGGCCAGCAGCGGGGCGTTCAGTGCCGACAGGTAAACCCCGTCCTTGCCGGCGTGGTCGGCCAGCAGCGCCAGCTCGTCCAGCCGCTTTTTCATCACGTCGGTCAGCGCCAGCCAGTCGTCGTCGCCCAGCTGCAGGAAGCGGCCGGGCTGGTTCTGCACCAGCGCCAACAGCTCTTTCAGCTGCAGCACGCGGCCGTCGTCCAGCGTCAGCTGGCCGCTCAGCACGAACCAGTCGCCCTGTTGCTTCAGGCCCATCGCCAGCTGCGGCAGGCCGCGACGGCCCTTGATGCGCATGCGTTCGCCTTCCGGCCACACGCAGGCCAGCAAGCTGGCGTCCAGCGCCTGCAGTTCAGACAACACTTGCAGCGCGGCTTGCGGGTCCGGCAGCTGCCATTCCTGGCCGTCACTTTCGGCGGCGGACAGGCCCGGACAGGCGTCCAGGACTTTTTGCAGCGCGGCTGTTTCGGCCTTCAGGCGGCGCTGGGTCTGCACCGTGCGGCCGTCCAGCTCGCCGACGATGGTTTCCAGGCCCTGGCCGGGGCGGCTCCAGCTACCGCCGGGCAGCGGCCGCACCAGCAGCTGCAGACGCAGGCCCTGCGCCAATGGCAGCAGGTGGGCGTACAGCGTGCCGTCGGCCGGTACCGCGTCGACGTTGGCGGCCAACTCGGGCAGGTCGGAGTGGATGGGCACCAGCGGTGCGATGCTGGTGACGGCTTCCACCAGCTGCGCCTTGGCGGCTACCGGCACGGTGAGCTCGCGCCCCAGAATGGCAGCGATCTGGCGGATTTCGCGGCTGACGCTGTACACCAGCAGTCGCGTCGGGGTGTCTTTTTCCCACACTACTTCGCTGTCGGCGGTGATCTTGGCCGGCGACAGGCGCAGGCGGATCTGGGCGTCGCTTTCTTGCAGTTGCAGCGCCACGCTGCCGGCGACCACGTCGATGTGCACATCGGGGGCATCGCCCCAGAACACGGCCGGGTGGCCCACCAGACAGGGCAGGGCTTTCTCGGCGTCCAGCTCCCAGGCGCTGCTGGTGGCGTAGTGGTGCTGGTCGTGGTGGGTACGGATGTAACGCAGCAGCTGGCGGTCGGCTTCCTGCAGGTAGTCGAAGCTCTCCGGCTCGTCCAGCAAGCGGCGCAGCGCCACGGCGCGGCCCTTGCTCCATTGCTTCTTGGCGCCCAGTTTCTGTTCGCGCGGCTCCAGCAGCGCGCCGTGCGGGGCCAGCGTGAGCAGCCACGCCAGCCGGGTTTGCTTGCTATCCACGGTTGCCTTGTTCTCGGTTGATTTGCCGGCACCCAGCAGCTTCAGCGCGTTCAGCGCGTGCTGCCAGGCTTCCTGGCGACGCCAGGCCTGCACCAATGGCTGCAGGCCGCGTTCGGCGTGCCAGCCCGGGCGGCTGCGGCGCACGCCGAACTGGTACTCCAGCAGCGCGGCCCACTCTTCGGCTACCCAGTCGTAGCCTTCTTCCAGCATCAGGTCGCGCTGGGCGGCCAAGGCCTGCTGCCACGCCGGGGTGCGCGCGCTGCGCGCGTCCAGCCAGTAGGCGGCCAAGGCCACCAGCAGGCCGTCCACACCGCTGAGGGCGCTGGCATCCGGCAGTTGCAGGTTGGCATTCAGGGCGCCGCCTTCCAGCAGCACCAGCAGGTGTTGCAGCACGTAGTAGCCGTGGCCGAAGCGCTGACGGATGCCGCTGGCGATGGCTTGCTTCAGCTGCGCCTGGCGCGCTTTGTCCTGGCTGCCGATCAGCGCCAGGCAATGAAAAGCGGTCAGCGGAGCCGGCAGGTCTACCGTACGCTTGCCGGTCTGGCTGCGCAGGTCGGCCAGCCAGGTGTCGAGCATCGACAGCGCCTCGGCAAAGCGGCCTTGCAGTACCGGCAGGTAGCACAGGCGGGCCACCGGCAGGCCGTCGCCTTCGGCGCCGGGCTGGCGGATCTGCTCGAAGTCGGCGCGCCACAGGCTTTGCAGCAACAGCTGGGCGGTAAGGTCTTCCCAGTCGCGGTAGCCGTCGTCCAGCCGCGACAGCGCGTAGCGGTAGCCTTCGGCAAAGTGGTCCAGCCGCCAGTTGGCGTCCGGCAGGTAGTCTTGCAGCAGCAGCACCTGGATGTCGTCGTCGAGGCGGTCGAACAGCTGGCGGCCGGCGGCGTTGGCGAACAGGCGCTTGAACGGCGGCTGCGGCGTGGCGCCACCGGCCTGCATCAGCTGCTGGTACTGCGCCAGCCACTGCTGGGTGGGTTCGGCCTTGCCTTGCAGGATGGCCAACCACAGCCGCAGCTGGATGGCGGTGGCGGTCGGCACGTCCCACTGGTTACGCGGCAACGGCAGGTGTTCGCACAGCAGTTCGGCCCAGGCCGACAGCTCGGCCTGCTCGTCCATCAGTTGCAGCAGCACGGCGTTGCGCGCCGCCGGCGCGATGCGGTAGGGCAGGCCGGCGGTGCGCAGGATGGCGCCGCGGTGTTCCAGGTCGCCCAGGATTACGCCCAATTTGTCGCCGTTGACGGCTTTGCCGTGCTCGTCGCGAATCAGGTTCAGCTGCAGCAGGGCCAGCAGCGCGGCTTTGGATTCGCCGGCCGGCAGCAGCGCCAGCGCATGCAGCACGGCCATGGTGTGGGCGGGCAGGGTGTCCAGCGTGAAATCGGTGGAAAGCGCAGTCATAAGGCCTGTAAAACATGGCCACCGGCAAGCGGCTGCCGGACGGCAATTATCCCAACCAAACCACAAAGCGGCGACAAGATGCGGCCAACCCTGCAGCTTGGACAAACCCGTAATACTACGTGAAGCGGGCGCCGGGTGCCACGCACACACGCTGGCAATAGACGCAAAAACGCCGCCGGCATGACGCGGGCGGCGCGGAGCGGTACAGCCGGCAGGCTTAGATGCGGGCCAGCGCGCGAGCGGCGGCGGCGATGGTGTCTTCTACCAGCGCGTCGGTGTGGGCAATGGAGATGAAGCCGGCTTCGTACGCGGACGGTGCCAGGTACACGCCTTCGTCCAGCATGGCGTGGAAGAAAGCCTTGAAGCGCGGGATGTCGCACTGCGTGGCTTCGGCGTAGCTGGTGGGCACGCGGTCGCTGAAGTAGAAGCCGAACATGCCGCCCACGCTGTCGGTGGTCATCGGCACGCCGGCAGCACGGGCGGCGTCGGCCAGGCCGGCCGCCAGGCGGGCGCTGCGCTGGCCCAGGGTGTCGAAGAAGCCCGGCTGCTGGATCAGGCGCAGCGTGGTGAGGCCGGCGGCCACCGACAGCGGGTTACCGGACAGCGTACCGGCCTGGTACACATTACCCAGCGGCGCGATCTTGGCCATGATGTCGGCGCGGCCGCCAAAGGCTGCCAGCGGCATGCCGCCGCCAATCACCTTGCCCATGGTGGTGAGGTCGGGGGTAATGCCGTGCAGGCCTTGCGCACACTGCAGGCCAACGCGGAAGCCGGTCATCACCTCGTCGTAGATCAGCACCGCGCCGTGCTGCTCGGTCAGGCTGCGCAGCGCCTGCACAAACTCGGCCGACGGCTTGATCAGGTTCATGTTGCCGGCGATCGGCTCCAGGATCACGCAAGCAATCTTGTCGCCCAGCTCCTTGAAGGTGTCGGCCAGCTGCTGCACGTCGTTGTACTGCAGCACCAGCGTGTGCTGGGTGAAATCGGCCGGCACGCCGCCGGACGACGGGTTGCCGAAGGTGAGCAGGCCGGAGCCGGCTTTCACCAGCAGGCTGTCGGAGTGGCCGTGGTAGCAGCCTTCGAATTTCACGATCAGGTCACGGCCGGTAAAGCCGCGCGCCAGGCGGATGGCGCTCATGGTGGCCTCGGTACCGGAGCTCACCAGGCGCACCTGTTCTACCGACGGCAGCAGCTTGCAGATTTCTTCGGCGATCTCGATCTCGCCTTCGGTCGGGGCGCCGAAAGACAGGCCGCCCACCGCGGCGTCCTGTACCGCCTTCACCACCTCGGGGTGGGCGTGGCCCAGGATGGCCGGGCCCCAGCTGCCCACGTAGTCCAGGTACTGCTTGTCGTCGGCGTCCCAGAAGTAGGCCCCTTCGGCGCGCTTCACGAAGCGCGGGGTACCGCCTACCTGACCAAAGGCACGCACCGGCGAGTTCACGCCACCGGGGATCACCTGCTTGCCACGTTCAAACAGCTCGAGATTGCGGGACATCGTATTCCTTTCTGGCGGCGTCGCACGCCGCACGGGCTAATGGGGTATCGGGCGGCGCAGGGCCCCCGTGCTGCATCCTGTCGGTCAGAATACGGTCAGTTACCGGGGCAGGCGTTGACCTGTATCCATTCGCGGCGCCCTGTGGCGGACGTCTTTGTCAGGGCAGGATTGTCCGGCAAATCGGCGCGCAAGGCCACCGGCGGGCGCTAACACTGCGTTCAGGCGGTCAGGGGGCGTGCCATCCATAGTTGGCCGCAATACAGCTTGCTGCCTTGCGGCTTTGCGACCCAAAGGGGAGGAGCGACGCTTGCCTAACCCGCCGCCGGCAGCAAGGCCAGCAACGGCGCCAGCTCGGCAGCCGAGGTTGGCCGCACCACACGGCCCAGCTCCACGCCACCGTGCAGCAGGATCAGCGTGGGCCACAGCTTGACGCGAAAAGTACGCCCCAGCCGCCGCCCGGCACCGTCTTCCACCTTCACGTGCTGCCACTGCGGCACCTGTTGCAGCAGCTGTTCGATGGCCGGCTGCGCCGCCTGGCAATGCGGGCACCAGCCGGCGCCGAACTCCAGCAAAACAGGGCCGGGCAGGGCGTCCAGCGTGGCGCGGTCGGGCGCGTCGGGGGAATAGGTGGCAAGATAGGGCATGGCAGGGCTCCGACAAAGAGGACTGCCGACAAGGTAGCGCAGCCGATGACCCAGCGCCACCGGCGTCGCGTGCCACTGGTCGTAATCGCCACGCCAGTCACGGGCGGCCTAGTCGGTGTTGGGCGGCATGGTGTCAAAAACACCTGGTCACGACGCGTGATATCGGCCGCCACCCGCGCCTGCCGCCGCTGGGCACCGTGCCGCTTGCGGTGTACCGGCCGCCCGGCAGCCAGCACCCGCAAGCGCGCGCGCTGGCCGCGTTGTTTGGCCGGGCGCTGGCCGCCATTGGTCAGCCTGTGCCCGCAAGGCAGGCATGAAAATGGCCGCCAACCCACAGGGGTGGCGGCCATTGCTGGAGACGGCCCACAGGCGGGGCGGCCAACCTGCCGTACCGCTTACCAGCGACTGAACGGGTTTTTCGACAGGTAGGCGTTGGTAAAGCGGCCGTCGAAGGTGACTTCTTCGCCCAGCCACGCCGGCTTATCGAACGGCGTATCTTCCGACGGCAGCTCGATCTCGGCCAACACCAGGCCGGCGTTTTCGCCGAAGAACTCGTCCACTTCCCACACAAAACCGCCCAGTTCGATGCGGTAACGCAGCTTGTCCACCACCATCGGGCACATGGCGTCCATGATGGTTTGCGCCTCGGCTACCGGAATGGTGTATTCGAACTCGTGGCGGCTGATGTCGCTGATCTGGCCTTTCAGCGTCAGCCAGGCTTGGTCGCCCACCACCCGCACGCGCACGGTGCGCTCTTTTTCTACCGACAGGTAACCCTGCCGGTAGCGCACGCCTTCGGCCAGGCCGCGCCAGGCGTCACTGTTCACGCGGAAGCGGCGTTCAATTTCCACTGCCATGGGATTCCTCTTTCTTGATGGGGCGAGCCGGAGCTTTCAGGCGCCAGTCGGCCTCGCGGTAAGGGTAGACATCCTGCGGCCAACGCGCGTCCAGCCGGTACACATACCAGGGCTGGTCCGGCTGCAGGCGGCCGCCTTTCAGCGCGTCACTGTAGTCGCTGCGGGCGGCAATTACGCTGCAGTAGGCCTTGGTGCCGGGGTAGTGACCATCGCTGGCACGCTGCAGGCCGGGGGGCACCTGGCCGGGCAGCAGCTTGCCGGGCAGGGCAGCGGTGGTGGCGGCTGGGGTGTCGCCCCAGTCGGCACCGGACAGTACGAACACGCCGTCGGTACAGTCGTCGCGCTGGCAGCCGGCCAGCAGGGCCACCAGCAGGGCGGGGAGCAGCAGTTTCATCAGAACGGTTTCACAATCACAAGAATGAGCACGGCCAGCAACACCAGCACCGGTAGCTCGTTGAAGAAGCGGAACCACACGTGGCTGCGCGTATTCTGCCGCGCCACGAAATCGCGCTGCAGCTTGAAACAGTAGCCGTGGTAGGCGATCAGGCCAGCCACCAACGTGAGCTTGGCGTGCAGCCAGCCGCCGCTTACGCCGTAACCCAGCCACAGCACCAGGCCCAGCACCATGGCCAGCACGCCCAGCGGCGTCATGAAACGCAGCAGCTTGTGCGACATCAGCAGCAGGCGGTCGTACTCGGCGCCGGGCGTGGCCATGGCCAGGTTCACAAACAGGCGCGGCAGGTAGAACAAGCCGGCAAACCACGACACGACAAAAAACAGGTGAAACGCCTTGATATACAGGTAGGCCATGGTCACAGTCCGTACGCGGTGCGTACTTTCTTGGGGAGTTTGGAGAGCACCAGCCGGTGCGATGCGGCCAACCCGGCCTGCAGCTCGGCCAGGGTCAGCGCCTCGGTGCTGGCGACGCTGATCCAGTGCGCCCGCGCCAGGTACGGCGCCGGCCGCACGCCGGGCAGGCCGGACAGCGCCAGAAAGTCAGCGTCTGCCACCTTGTAGGCCAGCGCGTCGGCAACAAAGGTGGCGAACATCTTGCCTTCCACCTTCAGCACCGTCACGCCGTCCCACAGCAGCTCGCTGCCGGCGCCGGGTAGCGCCAGCGCGGCAGCGTACAGTTGGTCCAGCTGGGCGCGGGTAAGTTTCACGTGAAACGCGGCCTTAGCGCTTGGCGGCCTGGTACAGCGGCATCACCTTGGGGATCAACCGTTGCAGCTCGCCAATGCGCGCTTCACCAGACGGGTGCGTCGACAGAAAGCCCGGCCCGCTACCAGCACCGGCTTTCAGCATCTTCTGCCACAGCGTTACCGACGCTTGCGGGTTGTAACCGGCACGCGCCATCAGTTCCAGGCCGATGGTATCGGCTTCGGTCTCCATTACCCGGCTGCGCGGCTTGGACAGCGCCACGTCGGTGGCCAGTGCGGCCAACTGCATGGAGGTCTGCGACAACCCGGCCAGCTGGCCGACAATATTGAGACCGGCCTGCTTGGCGTACTCCTCGCTCATGCCTTCGCGGCTGTGCTCGCGCAGGGCGTGGGCGATTTCGTGGCCGATCACCGTGGCCAGCTCGTCATCGCTGAGTTTCAGCCGGTCGATGAGGCCGGTGTACACCATGATCTTGCCGCCGGCCATGCAGTAGGCGTTCAGCTCGTCCACGCTGGCCACGTTCACCTCCCACTGCCACTTCATGGCATCCATGCGGAACACGCCTACCTGGCGGATCAACCGGTCGGAGATAGCGCGCACGCGGCGGGTGGTGGCAGGATTAGCATTGAGTACGCCGGCCTGTTTGGCCTTGCTCAATTCCTGGCTGTAGGCCAGGGCAGACTGCTGATCCACCTCTTGCGAGGACAGCAGCACGAACTGCTTGCGCTTGACGCCCACCTCGCCGCTGGAGGTGGTGTTGACACAGCCTGCCAGCGCGGCACCCAGCACCAGCGCGGCGGAGATACGGATAGCCAGCTTGTTCATGTCGCGTAAGCCTTTCTGCTTGCCGATGGCTAGAACGCCATCATTTCAAAGTCGTCCTTGCGGGCGTCACAATCGGGGCAGGTCCAGTTCATCGGCACGTCTTCCCACTTGGTGCCCGGGGGGATGCCGTCTTCGGGGCGACCGGCCGCTTCGTCGTAGATAAAGCCGCAGATCAGACACATCCAGGTTTGCATAGCATTTGCCTTTGAAAGAGTAATATGAAGTCATGGGGCCGCGTTACAATCGCGGCGCGGCACGCCACCTTGCCCCCTATTGTAAACAAAAGAGGTCCTGCCTTGAGCACCGACAATCCGCTCCCACCCATCGTGCTGACCCTGGCCGGCTCCGACCCTACCGGCGGCGCCGGCATCCAGGCCGACATCCTTACCCTGGCCAGCATGGGCTGCCACCCGCTGTCCGTCATCACCGCCATCACCGTGCAGGATACGCGCGGCGTGCAGGATTTCATGGTGATCGACGACGAATGGGTGAGCGACCAGGCGCGCGCAGTGCTGGAAGACATGCCGGTGGCCGCGTTCAAGGTGGGGATGATCGGCAGCATCGACAACGCCGTGGCCATCGCCGAGCTGGCCAGCGACTACCCCGACATCCCGCTGATCTACGACCCGGTACTGGCCAGCGGCCGTGGCGACGAGCTGTCGCGCGAGGAGCTGATCCACGTGCTGCGCGACGTGCTGCTGCCGCAAGTAACGGTGCTCACCCCCAACAGCATCGAGGCGCGCCGGCTGGCGGCCAACGATGACGAAGACGAAGAAAGCCTCAGCGTGGCCGACTGCGCCAAGCGCCTGACGCGGCTGGGCTGCGACTACGTGTTCATCACCGGCACCCACGAAGCCACCCGCGACGTGGAAAACCGCCTGTACGACCTGGCCGGCGAGATTCGCGCCGACACCTGGCCCCGCCTGAACGGCAGCTTCCACGGCTCCGGCTGCACGCTGGCGTCGGCCATTGCCGGCCTGGTGGCACGCGGCCTGGCGGTACCCGAAGCGGTAAAAGAAGCGCAGGACTTCACCTGGCAGGCGTTGCGTTACGGCTTCCGCCCCGGCATGGGGCAGTACATCCCCGACCGCCTGTTCTGGGCCAACGACGACGCCAGCGAAGACGACAACAAGGACACCGACACGCCATGATCCGCGGCCTGTACGCCATCACCCCCGACACCGACAACAGCGAACAGCTGATCGAACAAGTCAGCGCCGCCCTTGACGGTGGCGCCCGTATCCTGCAATACCGCAACAAGGGCAGCGACGCCGTGCGACGCCTGTGGCAGGCCAACATCCTGAAAAGCCTGGCACAGAGCCGTGGCGCCATTTTCATCGTCAACGACGACGTGGCGCTGGCCGAAGCCATCCGCGCCGACGGCGTACACCTGGGGCGAGACGACGACGCCATCGCCGCCGCCCGTGCGCGGCTGGGCGAAGCTGCCATCATCGGCGCCAGCTGCTACAACAGCCTGGACCTGGCGCGCAGCGCGGTAGCCGCCGGCGCCAGCTACGTGGCGTTCGGCGCGGTATTTGCCTCCGGCACCAAACCCGGCGCCGTGCACGCGCCGCTGTCGCTGTTTGCCGACGCGGCCAACCTTGGCGTGCCGCGCGTGGCCATCGGCGGCATCACCGCCGACAACGCCGGCCAGGTGGTGACGGCCGGCGCCGACGCCATCGCCGTCATCGGCGGCCTGTTCGACGGCGACGGCATCGCCGAACGCGCCGCCGCCCTGGCCGCGCTGTACGCCTGATCTTTTGCGGCCAACCCTGGCCGCGCCGCCTCACACCCCCACGCTGTCCAGCGCCTGCAGCAGTTCGTCGATTTCCAGCCGGTGCCTTGCGTCGTGGTCGGCCAGGTCGGCCACCAGCTCGGCCAGCGTCAGCCGGCGCCGGCCTTCCGATACCGCCACGCGCGGCAGAATGGCATCGGGGTTCAGGTCACGCAGGTAGCAGGTGTACTCCAGTGCGCTGAAGGTAGCGCCCAGGGTTGGCCGCAGCGGCTAGCGCGTGCCCCACAGCCGGCGATAGGCACCGTCGGCGTCGTAATCGGCAGCCTGCTTGTCGGGGTTGAAGCGGCGGCTGCCGCGCGGATCGGTGCCGCGCCCGGCCAGGTACAGCCAGTTGCCCTGGTTGCTGTACACGTCGTAATCCACCAGCTGCGCTTCGAACCACGCCGCGCCGGCGCGCCAGTCGCCGCCCAGATCGTGCAACAGGTAGCTGGCTACGTTCTGGCGCAGGCGGTTGGACAGATAGCCGGTTGCGGCCAGCTCGCGCATGCCGGCATCGATAAAAGCGTGGCCGATGCGGCCTTGGCACCAGCGTGCAAACGCCTCGTCGGCCATCGGTGCCGGGGGCTGGCCGTGCAGGCCGCGCCCCCGGTACAGCCGGGCGCCGTACTGCCGGTGCAGCAGGCGGAAGTAATCGCGCCACAGCAGCTCGAACCACAGCCAGTAGCTGCCGTCGCTGGCGCCGTGCTGCGCCTCGTAGTCTTGCAGCGCGGCGTACAGCGTACGCGCCGACACGCTGCCCAGAGCCAGCCACAACGACCACTTGCTGGAGTAGTCCTGCCCGACAAGCCCATTGCGGGTGGCCTTGTACGTGCGCGGCAGGTCCCGCGCCAGGTACTGCTGCAGATGCGCCAGGCCGGCCGCTTCGCCAGCGTGAGCCGCCGGCAGGTGCCACGGCAGGCTGCTGCGCGGGTCGGGTTGGGCGTCGATAACGGCCAAGGACTGCCAGTCCACGCCGGCGGGTGGCGGCGGCAGCTGGGCCGGTGCGGCCAACGGCGCCGGCGGGCGTACGCCGGCCGCCTCCACACGCTGGCGGAAGGCGGTAAAGCTGGCCGGCAGCGCGGCAGGGGCAAACGGCAGGCTGGCCGGGTCCAGCAGCGTGCTCTGCCACACGGTGCTGACCGTCAAGCCGGCCTGGCGCAAGGCGGCTACCTGCGCCTGCTCCTCGGGGGCGGCGATGTCTTCGGCCACGATGTGCTGCACGCCATGGCGCGCCAACAGCGGCGGCAACACCTGCTGCGGCGCGCCGTGCAGCACCAGCAGGCGGCTGCCGCGCGCTCGCAAGGCGGCGTCCAGCGCGGCGATGGCGTCGGCGCGCACCCGTTGCCGCGCCGGTGACAGGCGGGCAAACGGCCACGGCGAATGCGGCTGCCAGCTATCGTCGAGGCACACCATCGGCAGCAGGGTGTCGGCTTGCGCCAGCGCCTGGCACAAGGCCGGGTTGTCGCCCAGGCGCAGGTCGTGGCGGAACCAGTACGCTACGGCGCTCATGATGCGCTCCGGCGCATATGGCGGCAGCGGTCGGAGCAATACTTCACCTCGTCCCACACCGCCTGCCATTTCTTGCGCCAGCTGAACGGGCGGCCACAGGCGGCGCACACCTTGCTGGGCAGGTCGGCTTTCTTGCGCATTTTCATGCTTGCTCTCCTTGCAACGGTGGCGGCGCCTGCGGTGCTTGTTCAGCCGGGCAGGGGCAGGCCGTGCCCTTCGCAGCGCGCCAGCTGCGGCGGCAGCGCCTCCACCAGAAAATCGATAAAACAACGCACCGCCGGTATCAGGTGGCGGCGCCCGGTAAACGCGGCGTGCAGGATGCCGTCCGGCGTGCGGTAGCCGGGCAGCACGCGTTGCAGGCGGCCATCGGCCAGCGCGTCGTGGCACACCATCAACGGCAGCAGGCCCACGCCACAGCCGGCGATGGCGGCTTCGCGCAGCACCAGCAGGTCGTCGGTCATCAGCCGCGGTTCGGCGATGTCCAGCCGGGTGAGCTGGCCCACTTCGTCCAACAGCGGCCACTCGCCACGGCCGTCGGGGCGGCTCATCACCAGCGCCGGCCAAGCGGTAAGGGCGGCCGGGTGTTGCGGCCAACCCTGGGCCGCAATCAGCGCCGGGCTGGCCACCAGCGCGCTTTCGCTTTGCGCCAGCGGCCGCGCCACGATGCTGGCGCTGTCGTCCAGCCGCTGCCGCACGCGCAGCGCCACGTCGATGCCGTCGTTAATCAGGTCGACGCGGCGGCCGGTCACTTCCAGCACGATGCGCACCTGCGGGTAGCGCGCCATGAAGGCCGGCAGCAGCGGCGCCAGCAGCGTCTTGGCCAGCAGCTCCGGGCAGCTGACGCGCACCAGACCGCGCGGCTCGGCGGTGTGGCGGGCGATGGTTTCTTCGGCCGCCTCGGCCTCGGCCAGCATGGCCTGGCAGTGGCGGTAGTACTGCGCGCCGACGTCGGTCAGCGCCAGCCGGCGCGTGGTGCGCTGGAGCAGGCGCACGCCGATGCGCGCTTCCAGCTCGGCCACGCGGCGCGACAGCCGCGACTTGGGCACGCCCAGCTGGCGGCTGGCGGCGTTGAAACCGCCGTGCTCGACCACCTTGGCAAAAAACAGCAGATCGTTGAGGTCTTGCATCACATTGTCTCGCCAGTGGAACAATGAATCCGATTCTAGCCGTCTAGTGCGTGATTGGTCGCAGATTTACAGTACACCCATCGCCGCAGCGTGCGGCACACACCCCAAACGGAGCCGCACCATGAACATCCTGCACCTCGATTCCAGCATCCTCGCCACCAACTCGGTATCCCGCGGCCTGACCCAGGCCCTGGTTAGCACCCTGAGCGCCCGCCACGCCGGCGCGCAGGTGACCTACCATGACCTGGCCGCCAACGAAATTCCGCACCTGTCCGGCGAAATCCTGGGCGCCGCCTTTACCGACAAGGCCGACTGGAGCCCGCTGCAGCAAGCCGAAGCCGCCCGCAGCGACGCGCTGATCGCCGAATTCCTGGCCGCCGACGTGCTGGTGATCGGCGCCCCGATGTACAACTTTGGCGTACCGTCGCAACTGAAAGCGTGGATCGACCGCGTGGCCGTGGCCGGCCGCACCTTCAAGTACACCGAAACCGGCCCGGTTGGCCTGGCCGGTGGCAAGAAGGTGTACGTGGTGTCGGCCCGTGGCGGCGTGTACAGCAACGAACAAGGCCAGCAAATGGACTTCCAGGAAGACTACCTGAAGACCGTGCTGGGCTTCCTGGGCATCACCGACGTGTCCTTCGTGCGCGCTGAAGGCGTGGCCATGGGCCCGGACGCCAAGGCTGCCGCCCTGGCCGCTGCCGAAGCCGCCATCGCCGCTGCTTAAGCTTTCCGTACCGACTAACACGGCCGCCCCTGGCAACAGGGCGCGGCCGTGTTGTTTTGTGCGAGCGGATAACGGGGCGGTGTGCACGCTACCAGTCCAGGCTCAGCTGGCCGGGGGTAGCTGGCGGGCGACGATTGCCACGCGCCTCGCCGCGCTTGCGCGAGCCATGCCGCGCCACGATGGCGGCCTTGCCGGCGCGCACCTCGGGGCGGCCGCGCAGCGCAAACAGCCGCGCCTTGGCCTCGCGGGTGGCCACTTCTACATCCACCAGCGGCTGCGGAATGTCGCGGCCAACCTGCACGCCACAGCGCGCCTGGATATCGGGCGGCATGCGCCATGGCTCGAACAGCCACACATCGGGCACGCGGCGCAGCGGCGGCAGCCACTGCCGCACGAAGCGGCCGTACGGGTCGTGTTCGCGCGCCTGCTTTAGCGGGTTGTAGATGCGCGGCACATTGATGCCGGTGGTGCCGGACTGCATTTGCAGCTGGCTCCAGTGAATGCCTGGCTCGTAATCGACAAACTGCTGCGCCAGCCACAGCCCCACCGGCCGCCAGTGCAGCCACAGCGGGTAAGCCGCCACCGACACCAGCATGGCGCGCATGCGGAAGTTCAGCCAGCCGGTGTGGCGCAGCATGGCGATGCAGGCATCCACCAGCGGCCAGCCGGTGCGGCCGTCGCGCCAGGCGGCAAAACGCGCCTCGTCCCAGTCGTTTTCGCGCAGGCCGTCGTAGCCACGATGCAGGTTGCGCCATTCCAGCGCCGGCTCGCTTTCCAGCTTCTGGATGAAATGGCAGTGCCAGTACAGGCGGCTGATGAAGGCGCGGATGCCCGCCGTGCGCCGGCTGGCGGCACCATCGCCGTGCAGCTGCGCCAGCATGGCGCGGCTGGCCTGCACCACCTCGCGCATCGAGATGCACCCCAGCGCCAGATACGGCGACAAACGCGAGCAGGCGCTGGGCGCCGACAGCGGCGACGAGATGCCGCCACGGTACTGCGCGGCGCGATCCAGCAGGAAATCGTCCAGCACCGCCAGCGCTGCCGTGCGGCCACCGGGCTGCCGCCCCGGCGCGTCGCCATCGCCCAAACCCAGTGCCGCTGCACCCGGCAGGTGCACCGGCGGCCAACTGAGTGCCACTTGTTGCAGCGCCGGCACCGGCAATAACGGTGCCGCCATCAACGCCTCCCACTGCGGCTGCCAGTGGTCGCGGTTCAGGCCGCCACGTACCACACCAAACTGCGGCCACTCGCGCCACTGCACACGGTTGGCCGCACACCAGCGCGCCACGGCGATGTCGCGGCGGTAGGTCCAGTCGTTGCCGGTTTCCTCGTGGGCGAATAGCGCGTCGAACGGCGCTTGCGCGTACAGCTGCGTCAGCACCTCTCCGATCTCGCCCACCGCCACGTACAGCCGCAGGCCGCGCTCGCGCAGCTGGCCAGCCAGGTCGTGCAGGCTTTCGCGCAGAAAATGGTATTGCCGCGCCGAGGCGTCCGGCTGCTGCCACAGCCCCGGCTCTACCACGTACAGGCACAGCAGCGGGCCGCGCGCGGCGGCGGCGCACAGCGGAGCGTGGTCGGCCAGGCGCAAGTCGCGCTTGAACCAGACAACGCTGTAGCTCATGCCTTGGGCAAGGGGTGGATGACGCCGTGGCCGCCGTCGACGCCGATGTTCTGGCCGGTAATCCAGCCGGCTTCGGGCGACAGCAGGAAGGCGATCAGCGCGGCGCTATCGTCGCCCTGGCCCACGCGCTGCATCGGGTTGGCCTGCGCGTTGCGGGCGATGGCTTCCGGCGTGCCGGTGAGGCGCGCCGACAGCGCCGACACCGTCAGCCCCGGGTGCACGCAGTTCACGCGAATGCCGCGCTCGGCGTAGCTGGCGGCGGTGCTTTGCGCCAGCGCGGCCACCGCCGCCTTGGCGCTGGCAATGGCTTCGTGATTGGGGAAGCCGGCCTGCGCCACCAGCGAGCCCACCAGCACCGCGCTGGCCGGCTGCTTGTGCTTGAGCGCGGCGGCAACAAAGGCTTTGAGCACGTGCACGGCGCTGAGCCAGTTGTGCTGCATCAGCTGCCAGGCGTCGTCTTCGGCGGTGAGGTGCAGCGGGCGGATCAGCGTGCTGCCCACACAGTGCGCCAAGCCGGTGAGCGCCACGCCGTCGGCAGCCAGGCCGGCCACCGTGTCGCGCACGGCGGCGGCGTCCAGCGTGTCCAGCGGGCGCACGAGTACCTCGCCGGGCAGGCGGGCGGCCAGTGCGGCCAACCCGTCTTCGCTGCGGGCACTCAACACCAGGCGGTGGCCGGGCGACAGGCGCCGCGCCAGCGCGCTACCGATGGCGCCGCTGGCGCCGGTAATCCAGATCGTGTCCATGCTGCACCTCGCGATTTGTCCAATACAAATCATATACAAAAGCACAGCGTATCGATAGTGAGCATTGACGCACCAAAGCTGGTTGTCAGCGCACGCTATATCAGCCTCAAAACAGGGCGGCCAGCACCAGTTTGCAGCACGGCGTCATGATGCAGTCGCGGATGCCTGCCTGCGGTGCACCGCCGTGCCAGACCACAACCATGGTGCGTGCCAGACCAAGCGCCCGCTTGTCGCCTGAGCGCCACAGCCCCTGCTGGCAGCGTCCTGCGCCAGGCCTGGCAGCCCCGTAACAAGGCCGTTTTCTCAAGCCAGGCAAGACTGGCGTAACAGTCGCACCACCGAGGCCATCGCCGTACTCCCCGCCTGCACGGTGGTACTACCGCGGCTTACTGCATGGCAAAAACTATCGAAATAAAACGGAAAATCGCCGGTACCAGCCAGACACGCGACGGCGCCTATCTTGCAGCGCAGCAATGCCTTGCCGCCAACCGCATGCGAAGCGCACATTGTTTATCACCGCGTCACGCTTGACGCTTGGCAGCCGTGCTGCGGGCTTTAGCCTATCCGGGGCAGGCACATGGATTGCTAACCAGCCTGATACCGGCTTGCCGGTTGCGAGTCAGGCCCTGTATGCGCCCGACGCGTCAGGTTTATCGATTGAAAACAATAAGAACATCACCTCTGGAGAATGCCATGCATGCTCTGACCCTCCCCGAAAACGGTCATTACGACGAAATGCTGCTCGACAGTGGCGGCATCCGGCCCCATTACCGTGACTTTGCCCGCTGGCTGCATTCGCAGCCGCCCGAAACCCTGGCCCGCAAACGCGCCGAAGCCGACCTGATGTTCCACCGCGTCGGCATTACCTTTGCCGTATACGGCGACGATTCCGGCGCCGAACGCCTGATTCCGTTCGATACCGTGCCACGCATCATCCCGGCCAGCGACTGGCAAACGCTGGAAAAAGGCATGCGCCAGCGCGTCACCGCGCTGAACGCCTTCCTTCACGACATCTACCACGAACAGCACATCGTGAAGGCCGGCATCATTCCCGCCGAGCAGGTGTTTTCCAACAGCCAGTACCAGCCGGCGATGCAGGGGCTGGACCTGCCGCACCGCATCTATGCCCACATCACCGGCGTGGACGTCATCCGCCACAGCGACGGCAACTTCTACGTGCTGGAAGACAACCTGCGCGTGCCGTCCGGCGTGTCCTACATGCTGGAAAACCGCAAGATGATGATGCGGCTGTTCCCCGAGCTGTTTGCCAGCCACGCGGTGGCGCCGGTACAGCATTACCCGACGTTGCTGCTGAACACGCTGCGCCACGCCAGCGCGGTGGACAACCCCACCGTGGTGGTACTGACGCCGGGCCACCACAACAGCGCCTACTTCGAGCACGCTTTCCTCGCGCAGCAGATGGGCGTGGAGCTGGTGGAAGGGCAAGATCTGTTTGTTAAAAACAACCGCGTGTACATGCGCACCACCGCCGGCCACAAACAGGTGGACGTGATCTACCGCCGCATCGACGACGCCTTCCTCGACCCGCTGGCGTTCCGCGCCGACAGCATGCTGGGTGTGCCGGGCCTGCTGTCGGTATACCGCGCCGGCGGCGTGATCCTGGCCAACGCCATCGGCACCGGCGTGGCGGACGACAAATCCATCTACCCCTACGTGCCGGACATGATCCGCTTCTACCTGTCGGAAGAGCCGCTGCTGCAGAACGTGCCCACCTGGATGTGCCGCCGTCCGGCCGAGCTGGACCACGTGCTGAACAACCTGCACGAGCTGGTGGTGAAGGAAGTGCACGGCGCCGGCGGCTACGGCATGCTGATCGGCCCGGCAGCCAGCAGCGCCGAAATCGAAGACTTCCGCCAACGCATCATCGCCGACCCCAGCAACTACATCGCCCAGCCCACGCTGTGCCTGTCGTCCTGCCCCACCTTTGTGGAGTCGGGCATTGCCCCGCGCCACATCGACCTGCGCCCCTTCGTGCTGTCCGGCCGCGACATCAGCATGGTGGCCGGCGGCCTGACCCGCGTGGCACTGAAAGAAGGCTCGCTGGTGGTGAATTCGTCGCAAGGCGGCGGCACCAAGGACACCTGGATTCTGGAGGACCAATCATGATGCTCTCGCGCACCGCATCCCAGCTGTACTGGATGAGCCGTTACATGGAACGCGCCGAAAACCTGGCGCGCCTGCTGGACGTGACCCACAGCCTGTCACTGTTGCCGCAATCGCGCGGTGGCAGCGACATCAGCGCCGCACTGGCCACCACCGGCGCACTGGAAGCCTGCCGCGCGCGCCACCCGCAACTGGCCGCCAGCGACGTACTGCATTTCATGACCTTTGACGCGGCCAACCCGGCCAGCATCGTCAACTGCCTGAAATACGCCCGCGAAAACGCCCACGCCGTGCGCGGCAAGATTACCGGCGAGATGTGGGAAAGCATCAACGCCACCTGGCTGGAAGCCCGGCAGATGGGGCTGGAAGGCCGCCCGCTGGCAGGCTTCTTCGACTGGGTGAAAGAGCGCTCGCACCTGTTCCGTGGCACTACCTACGGTACCATCCAGCGCAACGACGCCTTTTCTTTCATCCGCCTGGGCACCTTCATGGAACGGGCCGACAACACCGCGCGCCTGATCAACGTGAAATCGCACCTGGTGGGCAATGCCGCCGAAGACAGCGCCGCCGACTTCTACCTGTGGGGCGCGCTGCTGCGCTCGCTGGGCGCCTTCGAGGCCTACCACGAGCTGTACCGCGACACGCTCAGCTCGCGCCGCGTGGCCGAACTGCTGATCCTGCGCCCGGATGTACCGCGCTCGCTGCGTGCCTGCGTGGACGAGATTGCCGAACTGCTGCCACGCATCAAGGGCGACACCGGCAACCGCGCCAAGCGGCTGGCCGCCACGCTGCATGCCGAGATGTGCTACGGCCAGATCGACAGCATCCTGGACGACGGCCTGCACACCTACCTGACGCAGTTTCTCAGCCAGATACACGGCCTGGGCGATGCCATCCACGGGGCTTATCTGGAGGCAGCATGAGTGAGTTACTGATCCGCGAGGCGACGCCGGACGATGCGGCCGCCATCTGCGCCATTTACAACCCCTACATCGAGTACACCACCATCTCGTTCGAAGAAAAGCCGGTCACCGTGGCCGAGATGGCCGAGCGTATTGCCAGCACCCAGGCCCAGGGCCTGCCGTGGCTGGTAGCCGAAGCCAGTGGCGACATGCTGGGCTACGCCTACGCCACCCGCTGGCGCCTGCGCCCGGCCTACCGCCACGCGGTGGAAAGCAGCATCTACATGCGCCAGGCCACTGTCGGCCAGGGCGTGGGCAAGCTGCTGTACCGCGAACTGATCCGCCGCCTGGCCGTACTGGGCATGCGTACCGTCATTGGCGGCGTGGCACAGCCCAACCCGGCCAGCGATGGCCTGCACCGTACCCTGGGCTTCAAGCAGGTTGCACTGTTCGAGCAGGTTGGCCGCAAGTTCGGCCGCTGGCTGGACGTGGCCTACTGGCAGCTCCCCCTGACCCGAGAACTTGCGGAGGCATCATGCAACTGACCATCGATCACGAAACCGTCTACCGTTACGACGACACCGTCAGCCACAGCACCCAGTACCTGCGACTCACCCCGGCCAACAGCGGCCACCAGCGCGTGGTGAGCTGGCAGCTGGAGCTGCCGGTAGCCGCCAGCGAAAGCACCGATGCCTACGGCAACATCCTGCACGTGCTGACGCTGGACACGCCACATAGCGAGATCCGCCTGAAGGCCCGTGGCGTGGTGGAAACCTGCGACGACTGGCTGGACCAACCCGAAGTGCTGCCGGCGCCGGTGTTCCTGCGCGAAACGGCGCTGACCGAGCCGGACGACGCTATCCGGGCGCTGGCCGCCGCCCACGCCGACGCCGTTGCGGCCAACCCCGAGGCTGGCCTCACCGCGCTGATGCAGGCTATCGCCGACGCCATGCCCTACACCCAGGACATCACCCACGCCGGTACTACCGCGGCGCAGGCGCTGGCCTTGGGTGCCGGCGTGTGTCAGGATCACAGCCATGTATTTATCGCGGCCTGCCGTTGCCTGGGTTTGCCGGCACGCTATGTCAGCGGCTACCTGCTGAGCGACCGCGATACGCACGTGGCCAGCCACGCCTGGGCAGAAGCCTACGACGGCGAACAATGGCTGGGTTTTGACATCAGCAACCGCCAGCGCCCCGACCGCCATCACCTGAAGCTGGCCGTCGGCTTGGATTACAGCGACGCCAGCCCTGTACGCGGCGTGCGGCGCGGTGGCGGCAGCGAGGCGATGCAGGCGCACGCCAAGGTCTCGGAGGCAGATCAGTAATGACGTATTGCGTAGGCATGGTACTGGACGAGGGGCTGATCTTCGCATCGGACTCGCGTACCAATGCGGGGGTGGACCACGTCGCCACCTTCCGCAAGATGAATGTGATTGCGGTACCGGGCGAGCGCCAGATCGTGCTGCTGAATGCCGGCAACCTGGCTACCACGCAGAGCGTGGTCAGCCTGCTCAAGAGCCGGCTCGGCCACAACGCGCCCAACCTGCACAATGTCGCCAGCTTGTACGAGGCGGCAGAGCTGGTGGGCAAGACCATCCGCGAAGTACTGGCCCGCGACGGCAACGGCAGTACGCAAGGGCAGGGCGTGGATTTCAGCTGCAGCTTTCTGGTGGGCGGCCAGATCCGGGGCGAGGCACCACGGCTGTTCCAGATCTACCCGCAGGGCAACTTCATCGAAGCCACGCCGGACACGCCGTACCTGCAAATCGGCGAATCCAAATACGGCAAGCCCATTCTCGACCGCGTCATCAGCCACCGCACCCCGCTGGCGCAGGCCATCAAGTGCACGCTGATCTCGTTCGACTCCACCATCCGTTCCAACCTGTCGGTGGGCCTGCCCATCGACCTGCTGTGGCAGCAGCGCGATAACTTCGACTTTGCCCCACGCCACCGCGTGACCGAAGACGACCCGTACTTCCTGCAGCTGCGCCAGGGTTGGGGCGAAGGGCTGCGTGACGTATTCGGCCGGCTGCCGGACGCGCTGTGGTTCAAAGACGGCGACGGCGCCGACTGAGCAGCGTACGCCACAACAACAAGGGCAAGCCATACGGCTTGCCCTTGTGGGTTTCTACCGGCTGCGGCCAACGTTGGCCGCCAGGCTTAATCGCCGCGCACCGGCAGCACCTTGCCGGCGGCGGCGCGGGCGCGCTCGCGGGCGCTGTCCACGTTGTCGGCGTAGGCTACCGCCACGCCCATGCGACGGCGCGCGAAACTTTCCGGCTTGCCGAACAGGCGGATATCCGCGCCGGGTACCGCCAGCGCCTCGGCCACACCGTCAAAGGCAATGCCGGCCGCTTCCAGACGGCCGTAGATCACCGCCGACGCCGCCGGCGTGCGCAGGCTAACGTCCACCGGCAAGCCCAGAATGGCGCGCGCGTGCAGCTCGAACTCGCTGAAACGCTGGCTGGCCAGCGTCACCAGCCCGGTGTCGTGCGGGCGCGGGCTCACTTCGGAGAACCACACCGTATCGCCCTTCACAAACAGCTCCACACCAAACAGGCCACGGCCGCCCAGCGCCGCGGTGACCTTGGCCGCCATCTCCTGCGCCCGCTGCTGCGCCAGCGCGCTCATCGCCTGCGGCTGCCAGCTTTCCACGTAGTCGCCGCGCTGCTGCAAATGGCCGACCGGAGCGCAGAAATGGGTGGCAACACCGCCTTGGCCGTCATTGGCGCGTACGGTCAGCAGGGTGATCTCGTACTCGAAATCGATGAAACCTTCCACGATGACACGGCCCTTGTCCACGCGACCGGCGCTGACCGCGTAATCCCAGGCGGCGGCGACATCGGCCGGCCCCTTCAGCAGCGACTGGCCCTTGCCGCTGGACGACATCACCGGCTTCACCAGGCAGGGGTAGCCGATACCGGCGTCGATGGCGGCCTGCAGTTCGGCCAGGCTGCTGGCAAACGCGTACGGCGAGGTGGGCAGGCCCAGTTCTTCTGCTGCCAGGCGGCGAATGCCTTCGCGGTTCATGGTGAGGTTGGCCGCACGCGCAGTAGGGATCACCTCGGCCAGGCCGTCGGCCTCGATGCGCAGCAGCTCTTCTGTGGCAATGGCTTCGATTTCCGGCACCACCAGGTGCGGGCGCTCGGCCTCTACCAGCGCACGCAGTGCCGCCGGGTCGGCCATGTTGATGACGTGGCTGCGGTGCGCCACCTGCATCGCCGGCGCGTCCGGGTAACGATCGACGGCAATGGTTTCCACCCCCAGCCGTTGCAGGGCGATCACCACTTCCTTGCCCAGTTCGCCGCTGCCCAGCAGCATGACGCGTCGCGCCGACGCGGAAAGAGGGGTACCGATACGCATGACAGCCTCACAGTAAACACAATGACAGCCGGTATGGTATGCGCAATCGGCAGGCAGCGCGCGCACATTTCCGTTTTGTATTTACCGCACTGCACAACGGCACAAAGTGGCGACCAAATCAGGATAGGGCCGATACGTACGGCTGCTTGAATGTACGTCATGACACAAACCGGAAGCCTGCCATGCGCCGCCTTGCCCTGATCTGCCCCGTGCTCCTGCTTGCTGCCTGCACCACGCAATCGGTGGTGCAATTGCCCACCAGCAGCTACCCGCAACTCAAGCCAGTGCTAACCGGCGCCGGCGATGGCGGCATTTACAACCCGGCCACAGCACGGCTGTTTTTCGAGTCGCAGATTGCCCGCCGCGTCGGCGACGCGGTGACGGTCACCATCGCCGAGGACATGAGCGGCAGCACCAGCCGGGCGCTGGACGACAAAGCCACCGGCGCCAATACCGTCAAGGGGCCGGGTGCCTTGCATACCCTGCCTGGCTTGGTAAAAGAAGTGTTCGATGTGGACGTCAATTCCAGCTATTCGCTGGCCGACAAAGACGATAGCAAGCTCAATAACCGCACCAAGGTCAGCGGCAACATGATGGTGTCGGTACTGGACGTGCTGCCCAATGGCTACCTGGTGGTGGGCGGCGACAAGATCGTGCTGCTGAACGGTAAACAAACCACGCTGCGCTTCTCCGGCATCATCAACAGCGCCCAGTTGCAAGCGGATAACAGCATCTCGTCGCGCTACGTCATTAATGCCCGCCTGGACCAGATCAACCAGAACATGCCGCTGGACGCCAGCGTGCTGGCATGGGTGCAGTTCCTGTTCGGCGCCGCCGTTACCCTGTACTAATGCTGGTCAATGCGATTTACCAGGCGACGCAAGCCAGGTCGTTTGCCTATGCCACAGCGAGCTGGCGGGGGAAACAAACGCGGCGCAAGCGCTACGGCGCCGCGAAAGCCGGCGGTCTGGGCGGCTGCGATACCAGCTCGTCCAGCAGAAAAATCAGCTTGGCCTCGGTACTGGCCCAGCGGTCAAAACCCAGCATGCGCGGCTCGTACGTTACCTTGGACAAAGTCTTGCCGCCCTGCTGCAATGCCATACTGGCATAGTTCAAATAGGCAAAATCCTGTTCCCAGGCACGAGTTGCCGCGTACACCAACGTAACGCAGCCCGTAGGCGCGGTACCTGGCGCATAGACCTGGGTTTCCACCTGACGCCGGCGCAAGCCGGACTCGATCACCGACAGCATGTCCGGCACCGTTACCGCCTCGTTCCATTCGATACAAATCCGCTTATAAGGCGCAGGGCGCCGCGCTGCCGCCTGCTCGGCCTTTTCAGCCATGGCCTGCATTTCGCTAGCGGTGGAAAACGAGAACGTAAACACATCACGTGCCGGGCTAGGCAAGTTCTGCACCGTAATGCAGCCAGCCAGCAGGGCCAGAGGGGCCAGCGGCAGCAAAAGCGACAGAAAACGGAAGGACATGATGGTTGGCCGCATACGCGGCGGCTGTGAGTTTGTCGCAGTCTACAAGCGAGCTTATTGCTGTGGTTTGGTCAGTTTGTATGAAAACTTATACAAACAGCACAAAGCCAGGCTGCACAGCAGCATTAAGCTACAAGCCATTACCTAGTCGGCCCTGCCGCAACATTACGGAAACCTCATGCAAGCTGTGATTAACACTGCCAGCACTACGACGGCGGCGCCGGGCCAAGGCTTGAACATCCTGGTCGTCGACGACGATGACGCCATTCGCGAGCTGATCTGCAACTACCTGGGCGGCTTTGCCATGCAGGCCACCGGCGTGGCCGATGGCCGTGAAATGGAAGCCCAGCTGGGCAGCCAGCATTTCGACGCCATCGTGCTGGACCTGATGCTGCCGGGTGAAAACGGGCTCAGCCTGTGCAAGCGCCTGCGCATGCAGTCCGAGATTCCCATCGTGATGATCAGCGCCCGCAACGACCTCACCGAGCGCATCATCAGCCTGGAAATCGGCGCCGACGACTTTCTGGCCAAGCCGTTCGACATCCGCGAGCTGGTGGCGCGCCTGCACTCGGTACTGCGCCGTAACCGCAGCCAGGCCAAAGCACAGCGCAGCCAAAGCGGCCACCAGCGCGTGCGCTTCGGCAACTGGCTGCTCAACAGCACGCTGCGCCAGCTGCACGACAGCGACGGCACGATCATTCCACTGTCCAGCGCCGAGTTCCGCCTGCTGTCGGTGCTGGTCCAGCGCCCGCACGCGGTACTGGACCGCGAGCTGCTGCTGGACCTCACCCGTGGCGGGGCGGTGGACGTGTTCGACCGCAGCATCGACATCCTGATCTCGCGCCTGCGCGGCAAGCTGCGCGACGACCCGCGCAACCCGGCACTGATCCGCACCGTGCGCGGCGAAGGCTATATGCTGGACGCCCACGTCAGCCCGGCCTGAGTAAGGGCAAGCAGACAGCACAAGGCCGCCCCGCAGGGCGAATGCCAGTCAGTTAACGCTGACTGGCGTTTTTGGTTAGGGGTTTGTTGCGTTGAAGTAGGCTAGTGTGTCCGCTATGCGGACGATGATTAGATGCCGGTTCCGCCCGTGACCGAGCGAGGCAAGCGCAGCGTCGCGAGGGAATAAGACGGGAAAGGGGGCGGATTGCCGCCCCCTTTTCTATCGCTGAGCGAATCAAAGATTCGCACGCAGACCCCGCAACCCGGGGCTGCTCGAAACCCCGGTCAAAATGGCACGCCCCAGGCGCCGCCAAACTCACCCCTCGCTAACGGCTCGGGGCTCACACAAATCGGCGTCTTGCGCGTGCGAATCTTCGATTCGCTCAGCACAACCCTGGGGCGAACCATTTTGACCGGCTCGCGCCAACGGGATGGGGCGCTTCACTCACGTCCTGCTACTTGAGAACCAAGCACATTCCCCTAGCTGACAGGCATTACCGCGAAGGGCGGCCTTGTGCGTTTAGCCTGCGGCCAACCTTACACCGTCAGCAGGCCGCGCTTCTCCAGCATCGGCGCCGCCTGCGGGTCGTGACCACGGAAGGCGCGGAACGCCGCCCGCTGTTCGCGTGCGTCGCCAGCGCTGTAGATGTAGCGCTGCAGCTTGGCGGCCAGCGCCGCGTCAAACGGGTTGCCGGCTTCTTCAAACGCGGCAAACGCTTCCGCCTCCAGCACCTCGGCCCACATGTACACGTAGTAACCGGCGGCGTAGTAGTCGTCGGAAAACACGTGGCCAAAGTGCGGCAGGCGGTGGTTCATGCCCGCTTCCGGCGGCACGCCCAGCCGGGCACGCTCGGCCGCCTCAAAGGCGAGGATGTCCACACCATCGGCGTCGTTGCGCTGGTGCAGCGCCAGGTCGATCAGCGTGGACGCGCTGTAGCGCACGGTCTCGAAGCCCTGGTTGAAGGTGCTGGCCGCCTTGATGGCCGCCACCAGTGCCGGCGGAATCGGCTCGCCGCTATCCACATGGCGCGCGTGCTCGGCCAGCACTTCCGGCACCAGCGCCCAGTTTTCCAGCAGCTGCGACGGCAGCTCCACGTAGTCCTGCGGCGTATTGGGGCCGGACAGCAGGCGGTACTGCACGTCGGACAGCAGGCCGTGCAGCGCGTGGCCGAACTCGTGGAACAAGGTGCGCACGTCGTCAAAGCTCAGCAGGGTAGGGCCGCTGCCGGCCTTGGCGAAGTTGTTGTTATTGATGACGATGGGCAACACGCGGGCCGCACCCTTGCCGCTTTGCTGGCGGTACAGGTGCATCCAGGCGCCGCCCTGCTTGCCCTGGCGCGCGTAGTTGTCGCCGATGAACAGGCCGATCACGGTGTCGTCGCGGCGCACTTCCCATACCTGCACGTCGGGGTGGTAACGCGGCAGGTCGTCGCGCGGCGCGAACTGCAGGCCGAACAGGCGGCCGGCCACGTCGAACATGGCGGCCTGCATGCGTGGCAGGCTGAAGTAGGGCTTGATCTGGGCGTCGTCCAGCGCGTAGCGCGCCACACGCACTTTTTCGGCCAGCAACCACCAGTCCCACGGCTGGATATCCTGCGGCAGGCCCAGACGGGCGGCTTCCTGCTGCAACAGCACTTTCTCGGCGGCAAAGCGTTGCTTGGCCGGCTCCCATACTTGCGCCAGCAGGTCGTACACTGCCTGCGGCTTGCCGGCCATGCGGTCTTCCAGCGCGTAGTCGGCGTAACTGGCGTAGCCCAGCAGCGCGGCTTTTTCGGTACGCAGCGCCAGGATCTCGCGGGCCAGCGGCGCGTTGGCGCGCGCCGGGTGTTCGCCGCGGCTGGTCCAGGCACGCCACAGCTGTTCGCGCAGGTCGCGGCGGGTGGCGTAGGTCAGAAAGCCGATGACCGCCGAACGCGACAGCGTCAGTGCGTAGCCATCCAGCCCGCGCTCGGTGGCGGCGTTGCGCGCGGCGTCCAGCACGTAGCCGGGCAGGCCGTCGATATCCTGTTCACCCAGCGGCAGCACGTACTCGCCCTCGTCGGCCAGCACGTTCTGGCTGAATGCGGTTTGCAGCTCGGCCAGCCGCGACACGATGGTGGCAAAGCGGCTACGCGCCGCGCCATCCAGCCGGGCACCGGCACGCACAAAGTTGCGGTGCAGGCGGGTCAGCAGCCGTTGCTGCTCTTCGTCCAGCCCCAGCGCGGCGCGTTCGCGGTAGACCGCGTCCAGGCGGGCAAACAGCGCGGCGTTCAGATACACGCTGCTGTGGTGCGCCGCCAGGCGCGGCGCCATGTCGCGATCGACAGCCTGCAGCGCGTCGCTGCCAACCGAGGCAGACAGGTTATCCAGCAGCAGGCTGGCGCGTTCCAGCAGCAGGCCGCTCTCGGCCAGCGCTTCGACGGTATTGGCAAAATCGGGAGCGGCCGGGTTGGCCGCAATGGCGTCCAGTTCGGCCTGATGCGCGGCGAACAGCGCGTCGAACGCCGGCACGAAGTGCTCGGCAGCAATCTGGTCGAACGGGGGAAACTGGTAGGGCGTATCCCAGTTGGCTAGCAGCGGATTGGTGCTCATGGCAGCCTTTCTGTCGGGGAAGATGGCCGGGTCAGCCGGGATTTCACTGTATCACAAAGCCCCGGCGCCACTGGCGTGGCACAAACTGTCCTTTGGTGCCGGCACCCGCAGTACCGCCACGTCACCCTGCGGCCTCTTCAAATAGCGAGAAAGCGGACAAACCGGCAGCGGCAAAACAGATGGCGCTGTCAGCACCACACCGCACGACCTGGCCATGACACAGGCACGAAAAGTGAGTTATACGGCAGCCGTAGAAGCCAAATTGTTGCAATAAACGTTTCACGTGAAGCAATAAAGCCATCACCCACGCGAGCGGGATGTGGTTGCTGGCCGGCAACCTCCACCACTTCGGTGCCGGTGTGGGCGTCACCGGCGTGCTGCGGTTGGCCGCATCAAACAGCGCTGCGTGGCACGCGGCCAACTGCCTGCGCCTGCCTGAAAATCATTTTTGCCACGAAATCCACAAAAAGCACGAAAAGAGAAATGACCGTTGCTGCCAGATGGACGTGACCAAAACGGTACCGCTTGCTGCTTTTCCGTGCAGTTCGTGTACTTTCGTGGCTAAAAAAGTACTTTTGCCACGGAAACACACTGAAAACACGGAAGGAAAAAACGCCATAGCAGCCCGATGGGCGTGAGCAAAAGTGCCGCTTGTCGCATTTTCCGTGCTTTTCGCGTGCTTTCGTGGCTAAAAAAGTCTTTTCGCCACGGAAACACACTGAAAACACGGAAGAGAAAAGCGCTAGGGCTGCCCGATGCGCGTGGGCAAAACGCTGCTGCTTGCTGCAATTTCCGTGCTTTTCGTGTGCTTTCGTGGCTAAAACAGCACTTCAGCCTTAAAACAAACCACCCTGCGGCGCCGGCAGCGCCCAGTCGATGCCCTCGCGGCCATGCGCCTGTAGCCAGGCGTTGGCCTGCGAGAACGGGCGCGAGCCGAAGAAGCCGCGGCTGGCGGACAGCGGCGACGGATGCACTGCCTTGAACACGCCGTGGCGGCTGGCGTCGATACGCTCGGCCTTGCCCTGCGCCCAGTTACCCCACAGCAAAAACACGCAGCCGGGGTTGTGGGCGTTAACGGCGTCGATCAGCGCGTCGGTCACCGCCTGCCAGCCGAACTTGCCGTGGCTGCCGGCGCAGTCGGCCTCCACCGTCAGCGAGGTGTTCAGCAGCAGCACGCCCTGCTGTGCCCAGTGGGTGAGGTCGCCGTGGCTGGCAGGGGCGATGCCGAGGTCGCTGGCCAGTTCCTTGTACATATTGCGCAGGCTGGGCGGAATCTTCACCCCGGCCGGCACCGAAAAGCTCAGCCCCATCGCCTCGCCGGCGCCGTGGTACGGGTCTTGCCCCAGGATCACCACCTTCACCGCAGCCGGGTCGGCGTATTGCAGCGCGTGGAAGACCTGCCCGGCGGGCGGGTAGATGACGGCGCCGCCAGCGGCACGTTCGGCCAGTTTGGCTTCAATATGCTGCAAGTTGGCCGCCATCGCAGGCTGTTGCAGCACGGTTTGCCAGGCGGCAGGCAGGCGGGCGAGGGCAGGGGCGAGGTGGTACATGGCAGGCTTCCGGTAAATAAGGCAAAAACAAAGCCGCCCGGCAGGGGCGGCTTGAGGGTGCGGCAGCGGGCGCTCAGTAGTGCGCCATGCTCGGGTCAACGTCGTTGGCCCAGGCTTCCACGCCGCCGCGCAGGCTCAGCACCTGCTCGAAACCGGCGTTCTGCAGGAACAGGCCCACCTGGAAGCTGCGCACGCCGTGGTGGCAGATGGTGACGATGGGCACGTCGTCCGGCAGCTCGTTGTGGCGCAGCGGAATCAGGTGCATGGCGATCTGCTGCGAGCCGGGAATGCGACACAGGGCCAGTTCCCAGTCTTCACGCACGTCCAGCAGGTAGGGCTGCGGGCGGCTGCTATCGGCCAGCCAGGCGGCCAGCTCGGTGGCGCTGATTTCTCGCATCATGGCTTAGAAGCTGAAGCGGGCCGGTTCGATGGCGTCGATCTGCTGCAGACGCGGCAGGTTGGTATCGAAGCTCACGCTTTCCTGGAATGCGTTTTCGCTGACGCGGGTGATGATCTTGGCAATCATCACCGGGGCGTCGCCCACGATCACGGCCATGCGGCCACCCACGGCCAGCTGGGCCTTCAGGGTTTCCGGCACCACCGGGGTGGAGCCGCCAACGCAGATCACGTCGAACGGGGCTTGCTCCGGCAGGCCGGCAATGCCGTTGCCTACGCTGAGGGTCACGTTGCGGATGCCGGCGGTTTTCAGGTTGGCCGCAGCGCGTTCGCTTTGCTCGGCGTCCAGGTCCACGCTGTACACGTGCTGGCTTACCGCGGCCAGCAGGGCGGTGAGGTAGCCGCTACCGGTACCCACTTCCAGTACCTTGTCGCTGGCTTTCACTTGCAGGTCTTGCAGCAGGCGGGCTTCGACTTTCGGCTCCAGCATGGTGCTGCCGTTTTCCAGCGGTAGCTGGGTGTCCACGAAGGCCAGCAGGCGCTTTTCTACCGGCACGAAGTCTTCGCGCTTCACGTGGAACAGCAGGTCGAGGATGGAGGTGTCGAGCACATCCCACGGACGGATTTGCTGCTCAACCATGTTGAAACGGGCTTGTTCGAAATTCATTCGGAAACTCCGGGGGATCCAAGACAAATAACATATAGGGCGATTCTGAAAGCGGGGCTGTGGCAACCCTGCTTCCACAATCGTCCGGCAGATGGCAACTTGCGATTATCCCACAATTACCTTACCTTCACAGCATCGCTAGGGGTCCTGCGACGCTTGTGTACCATTCGCACCAATTTGCGTATGGCATGAAGGCGCCGCGGGTGAGAGTTACCCTTCGAACCTGACCCGGATAATACCGGCGTAGGGAAGCGTAATCTGCCAGACACCGCCCGCCGCGCAGCGTTCCCCGCCCGGCTTGCGGCCAACCCTGGCAGCCGGGCCAGCCCGGGCCGCTCCTTGCGCCGTTTCATCGCCTTGGAGAACCCGTACCGATGAACGCGCCTGCCAAACTGAACCAGCAAATGGTGGTGGATTCCGCCGCCATCCAGCCGCTGCCCAATTCCCGCAAGATCTACGTCACCGGCAGCCGCCCCGATATTCGCGTGCCGATGCGCGAGATCAGCCAGGCCGACACCCCGACCCAGTTCGGCGGTGAAGCCAACCCGCCGATTTACGTTTACGACACCAGCGGCCCCTACACCGACCCGCACGCGCAGATCGACATCCGCTCCGGCCTGCCGGCACTGCGCGCCGCCTGGATCGCCGAACGCGACGACACCGAGCTGCTGGCCGGCCTGTCCAGCGACTACGGCCGCGCCCGCGAAGCCGACCCCAAACTGGCCGACCTGCGCTTTAACCTGACGCGCCAGCCGCGCCGCGCCAAGCCCGGCTGCAACGTCACGCAGATGCACTACGCCCGCCGCGGCATCATCACGCCGGAAATGGAATACGTCGCCATCCGCGAAAACCTCAACCGCCAGGCCTACATCGACAGCCTGCACGCCACCGGCAACACCCGCCTGCTGGAACTGATGACCCGCCAGCACGCCGGCCACAGCTTTGGCGCCCAGCTGCCGGACACCATCACCTCCGAGTTCGTGCGCCAGGAAATCGCCGCCGGCCGCGCCATCATCCCCAACAACATCAACCACCCCGAAAGCGAGCCAATGATCATCGGCCGCAACTTCCTGGTAAAAATCAACGGCAATATCGGCAATAGCGCGGTAACGTCGTCGATCAGCGAAGAAGTGGACAAAATGACCTGGGGCATCCGCTGGGGCGCCGACACCATCATGGACTTGTCCACCGGCAAGAACATCCACGAAACCCGCGAGTGGATCCTGCGCAACAGCCCGGTCCCCATCGGCACCGTACCCATCTACCAGGCGCTGGAAAAGGTCAATGGCAAGGCCGAAGACCTGACTTGGGAAATCTTCAAGGACACGCTGATCGAGCAGGCAGAGCAGGGCGTGGACTACTTCACCATCCACGCCGGCGTGCTGCTGCGCTACGTCCCGCTCACCGCCGGCCGCATGACCGGCATCGTGTCGCGCGGCGGCTCCATCATGGCCAAATGGTGTCTGGCGCATCACCAGGAAAATTTCCTGTACACCCACTTTGCCGAAATCTGCGACATCATGAAGGCCTACGACGTGGCCTTCAGCCTGGGCGACGGCCTGCGCCCCGGCAGCGCCTGGGACGCCAACGACGCCGCGCAGCTAGGCGAACTCAAAACCCTGGGCGAGCTCACCCAGATTGCCTGGCAGCACGACGTGCAAGTGATGATCGAAGGCCCCGGCCACGTGCCGATGCAGCTGATCAAAGAAAACATGGATAAAGAGCTGGAATGGTGCCACGAAGCGCCGTTCTACACGCTGGGCCCGCTCACCACCGACATCGCCCCCGGCTACGACCACATCACGTCGGCCATCGGTGCCGCGCAGATCGGCTGGTACGGCACCGCCATGCTGTGCTACGTCACCCAGAAAGAACACCTGGGACTGCCCAACAAGCACGACGTCAAGGAAGGCATCATCACCTACAAGCTGGCCGCCCACGCCGCCGACCTGGCCAAAGGCCACCCCGGCGCGCAGATCCGCGACAACGCGCTGTCCAAGGCGCGCTTCGAGTTCCGCTGGGAAGACCAGTTCAACCTGGGCCTGGACCCGGACAAGGCGCGTGAATTCCACGACGAAACCCTGCCCAAAGACAGCGCCAAGGTGGCCCACTTCTGCAGCATGTGCGGCCCGCACTTCTGCAGCATGAAGATCACCCAGGACGTGCGCGAGTTCGCCGCCAAGCAAGGCATCAGCGAGCAGGACGCGCTGCAGAAGGGCATGGAAGTGAAAGCCATCGAGTTCGTCAAAGGCGGCGCCAAGCTCTACGACAAGGCCTGATGCGGCGATTGCTTCACGTGAAACAAAAAGGTTGGCCGCAAGTAATGCGGCCAACTTTTTTACAATCATCAATCCAATGGCATACTATGGTTTCACCCTTCGATCCACACCAAGGTAGTACCATGCGTCTGCTTGCCCGTCTCTGTCTCCCACTGCTGTTTATTGCCTGCAGTCATGCCGGTAACCGCATAGACGAGCTACTACTGCAAGGTGAGTACCAGCAAGCGGCTCAGGAAGCCGAAGCATCGCTTGCCGCCGCCAGCGACCAAGCAAGCCGCTGGCAAGCACGCCGCGACCTAGCGCGCAGCTGGTTACGACAAGACCGCTACCAAGAGGCCGGCCCCTTGCTGCAATCCCTGCTATACGGACCAGACGCCATCCCTGCCGACACGCTGCTCTACGCTGACGTGATGGATGCCTGGTTCGAGTTCCTGCGCGACAACACCCGCTATCAAGAGGCCGAGACTGCAGGCAATGCGGCACTGGCTATGCACAAGAAGCTGCTGGGCGAACAGCACTTGCTGGTGGCCGAATCCCTCAACAATCTGGCCCTGCTACACCAGTACCGCAGCAACTACCGCGAAGCTATCCGTCTGCACGAACAGGCTCTGAACATGCGGCGGGCACTGGCTGGTCAGCTCAGCCGCGAGACGGCAGAAAGCTTGCACAATCTAGGTACGCTGTACAGCCGCCAGAAAAACTGGCCCAAAGCCCGCGACTACCTGCAACAGGCTATCGACATCAAAAAGCAGATTTTGCCGGCAAACCACCCGTCCATGCTGGTTAGCAAGGCCAGGCTGGGCAGCGCCCTCAGCAGCGACAAGCAGTACTCGGCGGCCATCACCTTGCTGGAAGAAGTACTGGCCGCAGAGCAGGCCGTACCCAAGCGCAACCCGGTTCACCTAGCCATCGTGCTACGCGAGCTGGGCGATGCGCACCACAGTCTGCGGCATGTAGAAGAAGCAGAGCGCTACTATCAGCAGGCACTGATGCAATTTGCCGCCACCGTCGGCAAAACCTCTTATCCCTATGCCGTAACGCTCGATAGCCTAGGGTGGCTCTACAAAATGAACGGCAAGCCGGAAGAAGGGAAGCGGATGCTGGCCGATGCCGCGTTGCTGTTCGACAGTTTCAAGTAACAGCGACTCAACAGCCCCATCGCTGCACAAGCTTACCCTAGCAGAGTGGTTGCAAAAATCGCGCAAGCGCTGCACGGCCCCAACGGCAAGGTTGGCCGCACACCGCGCGGCGGCGGGCGGGGTCGTGCGTTCAAGAAGCGTCGAGCGCGACATGGCGGCTTTCCGGCAGGCAATGCTCCATATCAAAGGCATTCATCATGCCCAACGGCCTGCACATGGCACTTGCATCACCGCAGGTAGCGCGTTCAAATTAGGGCACCGCATCCCGTCTCACACCATGATCCAGCCTCGCGCCGTTTTATCTCTCACCCTGCTGCTGTCCGCCCTGGCCCAGGGCGAGGTTGCCGCCGTGCCCGTCGTGCAGGAAGACTGGCCGGCGCTACTGGAAAGTACCGCCCGCCCGGCCATGCAGGGCCGGCTGGACGAGGCCGAAAAGCAATTGCGCACGTTACTGGCACGCGCGCCGGACAGCCAGCCCGCCCTGCAAGCAGACATCCTGCACCGGCTGCAGTTTGTGCTGCTTGGCCGTCAGCAATACGCCGCAGCCAGCGAAGCCGCCGCCAAAGCCCTAGCCTTGCGGCAACAGGTTTACGGCGATCAGCATCTAAAAGTAGCCGAGTCACAACAAGCCTATGCCCGCTTACTGGCGCTGAACGGCCAGCCGGCACTTGCCGAAAAACTACTGCTACAAGCACTGGCCAGCCGCGATGTACTGGCTGGTAGCGAAAGCCTGGCAGTAGCCGAATCGCAGCAGGCCTTGGGTGTGCTTTATCAACAGCTAAAACAGCATGACAAGGCCGCCGAGCAGCTAGGTAGAGCGCTGGTCATCCGGCAGAAACGCCTGCCTGCCGACCATGCCGACATTTTGTACAGTCAGGCAAGGTTGGGGGCCAGCTTGCAGCAGCTGCAACACTACGACCGTGCCATCGCCCTGCTACAGGACGCGCTGGAAGGCGAAACCCGCCGCGGCAACGCCGACGGCCTGCACGCGGCCATCATTCAGCGCGAGCTGGCATACTGCCATCACTACCAGCGGCGTTTCAGCGAGGCAGAAGGCCATTATCAGCAAGCGCTGACCCTGCTGGCACTGAACCTGGGCAGCCAGCACCGGGCGTACGCCACTACGCTGCAAGCACTGGGCTGGCTGTACATCAGCAGCGAGCGGGAAACAGAAGGCCGCGCCATGCTGGAGCAAGCCAGAACGCTGCTGCAACAAGCCAGCCAGAAACCCTTGCAGCGGCAATGAGGGTTGCAAAAATCGCGCAAGCGCAAGCAGCGCCCGACATTATTTCGCCAAACGGTCATGTCTTTGCGGCTTCAACACGATATGATTAACGTTTAAAGACTTCTGCAACGTGCCCGGCCGCCGCCAAACCATACCGCGACAGGCCGTAACCGCCGCCGCCTGCCCGGCATGGCGCCCAACTCACGAAGAAACGCATATGAAAAAACGCTTCGCCACGACTGTCCTCGTGACCAGCCTGATGCTGGCCGCACCGGCATTTGCCGGCATCAAGGAAGGCCGCACCGCCTTCAACAAGGGGGATTTCGCCACCGCCTTGCGCGAGTGGACGCCAGCAGCCGAGCAGGGCAACGCCAGCCTGCAGTACCAGCTGGGCGAGCTGTACCGCAAAGGGCTGGGCACCCCGGTCAACCTGGAGCAGGCGGCCAACTGGTACCGCAAGGCCGCAGAACAGGGCTACGCTGACGCGCAACTGAACCTGGGCCAGCTATACGAAAAAGGCAATGGCGTAGCGCAAGACCTGAATACCGCCGCCAGCTGGTACCGTAAAGCTGCCGAGCAGGGCAACACCGTAGCGCAGACCCATCTTGCCACCCTGTACCAGAGTGGCCGCGTGCAGCAAATGGACGTCACTGGTGCCGCTTACTGGTACCGCAAGGCGGCCAAGAGCGGTAACGCCCAGGCGCAAACCAGCCTGGCCGAGATGGTACAGAATGGTAGCGGTGCGCCGGCTAGCCCGGCACAAGCGGCTACCTTATTCCGCAAAGCGGCAGAGCAGGGCGTAGCGCAAGCGCAATACAACCTAGGCGTGCTGTATCAGCAAGGCCGTGGTGTAGAAAAGAGCCCGGTAGAAGCTGCCAAGTGGTTCCGTCGTGCCGGCGAGCAGGGCTATGCCGACGCACAATCTGCCCTTGCCACCATGTTCCATAACGGTGTCGGTGTACCGCAGGATTACGCCGCCGCTGCCGACTGGTTCGCCAAAGCAGCCGATCAAGGCGACGCCGACGCCCAGTTCAGTCTGGCCCAGATGTACCAGCAAGGCCGTGGCGTCGAGCAGGATTACGTCAGTGCGGCCAACTGGTACCGCAAGGCTGCGGTGCAAGGCCACCCAAATGCTCAAGCCATTCTGGGTAACCTTTACCAAAGCGGTCTGGGCGTACCGAAAGACCCGGCACAAGCCGCTGTCTGGCACCGTCGCGCCACCGAGCAGCTGGCCGCCAGCTGGTTCGTGAAAGCCGCCGAACAGGGCGATGCCAACGCGCAATACAGCCTGGGCCAAATGCTGGAAAAAGGTCAGGGCACCGCCCAGGACCTGACCGACGCCGCCATGTGGTACAACAAAGCCGCTAACCAGGGCCACGCCGGTGCACAAACCAGTCTGGCGCAATTGTATGAGAAGGGCAACGAGCTACCGCAGGACTACACTCAGGCCGCCAGCTGGTACAGCAAAGCCGCGGCCCAGGGTGATGCGCAGGCCCAAGCCAGCCTGGCTGCCTTGTACGCCAAAGGTAGCGGCGTACCATTCGACCTGAAGAAAGCCTTCCAGCTCAATCAGCAAGCCGCGGCCCAAGACAACGTGGCAGCACAAGTAGCACTGGCAGGCCAATACTATAACGGCCAGGGTACCGAACAAAACTTCGAACAGGCCGCTAACTGGTACCGCAAAGCGGCACGTAGCGGTAACGCCGACGCCCAGTTCAGCTTGGGTGGCCTGTACGAAAACGGTCAGGGTGTGAAGCAAAGCTATGACGAAGCCGTAGCCTGGTACCGCAGGGCCGCCGCTCAGTACAATGTGGGCGGGCTCAACAATCTGGGCGTGATGTACTACTACGGTCAGGGTGTACCTAAAGACGCTATCGTCTCCTACGCGCTACACAACCTGGCACGTGCCCAGGGTGACACGCTGGCGGCCAACAACCTGGCACAACTGGAACAGGACATGAACCGTGCCCAGCTGGCCCGTGCACAGGACTTGTCGCGCCGCATGAACGTACCGGGCAAACTGCTGGCCGAGATCGAGCGGTATGTGGTTTACGTGCGCCCGGCACTGATGGGGCGCCCGGCCAAAGTAGCCAAAGCTGCTGCCCAGGACAAAACTGCGTCCAAGCAGGCACCCGCTGCCAGCAAGTCGGCTAAAGCCAGCAAGATGAAGGCGGCCGCCGGCCAGGCTGTCACCGAGCTGTCGTCGCAATTGAATGCTATCGTGGCTGGCGAAGGCACGCCGGCCAAATAAAACGGTATGTCACCTACCGCCCCCAGTTGCCTCTGCGCTGGGGGCATTTTCATGCCCGCGCGTAAAGACATGCACGCTGCGAGGAACCTGCTGCCTTGTGTCCGGTCTGTGCACCCGTGCGCTCAGGCACGTCATCACACAGCACTCAATACGGATACAACATGTTCAAGAAACTGCTAGCCTCAATCGGCGTCGGTGGCGCCAAGGTCGATACCCAGCTGGACAATCCGCGACTCTACCCCGGTAATATGCTTACCGGCCGCGTGGTGGTACAAGGTGGCAATGCCGATCAGGACATCGAGAAAATCGAGCTAGTGCTGATGGTAGAAGCCGAACAGGAAAGCGGCGACCACGAAGTACGCGGTGCACTGCCGCTGGGCAGCCTGCTGGTCAGCCCGCGCTTTACCGTACGCGCAGGCGAAACCCGCCAGTTCCCATTCCAGCTGCAGCTGCCGGCCGAAACGCCGATCAACGCGCTGGCACACTATGGCCGCCCGCTGGCAGTGTGGATCCACACCGACCTGGCGATTGCCTCGGCAGTGGACGCCAGCGACCGTGACCTGCTGGAAATTCACCCTACCCCGCATGTTGCTGCACTGCTGGCAGCTTTTGAGCAACTGGGCTGGGGCCTTTACAGTACCGACGTGGAAGTGGGTACCGCCCGTGTAGGCCAGGTATACAGCACACTGGGCTGCTATCAGGAAATGGAACTGCGCCCTCGCGGTGGCAACTTCCGCTTCCAGGAAATCGAGCTCACCTTCTTGCCCTGGGGCCAGGAAACCCATGTACTGATTGAAGTGGACTCCCGCTTCGGCGGCGACTTCTACCGCTCGCTGGTCATGGGTGCGGATTTCGCCAGCCGCAACTGGGCCGACGAACTGCGCCGCCAGCTGCCGCTGTAAAGACCTAGCGGGCGGTGCATTTTGCTACTGCCCGCCACAGGCAAGCGCGTACAATGAAGTCAACGGCCGGAGCAACTTGCTGCCGGCCGCCTTCATTTGTCAGCGAGAACACCATGTCCACCCTGTCCGAACTGCTGGCCGCCGCCGACGCGCGCCGCGCCGACCTCGTCGCCCGCCTGGCCACCGAGGAAACCGATACCTACCGCCTGTTCCACGGCAGCGCCGAAGGCCGCCCCGGCCTCACCATCGACCGCTACGGCGATGCGCTGCTGCTGCAAACCTTCCACACCCCGCTGAGCGACGACGAGCACGCCACCATCCTGGCGCACTACGCACCGCTGGGCCTGGCCGCCTGCTACAACGACCGCAGCGGCGCCAACTCGCGCATCGGCAACCGCCTGCCGGAAGACCAGCTGGAAGCCGCGCAGACGCCGCGCATCATCCGCGAGCTGGGCGTGAAGTACCACTTCCAGGCCCGTCACCAGGGCCAGGACCCGTGGCTGTTCCTCGACCTGCGCGCCGGCCGCCGCCGCGTGATGCAGCTGGCCGAAGGCAAGAGCGTGCTGAACCTGTTTGCCTACACCGGCGGTGTCGGCGTGGCCGCCGCCAAAGCCGGCGCCAGCTTCGTGATGAACGTGGACTTTGCCGAATCCAGCCTGCAAGTGGCGCGCGCCAACGCCAAGATCAACAGCCTGGCTACCCGCCCGCGCTGCGTGGAAAGCGACTGCTTTGCCGCGCTGCGCCAGCTGGCGGGCATCGGCCAGCCCAAGATGGTACGCGGCAAGAAAATGCCCCCGTTCCCGACGCTGGAAGCGCGCCAGTTCGACCTGGTGTTCCTCGACCCGCCGCGCTACGCCAAGAGCCCGTTCGGCGTGGTGGACCTGATCAACGACTACCCGGCGCTGTTCAAACCGGCGCTGCTGGCTACCGCCGAAGGCGGCATGCTGATCTGCTGCAATAACGTAGCCCAGGTAGACCGCGACGCCTGGCTGGCCCAGCTCAAGCGCAGCGCCGAAAAAGCCGGCCGCAGCGTGCGCGACGCAGAATGGATCACGCCGGAAGAAGACTTCCCCACCTTCGACGGCAACCCGCCGCTGAAAATGGTGCTGCTGCACGTCTGAACGGCACGCAACGTGCCATGACGAATGGCGATCGCTTGCCTACACTGGAAAACGGCGCCCCGCTGTCCGCAGCGGCGGCGCCGTTTCTCCGGAGCCCGGCATGCAGATACCACCCACCGCCAGCCACGAACACGCCAGGCTGGCGTTACTGAACCGCAGCGCGCTACTCGATACGCCCGCCGAGATCGAGTTCGACCGCATCGTGCAGCTGGCTGCCAGCATCTTCCGGGTACCCATCGCCCTGGTATCGCTGATCGACGCCCAGCGGCAATGGTTCAAGGCCAAGGTAGGCGTGGACGTCTGCGAAACCGGGCGCGAGGTGTCGTTCTGCGGCCATGTGGTGGCCAGTGGCCGCATGCTGGTGGTAGACAACGCGCTGCAAGACGACCGCTTTGCCGACAACCCGCTGGTACTGGGCGATCCCAGCATCCGCTTTTACGCCGGCGCCCCGCTGTTGATCAGCGACCAGCTGGCCATCGGCACGCTGTGCCTGATCGACCGCCAGCCCCGCCAGTTCAACCTGCAAGACCAGACCCTGCTGCAACAGCTGGCCGACACCCTCAGCGACCTGATCCGCAAGCGTATGGCAGTGCAACTGGGCCAACGCCAGCTACGGCTACTGCTCACCATCAACCAGGCGCAAAGCAGCTTCCTGCTGGACCGCGACCTGGGCGCGGCCTGCAGCACCATTACCCAGTCGCTACTGGACATGAGCCACTGCACGCTGGGCTTCATCGCCAGTTGCCAGGTCAACGACAGCGACACCCCCTACCTGGCCATCCCCAGTATTGCCCACCAGCAGCAGGACGCGCTGCAATGGCTGATGCGGCAACTGGTGCCGCAACCCAGCGGCTACCACCTGTACGGGCTGGACCACGTTTTCGGCCAGGCCATCGCCAACGGCGAACCGCTGGTCATCCGCCGCCCCGCGCTATACGACCCCGGCGGCAGCCTGCAGCCGCTGCAAAACCTGCTGGTGATCCCGTGCTTCTTCCACCTGTCGGTGCTGGGCGTGCTGGTGCTGGCCAACCGGGCGGAAGGCTTCGACGAAGAAATCGTCGAGCACCTCACCACCCTGTCCGACAGCATCGGTACCCTGCTGCACGTGCGCGAGCTGGAACTGGCGCGCCAGGCCGCCGAAGCCGAACTGGCCCGCCAGGCCACGCTGGACCCGCTCACCGGCCTGCTGAACCGCCGCGCCTTCCTGGAGCGCTGCCAGTACAGCCAGCAACGCTTTGCCCGCTACCGGCAACGCTTCAGCCTGCTGATGCTGGATCTCGACCACTTCAAGGCGCTCAACGACCACTTCGGCCACCCGGCCGGCGACCACGTGCTGAAAGAGGTTGGCCGCATGCTGCGCGAGCAGCTGCGTGAAATCGACATCATCGCGCGCTGGGGCGGCGAGGAGTTCTGCATCCTGCTGCCGCAGGAAACCGAACAGCCGGCGCTGCTGCTGGCCGAGCGCCTGTGCCGCACACTGGCAGGCCTGGCCCCGGTATGGCACGACGAGCCGCTGGCGCTGACCTGCAGCATCGGCGTGGCCACCCTGCACCCGGACGGCGAACACACCGACACCCTGATCGCCCGCGCAGACGCCGCCATGTACCAGGCCAAAGCCGCCGGCCGCAACTGTGTCCGTTTGGCAAGCGCGCCCAAACAATAGTGATTCCTGTTTGCAATAATGCTACCATCCGCCTTTTTGCAGGCAGGTTGTGGCCGTGTTCGAGCGCTATTACCACGAACTTCTGAACTTCATCGCAGGCCGTACCGGCTGCCGTGAACGCGCCCAGGACGTGGTGCAGGAAAGCTACGCCAGGGTACTGGCCAGCCACGGCAGCACGCTGCCGGCGCAGCCGCGTGCGCTGCTGTACGCCACCGCGCGCAACCTGCTGGTGGACCAGTACCGCCAGCAGGCGCGCCAGCCGGAGCAGACCGAGCTGGACGAAGACAGCCACGCGGCGGCCCCCGGCTGCGAACCGGAACGCACCGTCGCCGCCCAGCAGCAACTGGACCGCCTGCTGCACGCCGTCAGCCAGCTGCCCCCGCGCTGCCGGCAAGCCTTCGTGCTGTACAAGTTCGACGGCCTTTCCAGCGCCGATATCGCCGAAAAAATGGGCATTTCCGTCAATATGGTGGAAAAGCACATCATCAACGGCATGCTGGCCTGCAAACAGGCCATGACCGACCAGGACGCCCGATGACCGCCCATTCCGCTCCCGAACAGGCTATCGATACCCAGGCCGCCACCTGGCTGCTGCGCCAGCTGCAAGGCCTCAGCCCGGCACAACACGCCCAGCTGCAAGCCTGGCTGGCGGCCAACCCCGCCCACGGCCGGGCGCTGGCCAGCCTGCAGGCCGCCGACACCCTGCTCACCCGCGCCAGCCCCGCGCAGCGCGACGCCTTGCGCGCCGGCCTGCCGCCCTTGCTGCAGCCGGTCAGCGCCCACACGCCAGCGCCGCAGCCGGCCCAGGCCCGCCGCAGCCGGCAGCGCGCGCCGCTGGCGGCGGCCGCCTGTCTGTGCGCCGTCATCGGCGGTACCCTGGCCTGGCAACAGTGGCAGCAACAGCAGCCGCTGTACCAGCAAACCTTCGCCACCGCCCGCGGCGAACAGCGCAACGTCACGCTGCCGGATGGCAGCCAGGTGCTGCTGGACAGCGCCAGCCGGCTGCAGGTCAGCCTGTACCGCCAGCACCGCGACACCACGCTGCTGCAAGGCCAGGCCTTGTTCAGCGTCGCGCACGACCGGCAACGCCCGTTCCACGTGCTGGCCGGCAGCAACCGCGTCACCGTGCTGGGCACCCGCTTCAGCGTGCGCCAGGTTGGCCGCAGCTACCAGGTGGCGGTGGCCGAGGGCAGGGTGCGGGTGCAGCAATACCGCGACGCGGCCCAGGCCGCCGCCGACAACACGCCGCTGCAACAAGCCATCCTGCAGGCCGGGCAGCAGATTGCCGGCAACGGCCAGCAGCTGCAGCCACCGGTGCGCATGCAAGCCGAAGCGGTGGCGCCGTGGCGCGATGGCCGTCTGGTGTTCGACAACGTGCCGCTGGCCGACGTCATTGCCGAATTCAACCGCTACGGCGATAGCGGCCTCACGCTGCAGCACCCTGCCAGCGGCCAGCTGCGCCTCACCGGCAGCTTCCCGGCCACCGCGCCCGCGCAGTTCGCCGCGGCGTTACCGGCGGTGCTGCCGTTGCAGGTCACCGCGCAAGGCCGTGGCTGGCGCATCAGCCCGCGCTAGGCGCCCGGCGCGGCCCGCCAGAAAAATTTTTTGATTGTCGATGTCAGGTTTTACCGGTTTGCATCGTTTTCACAATTGAGAATGATTTTCATACAAACCTGAAACATACCTGACATGCCACGTCCTTCCGTCGTTCCGCTTCGCCCGCTGGTGCTGGCGCTCAGCCTGGCGCTCACCCCGCCGCTGCTGCTGGCCGCACCGGCCAACCTGCCGGTAGCCTTCCACATCGCGGCCCAGCCACTGGGCAGCGCCCTCAACGAGCTGGCGCGCCAGGCCGGCCTGGTATTGCTGGCCGACGCCAGCCTGCTGCAACAGCGCCAGGCCCCCGCCATCAGCGGCCAGCTCACCCCGCGCGACGCGCTGCGCCGGCTGCTGGCCGGCAGCGGCCTGCAAGCCGAACTGCGCGACGGCACCATCACGCTGAAAGCGGCGGCATCCAGCGCCGCCTTGTCCACCCTGCAGGTCAACGGTGGCAGCCGCGCGGCCGGCCTGCTGCACGACGACGACATCGCGCTGGCCGACCAGCCCTACGTCAAGGCCGGCTCGCGCGCGGTAATCGACCAGCAACAGATCGAGCGCTTCCGCGGTACCTCGGTGGCGGACATGTTCAAGGGCACCCCCGGCGTGCAGGTGGGCGACGGCCGCAACAGCGGTGCGGTCGATGTCAACGTACGCGGCATGCAAGGGCAGGGCAGGGTGCCGGTGGTGATTGATGGCAGCCAGCAGGCCATCAGCGTGTACCGCGGCTACGCCGGCGCCGCCGACCGCAGCTACCTGGACCCGGACCTGATCAGCCGCGTCACCATCGAAAAAGGCCCCAGCCTGTCGGCCCAGGGTGCCGGGGCCGTCGGCGGCCTGGTGCAGATGGATACCCTGAAAGCGGCCGACGTGCTGCTGCCCGGCGAGCGCGTCGGCGTGCGCCTGCGCGGCAGCCTGCAAAGCAACACCGCCACGCCACAGGCCAGCATCAAGACCCCGCCGCGCCAGCACGCGCCGGGGCTGGATGGCCGCGCCGGCGCCGGCAGCGTGGCGCTGGCCACCCGCCAGGACCACTACGAGCTGGTGGCCGCCTACGCCCACCGCGAGCAGGGCAACTACTTTGCCGGCAAGCACGGCTACAACAAGCTGCGCGTGTACAACAACTGGATGAACTTCGGCGGCACCAACCCGGTGGTAGAAGCCGGCGTGACCACCGTGTACCGGCCGGGCGAAGAGGTGACCAATACCGCCAACCGCAGCGATTCGCTGCTGCTGAAAGGCACGCTGCGCCCCGACGACGACAGCGCGCTGGAGCTGGCCTGGCGCCGTTACGACAGCCACTACGGCGAGATCATGCCGTCGCAGATCCTGCGCAACGACAGCGGTTACATCATGCAATGGCCGGGCAGCCACGTGCTACTGGACAGCTACAGCGCCCGCTACCAGTGGGCACCGGCCGCGCAGCCGCTGATCCGGCTGAAAGCCAATGTGTGGCATACCGACATGCAAGGCGATGCCATGAACGGCGACGTGTTCCGCAACCCGCAGCAAGGCAAGCCGCAACCGGGCTGGGACGAAAACGACCCCGCCTGGCTGGACGCCCGCTACCGCGTCAAGACCGCCGCCACCCGCAGCGGCGCCGACATCAGCAACAGCAGCCTGCTGCGCACCGCCGCCGGCGCCTTCAAGCTGGACTACGGCGTGTCGCTGCAACGCGAGCGCACTGGTCCCGGCAAGGGCATGGTGGTGGACCTGGACGACATCAACCACAACCGCACCGTGCGCAGCGGCCAGCGCGACGAACACAGCGCCTTCTTCAAGCTGGACTGGGCAGCCAACGACTGGCTGAGCCTGGAGCTGGGCGGCCGCTACACCCGCTTTGCCAGCCGTGACCACAACGTACAGGCCACCGCCCACCACACCGAGCAGCGCTACCGCACCATCGACGTGTACCAGGGCGAAGGCGACAACGAAAAATACGTCGGTTACCTGAAATGGCTGCCGGACGCCAACGGCGAATACAGCGCCGCCACCGACCCGCGGCAGCAAGCGCAAACCTCGCTGTACCTGTGGGGCGCGCAACCGGCCACCTTCCAGCCGGCGCAAGCCAGCCGTACCGAAGTGAACGAATACAACGAGTACAGCGACATCCTGTCCACCCGTTACGAATACGCGCCGCCGTTCCGCCGCCAGGACAGCGGCTTCGCGCCGCTGGCCGGCGTCACCCTGCAGTTGGGCGGCGGCGTCAGCGCCTACGCCCGTTACAGCGAAGGGCTGCGCATGCCCAGCCTGATGGAGTCCACCCTCGGCTCGTCCGCGCCCTACCTCAACCCGCTGGCGCCGGAGCGCAGCAAGAACCGTGAAGTCGGCGTCAGCCTGCTGCGCGACGACTGGCTCACACCCGGCGACAAGCTGCGCGCGCGCCTGGCCTACTTCGACAACCGCAGCGACGGCTACCTGACGCGCCGCCCGTTCAAGGGCTTGCCCGGCATGCAGAACTTCACCATCGCCAATATGGACCGCTACCAGATCAAGGGCCTGGAGCTGCAAACCGGCTACGACAACGGCGGTTTCTTCGGCGAACTGTCGGCCACCTACCACCGCCAGGTGGAGATCTGCGACCGCCAGACCGCCGACTACTTCCGCGCCATGCATTACGACGTCTACGACGAAGACAGCGGCACCTTCCACACCGTCTACCCGTACACGGCACTGGGCAACTGCTCGCCCACCGGTTTTTCCACCGCCTACGTACGCAACCACGTGCCGCCGCGCCTCAGCGCCAACCTGACGCTGGGCGGACGCTGGCTGAACGACACCCTCAGCGCCGGCACCCGCGTGCTGTACACCAGCGGCCCCACCGCCGAGCAAGCCGCCAGCGGCCGCGACTGGGAAAGCTACAACGGCACTGCCAACCAGGTGCTGACCCGGCCGTTCACCGTGGTGGACCTGTTTGCCAGCTACCAGCTGACGCGCCACGCCAAGCTGGAGCTGGCAGTAGACAACCTCACCAACCGCTTTTACCTCGACCCGCTCACCCTCAGCCTGATGCCGGCGCCGGGTCGCACCTACCGCGCCGCCTTCAGCGCGCGCTTCTAGCCAGCCATCGTTACCCCTGGCCGCCACGTGCGGCCAACCCTGATCAACAGAAAGCCAGACATGCACGTTACCGACACCCCGCTCAGCCGCACCCAACACCTGAAAGCCGCCACCCACGCCACCCACGACGCGCTGGACCAGCGCATCATGGCCTACCGCCCGTTCAGCAGCCACGCCCACTACCGCCGCTTCCTGCAGGCGCAGTACCTGTTCCTGCGTGACGCCGACGCGCTGTACGACAACCCGGGCCTGGCCGCGCTGTTTGCCGACCTGGCCGAGCGCCGCCGCCAGCACCTGATCGCCGCCGACCTGGACGACCTGGGCTGCCCGCTGCCGGCGCCGGCCAGCAGCGCCCCCATCGACAGCCAGCTGGACGTGGCTACCGCCATGGGCTGGCTGTACGTGGTGGAAGGCAGCAAGTTGGGCGCCGCCATCCTGCTGAAAATGGCGCATGCGCTGGGCCTGAACGAAGAAAAAGGCGCCCGCCACCTGGGCGGCCACCCCGACGGCCGCGCCCGCCACTGGCGCGATTTCACCCGCGCGCTGGACGCGCTGACGCTGGACCCGGACGCCGAAGCCCGCGTCAGCGCCGGCGCCAAGGCCGCGTTCACGCTGATGAACCAGCATCTGGACCAGGTGTACGGATGCGCGTAAGCCCCGCTGCGCCGGCACGCTGGGCATGGCAGGCCGCCGGCTGCCTGATGCTGGCGCTGGGCGTGCTGGGCGCCGTGCTGCCGCTAATGCCCACCACCGTGTTCCTGTTGCTGGCGCTGGCCTGCTTTGGCCGCAGCTCCCCGCAATGGGCGGCCCGCCTGCTGGCGCACCCGCAGCTGGGGCCGCCGTTGCAGCGCTGGCAGCAACACGGCGTGGTGCCGGTGCGCGGCAAGGTGCTGGCCTGCAGCGGCATGGCGCTGGGCTTCGTGGTGCTGGCCAGCCGCCAGCCCGGCCTGGGCTGGTTGCTGGCCGCTGCCGTGCTGGAATTGGCCGTCGCCGGCTGGCTGCTTTGCCAGCCGTCACGCCCCGGCGACACGCGCTGGCAACCGCGCTGGCCAGCCAGCCGTGTGGCCGCCACACTCAGCGTGCTGGCGCATCTGGCAGTCATCGGCAGCCTGCTGTGGCACCCGCCCGCGCCGCCCACCCTGACGCTAGCGGCCAACCCGGCCCCGGTGATGACGCTGACCAGCGTGCCGCAGCCGCTGGCCACGCGCACCGCCACCGCAGCACGCCCCGACAGCCGCCGCCAGCCGGCCCCCATCCGTCAGGCCAAAGCCACGCCGCTGCTGCACACCACGCAGCCCGCCGCCCGCCAGCAAGCCATTACCAGCGTAGCCAAGCCAGCACCCGCAACCGCAACCGCCGATGCCACGGCCAGCCCCGCGCCGCAGGCTACCCCCGCCCCCGCCGCCCGTCACGACAGCGTGGCCGCAGCGCCGCCCAGCCCGTCGCTGCCGCCCGGCCAGGCCGGCGGTGGCAATAGCCGCAGCTGGGAAGCCCAGGTGCTGGCGCGGCTGGAACGCTTTCGCCGCTACCCGGCCGGCGCCCGCGCCCAGGGCCACGAAGGCGTCGTTTACCTGCAACTGAAGGTTGGCCGCGACGGCCAGATCCTGGCGCTGCAGCTATTGGACAGCAGCGGCCACACCAGCCTGGACCAAGCCGCACTCGACACCGTACAGCGCGCCGCGCCGCTGCCGCGCCTGCCGGCCGACCGCCCCGACAGCGTCACCGTCACCCTGCCGGTGGAATTCTTTCTGGACTGAGCCTGCCGGGCAGCGCAGGCGCCCGACAGCGCGGCGCCGGGGGCTGCCAATTGCGGTATCATCCGTGGATTAACTGCGCGGAATACCGAGATGAGCGATAGCACCAGCCTGAAACCCTGCAACAAATGCGGCGCCCCGGCCGAAGTGGTCAAAGCCGGCTCGCGCCGCTTCTGGGTGCAGTGCACCCGCTACGCCGGGCAAGGCACCTGCAGCGCCATCGGCCCGCAAGCCGACAACAAGAAAGACGCCATCGCCGGCTGGAACAAGACCCGCTAACGCGGAAGAGTGATGCCATGGAGAAGTTTTCCAAACTGCTGACCAAGCTCAAGCACGTGCTGCACGAAGACGCGCCCGAGCACGATGACGGCCAGACGGCCGCCCCCGACCAGCCCGAACCCGCCCCCGTGGCCATCACGCCGCGTCCGCCGCGCCGCACGCTGGGTGCCCCGGCCGAGGCGCCCCCCACGGTGCCGCCGACGGCGGCCAACCCGGCCAAGCCGCCCGCCGCAACCGCACCGCGGGCAGCCGAGCCCAAACCGGCCGCCCGCGCCGAGATCATCGACAAGCTGCCGCGCGAGTTGCCACGCTACCAGCGCCAGCCCAAGCCTGCGCCCGCCAGCCACAAGGGCAGCACCCCCAAGCTGCCGGTCATCGGCCTGGACGACGTGCAGCGCAACCTGCGCCGCGACCTGACCCGCCGCGAAAAAATCGCCGCCTACGACGGCAAGCCGGTACCGCAAGTACGCGACCTGCCGCTGATCGACCCGCGCGAAGTACGCGCCAGCGTGCAGCAACTGCACAGCGGCCGCCAGGCACCGCCGCCGCCGCCGTTGCCACCGGTCATCCTGCAACCGACACCGGTGATGAAAAAGGCCAGCCACCCGACGCCGCCACCGCCGTCGCCGCTGGCACAGCAGGAACGCGAACGCGCCGCCGCCGCCTTGTTTGGCCCGCAATCCAGCTTTGCCCAGGCCAAAGCCGACGCGCTGGCCCAACGCCAGGCCGCGCCCGCCGCCGACAGCCACCCGGCCCAGCCGCTCGCTACCCCGCGCCCGCCCGCCGACATCCAGGCCGACTGGCGCGGCGCCAGCCACGCCGCCGAAGCCCGTGCCGCCGGTGCGCCACCGGCGCTGCTGACACCGGCCGCCGCTGCGCAGCCGGCCACGCAGGGCCCCGCAGACGCCGACGACACGTTGGCCGCCGCCTGGCCCGAGCACCACACGCCCGCCACCGACGACTTCGTGCTGGACGACGATTTCACGCTGGACGCCGCGCCGGAACCGTACAGCGCCGAACCGGCGGCACCCGCTCCCGACGTAGCCCCGGCAGCGGTAACCAGCCCGGCGCCGGCCCCGGCGGCCCCCCATGGCCTGGCCGCCTCGCCGCGCTGGCAGCAACTACGCCAGCCGGTGGCAGTGCCTGCTGCCGCGCCGGTATGGCAGGGCGTGACCCTGCGCCAAACGGTGGCCGCGCCCGAGCAGCCGGTCACCCCTGCGCGTGACCACACGGCAGACACCACGGCAACGGTTGCGGCCAACCCGCCCGCCGCGCCGGCTGCCGCAGCCGCCATCCCCGCCGCTGCCAGCGGTACCGCCGTGCCGTCCGCGGCCGTTGAACACGGCATCCAGCGCGGCGACATCGTCTGGCACCTGCTGGACGACGAACCCGACACCGCGCCGCCGCCGCCCAGAGCGGCCCCGGCGGCGGCCAACCCCGGCCTGGTGTGGCAGCTGATCGACGAACCCGCCGCACCGGCCACCGCGACACCGGCTGCTGCTACCGCCCCGTGGGCCAGCAGCGCCGCCGAACCGCAAGCCAGCCTGGCGCTGGCCACGCCGGCGCGCCCGCACATCCCGGTGGTGTACGGCGACGCCTGCCTGCCGTCGCTGGACCTGCTACGCCCGCCCGAAGTGCACAAGGCGGTGCAGAGCGAGGACTACCTGATCGAGCGCGGCATTCTGATCGAAGAAAAATGCGCCGAGTTCAAGGTGAAAGTGGCGGTAGTGGACGCCTACGCCGGCCCGGTGATTACCCGTTACGAAGTAGAACCTGCCGTCGGCGTGCGCGGCAGCCAGGTAGTGAACCTGGCCAAGGACCTGTCGCGGGCGCTGGGCCTGGCGTCCATCCGCGTGGTGGAAACCATCCCCGGCAAAACCTGCATGGGGCTGGAGCTGCCCAACCCGCAGCGGCAGATGATCCGGCTGTCGGAAATCTTCGGCGCCGACGTGTTCCAGCAGTCGGCGTCCAAGCTGACGCTGGCGCTTGGCCACGACATCACCGGCGCGCCGGTGGTGACCGACCTGGCCAAGGCCCCGCACCTGCTGGTGGCCGGTACTACCGGCTCCGGCAAGTCGGTGGGCGTCAACGCGATGATCCTGTCCATGCTGTACAAGGCCACGCCGGACGAAGTGCGCTTCATCATGATCGACCCCAAGATGCTGGAGCTGTCGGTGTACAACGACATCCCGCACCTCTTGGCGCCGGTGGTGACCGACATGAAGCTGGCCGCCAACGCGCTGAACTGGTGTGTGGGCGAAATGGAAAAACGCTACCGCCTGATGAGCCACCTGGGCGTGCGCAATCTGGCCGGTTACAACGACAAGGTCCGCGCCGCCGAGGCGCGCGGCCAACGTTTGGTCAACCCGTTCAGCCTGACGCCGGAAACGCCGGAGCCGCTGTCCACGCTGCCGTTCATCGTGGTGGTGGTCGACGAGTTTGCCGACCTGATGATGGTGGCCGGCAAGAAGATCGAGGAGCTGATCGCCCGCCTGGCGCAGAAGGCCCGCGCCGCCGGCATCCATTTGATCCTGGCCACACAGCGGCCGTCGGTGGACGTGATTACCGGCCTGATCAAGGCCAACATCCCCACCCGCATCGCGTTCCAGGTATCGAGCAAGATCGACAGCCGCACCATCCTCGACCAGATGGGCGCCGAAAGCCTGCTGGGGCAGGGCGACATGCTGTTCCTGCCGCCGGGCACCGGCTACCCGCAGCGCGTGCACGGGGCGTTCGTGACCGACGAGGAAGTGCACGCCATCGTGGAAGACCTGAAGCAGTGGGGCGAGCCGGACTACGTGGAAGGCCTGCTTACCGGCGAATCGGTGGCCGACGATGACCAGGCCGACGCCAAGGGCCGCGCGGCAGCCGGCAGCGAAGCCGACCCGCTGTACGACGAGGCGGTGGCCATCGTGCTGAAAACGCGCAAGGCGTCCATTTCGTCGGTGCAGCGCCAGCTGCGTATCGGCTACAACCGCGCCGCGCGGCTGATCGAGGACATGGAAGCGGCCGGCATCGTGTCGGCCATGGAAAGCAACGGCAACCGCACCGTGCTGGTACCCGACCGCGAATACTAGTATTTCGATAATTTATATCAATAGAAAGAGCGGTAGCTATCTAGCTACCGCTTTTTATTGGCAGATTATGTGCGCAATACTGGCACCGGCTAGATAAAACCTGCTTATACTGCCGCTTGGCCAAAATTGTCGGACAATATGAAATCGATCGTGCTTTCACTGTGTTGCGTGCTCGCTGGCGAGCACGCCGCAGCCCACACGCAGTGGCAGCTGGCCAACGGAGAGTGGCCGCCGTACCAGTCGGCCAGCCTGCCACGGTACGGTTTTGCGTCGGCAGTTGTCAGCGAGGCTGCCTCACTGGCAGGCATTCGCGTGCGCTACGACTTCTACCCATGGCGCCGAGCCGAAGAAATGGTGCGCAACGGTCATATCGACGGCTCACTGGTCTGGAGCAGCACACCGCTGCGCGACAACTTTGCCGTATTCAGCGACCCCATCTTCAGCGACCGCGAAGTGGTCATTCACCGTACCGACCTGGCCCTGCCGGACTGGCCACAACGCCACAACTGGCAATCGGTCACACTGGCACTGCCGCTGGGTTCGCGTACCTTTCATGAGCTGGTTCGGCTGGAGCGCCAGGGACGAGTGGAGTACCTGCGGGTAGAAAGCCCGCAAAACGGCCTGCGCATGATTCTGGCCGGCCGTGTGCAGGCAATGACGCTGGCCGAAAGCGTGTATCGCCAACTGCGCAGGCAGTATCTGAGCGCAGACGAGCAGCGCTTGCTAACCATACTGCCTACCGCACTGGAAACCGTGTCATTCCGGGTCATGCTGTCGCGCAGCCGGCCACAGGCCACCGCCAGGCTAGCTGCCTTTAACCGTGGCTTGCAACAACTGCGACAGAACGGGCGCTATGCGCAACTGGCACAACAACTGCTACCACCGGATACCACGCAGCATGCCAGCAGCAGCAAAGCTGTCGCACCCTGACACGACGCAAGACCCCGCATGCGGCAATGCCATTCAGTTACGCGAATATGCTTGGCCTTCAAGCAGGAGGGTGTGAGTAAAGCGCTCCATCCCGTTGGCGCGAGCCGGTCAACATGGTGCGCCCCAGGGTTGTGCTGAGCGAATCGAAGATACGCACGCGCAAGACGCCGATTTGTTTGAGCCCCGAGCCGTTAGCGATCTGCGTGCAAATCTTTGATTTGCTCAGCGATGCGCGTTCGGCGGCGCCTGGGGCGTGCCGTTTTAGCCGGGGTTTCGAGCAGCCCCGGGTTGCGGGGTCTGCGTGCGAATCTTTGATTCGCTCAGCGATAGAAAAGGGGGCGGCAATCCGCCCCCTTTCCCGTCTTATTCCCTCGCGACGCTGCGCTTGCCTCGCTCGGTCACGGGCAGAACCGGCATGTAAACATCGTCCGCATAGCGGACACACTAGCGTACTTCAGCGCAACAAACCCCTAACCAAAAAAACGCCAGTCAGCGTTAACTGACTGGCATTACCCGCATGCGGAGCCTTGTGCCAAGCGCGACGACAAAGCTCTTTGCAGCGCAACGCGGGTTTGCTTTTTCCGTACCACGCAGTGGTTTTGCATCCGGGCGTCAAACAGCTTGGCCAGTCGCGGTAGCGCCTTGTAGCGGACGTGGTGTAGTGCCTGCGCCCCATCACGCCACTGGCTCAGGCTTACTTGCCCTGCAGCGCGTCTGCCGCCTGTTTCACGGTGTCCACTTGCTGCTTGGCCTCGTCGATCTGCTGGCCCAGCTCCGGGTTCAGGATGGCCGCCGCCGCGCCCACACGCTGCGCTACGCCTAGCGCAGCGCTGGCTTGTTCTTTCAGCTTGCCGGCACTACCCATCGCCGCACTAGCCTGCTGTTTCAGCTCGCCCAGCGGCGCGCTGCTGTCCTGCACTACCTGATGCGCGGTGCCGATAGCCGCCGACGCCTGCTGCTGCAACTTGCTGGCCTGCTCGGCACTACACGCCACCAAGCCGGCACTGGCTGCCAGCACAATCCAAACCTTGCGCATTGCTGTCTCCTGTTTGTCAAAAGCTGCACCTGCAGCCATTTATAAGAGTGCGGCTACCGGCCACAGTTCCGGCCTGCAAACATGTATGCTGGCATTTCACTCACCGGAGTATTGCTCATGGATACCAGCCTTCACACCCTGTGCACCCTGTTTGCCCAGCTGGGCCTGCCGGACAGCCCGGCCGACATCCGCGCCTTCATCGCCAGCCACCCGTTGCCAGCCGACACCGCCATCGAGGACGCGCCGTTCTGGAACGCCGCCCAGGCCGCCTTCCTCAAACAGGCGCTGGACGACGACGCCGATTGGGCCGAGCTGGTGGACACGCTGGCCGCCCGCTTGCAGCAGGCCTGAGTGCATTTGCGCAAGTGACTGATTCCGCTATACTTCCGCCCCTTGCCACACCACCCACCGCAGGAAGTACCAGATGAGTCTGTTGCCGCACCAGGTCGAGCTGCTCTCGCCCGCCAAAAACATCGACATCGGCCGCGAAGCCATCCTGCACGGCGCCGACGCCGTGTACATCGGCGGCCCCAGCTTTGGCGCGCGGCACAACGCCTGTAACAGCGTGGCCGAGATCGCCGAGCTGGTGCAGTTTGCCCACCGCTACCACGCGCGCATCTTCACCACGCTGAACACCATCCTGCACGACGCCGAGCTGGACGCCGCCCGCACGCTGATCTGGCAACTGTACGACGCCGGCGTAGACGCGCTGATCGTGCAGGATATGGGCATCCTGCAGATGGACCTGCCGCCGATCCAGCTGCACGCGTCCACCCAGTGCGACATCCGCACCCCGGAAAAAGCCCGCTTCCTGTCCGACGCCGGCTTCAGCCAGATCGTGCTGGCGCGCGAGCTGACCATTCCGCAGATCGCCAAGATCTCGCAAGTGGTGGCCGAAGGCGCCGACCCGGCCGCCATCGAATACTTCATCCACGGCGCACTGTGTGTGGCGTTTTCCGGCCAGTGCTACATCAGCCACGCCGACACCGGCCGCAGCGCCAACCGTGGCGACTGCTCGCAGGCCTGTCGCCTGCCGTACACGCTGACCGACGAAAAAGGCGGCGTAGTGGCCTTCGACAAGCACCTGCTGTCGATGAAAGACAACAACCAGAGCGCCAACCTGGAAGCGCTGCTGGACGCCGGCGTACGCTCGCTGAAGATCGAAGGCCGCTACAAGGACGTGAGCTACGTGAAGAACATCACCGCCCACTACCGCCTGCTGCTGGACGAAATCTTCGAGCGCCGCCCCGAGCTGGCCCCGGCCGCCAGCGGCAACAGCGAAATCTTCTTCACGCCCGACCCGGACAAAACCTTCCACCGTGGCGCCACCGACTACTTTGCCACCGGCCGCAAGCAGGACATCGGCGCGTTTGACTCGCCCAAGTTCGTGGGCGTACAGCTGGGCACCGTGCACCAGGTAGGCGACGGCTGGGTGGACATCGCCACCGCCGAGCAGATGAGCAACGGCGACGGCATCAACTTCATGAAAAAGCGCGACGTGGTGGGCATGCAGCTCAACACCGTCAAGCAGATCGGCCACGTGCCGGGCGGCGACAAGCTGTGGCGCTGCGTACCCAACGACCCGGCTACGCTTACCGGCCTGAAGCCCGGCACCGACATCAGCCGCAACCGCGACCACGCCTGGGAACTGGCGCTGCTGAAGAAATCCGCCGAGCGCCGCATCGGCGTATGGGCCACGCTGGCCGACACCGCAGACGGCCTGACACTGACGCTGACCGACGCCGACGGCTGTAGCGCCACCGCGACGGCCGAGCTGGCACTGGAGCCGGCCAAGGACGCCGCCCGCGCCGAAAGCAGCCTGCGCGACGCCGTAGCCAAACTGGGCAACACCCTGTTCTACGCCCACGACGTGGCGCTGCAGCTGGCACAGCCGTGGTTCGTGCCGGCCTCGGTCATCAACGGCCTGCGCCGCGACGCGGTAGCGCAACTGGAAGCCGCCCGTCTGGCCGCCTGGGTACGCCCGCCGCGCAAGGCCGAGGCCCAGCCCAAGCCGCGCTTCCCGGAAACCAGCCTCAGCTACCTGGCCAACGTGTACAACGCGCTGGCGTGGGACTTCTACAAACAGCACGGCGTGGAAGTCATCGAGCCGGCCTACGAAGCGCATCAGGAAGAAGGCGAAGTATCGCTGATGATCACCAAGCACTGCCTGCGCTTCTCGTACAACCTGTGCCCCAAGCAAGCCAAGGGTGTCAAAGGCGTGATGGGCCAGGTACGCGCCGACCCGATGGTGCTGAAATCGGGCGATGAAACCTACACGCTGAAATTCGAATGCCGCCCGTGCGAAATGCACGTGATGGGCAAGATGAAAAAGCACGTGCTGAAGTCGCCGCCCCCCAGCGAGATCCCCGCCACCGCGCCGATCACCTTCTTCAAGCAGCGCCCGGCATCGTAAACCAGGCCTGCGGCCAACGTTGGCCGCAGGGCAAGCTGCTACCATGCCGCGTCGCGTTCCCCATCACACCCCTACCGCATGACACCTATCGATCGCCTGATTGCGCTGGCCGACGGCCAGGTTTTTGTCCGCCACTGGCCGGTCGCCGGCAGCACGCTGGCGCCGATTGTGCTGCTGCACGATTCGCTGGGCTGCGTGGCGCTGTGGCGGGATTTTCCGGCGCAGCTGGCGGCGGCCAGCGGGCGCGACGTCATCGCCTACGACCGGCTGGGTTATGGCCAGTCCAGCCCGCGCCTGGCGCCGGCGCAGCCGGACTTCATCGAGCAGGAAGCAAACACGCTGCTGCCGGCGCTGTTGGCCGCGCTGGGGCTGACGCGCTACGTGCTGTTTGGCCACAGCGTGGGCGGCGGCATGGCGCTGACGCACGCGGCGCAGGCGGCAGGCTGTGTGGCAGTGGTGTCGGAATCGGCGCAGGCGTTTGTGGAGCCGCGCACGCGCGAGGGCATTGTGGCGGCCAAGGCCGGCTTTGCCGAGGCGGCGCAGTTTGCACGGCTGACGCGCTGGCACGGCGAACGGGCGCGCTGGGTGTTGGATGCATGGACGGAAACCTGGCTGCTGCCGCTGTTTGACGACTGGTCGCTGTCGCCTTGGCTGGCGTGGGTGCGCTGCCCGGTGCTGGCGATACACGGCGACCAGGACGAGTTCGGTTCGCACGCCTTCCCGCGCCGTATCGCGGCCGAGGTGGCCGGGCCGTCGCAGCTGCTGTTGCTGGACCACTGCGGCCACGTACCGCACCGCGAGCTGCCGCAGGCGGTGCTGGCCGGGGTGTGCGGCTTCCTGCAGCAGCACGGGATAGCTTAGTCAGGGCAGCCCGCCAGCCTTGCAGTGCACAATCATCAAAATGGATGATGTCGTGCCAGAAACAGCCTTATAGCATCATGGCTCTCAACCAGAATGAGCCTGTGACATGCCCAGTTTGCTGTTTTTGGCGAGGCCCGCACGATGAGCCTGGCGTCTTTGCTGCTGCTGTTTTCTGTACCTTGCCTGCTACTGCTGCTGCTGGTGCTGTACAGCGTGCGCTGCCTTTGTCAACGCAACGCGCAGCAGGTGCCGGACCGTAGCAGCTACGCCTGGCGCTACCCGGGGGCGGTGCGCGACGGGCTGGTGCATTGCTACCGCTGCCATTGCTCGCACCAGCATCGAAGAGAACACCATACCGGCAAACAGCTGCACTGCTGCAGTGTGTGCGGCACGGCCTTGTTTCTGAGTTAGTGGCGGCAATCTATACAAATCGTATTCAATTTGACATATTGAATTACAAATGAAATGCAAATGGCCTAATATGAGGTGTATTGTCTACGCCTGCCGCAGCCATGAGCCATTTTGCAGTTGAACAGCTGTCTCCACTGATTGCCGAAATCTACGCCAGCGTCGCCAGCCCGACCGCCCTGCCGCTGGCACTGCGTCGACTGGAGCATCTGCTGGATGTCGACCTGATCCACCTGATGGTAAACAGCCACGACCAGCGCCAGACGCTGTTTCAGGTGTATACCAACGATGCCTTCCTGCCGGCGGCACAGAGCTATGGCGAACACTATTCCACACTGGACCCGCGCAAGATCCTGCTGAAAGACAAACCGGTAGGCGAGAGCTACCGATGTGCCGACTACTTCGATGACCAATTTGTCTCGGGTAATGCCTTTTTCCAGGAATGGTTACTGCCGCACGGTGGCCGCTATGTCGGTGGTGGTTGCATCATGCGCACCTCGCGACAGAATGCTCACCTGGCTTTCCACCACTTTCTGGGTCGCAAGCCAATAGATAACGACAAAATGGCGATCATCCGCCTGTTGCTGCCGCACTTCGTACAGCTGCTGCAATTGCGCGAACAAACTGCCACCCTGCGCGAACAAGCCGCCATTGGCATGCACGCACTGGATCACCTGCAATACGGCGTGGCCGGCTTGGGTGATGATGGCGAGCTATGCTATGCCAACCGCCGAGCCGAGCAGCTGCTGGCGCAGCTGGGCGGCGAAATACAAGCCAGGGGGCTGCAACGTCATGGCAGGCTATACAGCCTGCTGCAGCAATGCCGGCTTGGCGGCCACGCCGTCAGCTACCGCCAGCAGCAGACCGACGGCACCCTGTACTGCCTGCTGTTGCCACTAAGCCGTAGCTTGCTGTGGCTGCCCGATGCCAGTTGGGAAAGCACATATACCCGCTACCTGTTGATCCTCAACGACAGCCGCCAACTGCGGGTAGCACCAGCCAGCCAGCTGCGCGAGCTGTTCGACCTCAGCCCGGCCGAAGCGCGGCTGGCGCACGCGCTAGCCTCTGGCTGCACGCTGGATGATTACGCTGCGGCCAACTGTGTATCGGTGAACACCGTGCGCAGCCAGCTGCGCCAAGTACTGGCCAAAACCGGGGAGAGCCGCCAGCAAGACCTGGTGCGCTCCCTGCTGATGATTCCGGCACTGTAAGGCCCCCCGACAGCAAAGCGCATTGCATCAGCACATGCCATTTCAGACCATTGGCATGCTTAGTGACTTTGCGTGCGACAATTGCAACAAATATGTATAAGTAATGTACTGTTTTGCATAGGTAATATTTATAAAAAAATCAGGTTCACCTAATCTGGCAGCCATCTTCGTTCTGTCGCTGCCATGAAAAAACTCGACCAAACCCAGTTAGCACCGCTGATTGCCGAGCTTTATGCCAGCATCGTCACGCCTGCCGCCTTGCCCGCTGTGCTGCAGCGACTGGAGCAGGCGCTGCAAGTGGACCTCATCCACCTGGTGGTGAACAGCCACGACCAGCGCCACATGTTCTTCCAGATTTACAGCAACGATGCCTTCCTGCCCGCCGCGCAAAGCTACCGTGATCACTATTCGATACTGGACCCGCGCAAAACCGTGCTGCAGCAACACAGCGTGGGCGAGAGCTTCCGCTGCTCCGAGTTCTTTGATTCCGGCTACGTCTCGCGTAGCGAGTTCTTCCAGGACTGGCTCATCCCCAACGGCGGCCGATACGTCAGTGGCGGTTGCGTGCAACGCGATGCCGGCAAGAACGGTCACCTGGCGTTCCACCACTTTCACGGGCGTGAACCGTTCGATCACGACAAGATGGCCGTCGTACGCCAACTATTGCCGCATTTCGTACAGATGCTGCAGCTACGTGACCACACCTTGTCGTTGCGCGAACAGGCTGCCATCGGCCTGCAAGCGCTGGACCACCTGCAATACGGCGTGACCGGCCTGGGCGAAGACGGCAGCCTGCATTACGCCAACCGGCGTGCCGAGACCCTGCTTGCCCTGCTACCGGCCGACGTGCAGCCAGGCGGCCTGCGACGCCACGGTCGCTTGTACACCCTGCTGCAACAGTGCCAATCGCATGGCCGGGCGGCCAGCTTTCGCCAGCCCTTGCCGCAAGGCAGCCTGCACTGCCTGCTGCTGCCGGTCAGCCGCCATGTCGGCTGGCTACCGGACGACACCCTGCTCACGCAGCGCACCCGCTACCTGTTGATCCTTAACGACAGCCGCCAGCACCGGGTGGCGCCGGCCAGCCAGCTGCGCGAGCTGTTCGACCTCAGCCCGGCCGAAGCGCGGCTGGCGCATGCATTGGCCGGCGGCAGCTCGCTGGATGACTACGCGGCGGCCAACTGTGTGTCGGTCAACACCGTGCGCAGCCAGCTGCGCCAGGTACTGGACAAAACCGGCGAGCGCCGCCAGCAAGACCTGGTGCGTTCCCTGCTGATGATTCCGGCGCTGTAAACCACGCGGCGTACGTAGTCGAAGGCCATTCCCTCACCCTCAACGGTGCAATACAGTCCGCTCACGTAGGCGCAGGTAAGCTGAGCGACGGCCTGCGGCGTAGCCGCAATAATCTACAAGCGCGCGGCGGCCATTTGCGCTATCAGTAAGGCATGAGCGCCGCCTCCACCATCCGCTACTGGCAAACCCCGCTGTTACCCGGCGTGGAGCTGTGCCGCGCGCGCCACCTGGACTTCAGCTACGGCCGCCACGTGCATCTGGACTACCACATCGGCCTGGTGCAGTACGGCGGCCAGCGCTTCATCCACAAGGGCAGCAGCCACGCGCTGGTGGCCGGCACGCTGTCCACGGTGAATCCGGACGAAGTGCACGACGGCCTGAGCCTGCTGCCGGAAGGTTACGAAGTGCGCGTGTTCTCGCTGCCGCCGGCACAGTTGGCCGCACTGTTGCCGCAGGCCGACGGCCGTTTCTTTGCCAGCCCCTTGCTGGCGCGGCCCGACCTGTACGCCGGCTTTGCCCGCCTGCACGCCTGGCTGGAACAGCCGCACAGCGACCCGCTGCAAGTGGAAGAAGAAACGCTGCGGCTGCTGGCCACCCTGTTCGCCTTGCCGGGGCACAGCCACGCGCTGGGCGACCCGCAGCTGCGCGTGCTACGCGACTACCTGATGGCCACGCTGGACGCGCGCCACACGCTGGAAGACCTGGGGCAGGTGGTGGGACTGACGCGTTTTGCCTTCCTGCGCCAGTTCAAGCAGCGCACCGGCATCACGCCGTACGCCTGGCTGAAACGCTTGCGATTGGAGCAGGGCAAGAAGCTGCTGGCGGACGGGCAGGGCATCAGCGACGTGGCGCTGGCAGTGGGCTTTTTCGACCAGAGCCATTTCCACCACGGTTTTCGTCAGGCCTACGGGCTGACGCCGGCGCAGTTCCGCCAGCAGATGCTGCGCTGAGCAGGCCACCCGCGGCATAGCAAAGCAATACCCCCTGCCAGCGTGCCGGCAGGGGGGTGGTTTTATGGCAGCGCCGCGATCAGTGCGGCGGGTGGCCCGGGCCGCCGGGCCAGGCCGGCACCAGCACCCAGGCCGGTTCGCGTTCGGTATGCCAGGCCGGTGGCTGGCCGCTGCGCCAGGCGGCACTGGACGCGGTTTCGGCGGTGTGGCCCTTGGCCACCATGCACTGCTGGTAAGCCAGGTTGTAGCGGTACTGGCGCTGCGCCTGCGTGGCCTGCGCCGACTGCTGGCCGCCCAATACCCCCGCCAGCAAGCCGATGCCGGCACCCTGGGCGGCGGCGTGGCTGTTACCGCCCAGCAAGGCGCCAGCTGCTGCCCCGGTGGCAACACCGGCGAGCACGCTGTTGGCCGCCACTTCGTCTGCACTATTCCCCGTATCCAGGCTGGCCGCGTGACGTCGGCAGCGCTGGTCGTCCAGCAAAAACTGTTCGAAGGTGGTTTTCTTGCCCGGCATCACGCTCACTGTCGGCCCGGTGACGGCGGGCGGCGGCAGCGGCGTGGCGCAGGCGGCAAGCAGCAGGCAAAGCAGGGGAGAGACGGCCTTCATGACGTGTTCCGGCAACAGCTGACGATAGCCAGTGTGGCAGCCGCATTTATCCACACCATGTCCGGCTGGTAACCCTGTTGCCACAAAACCGTACATGCGCCGCCTGCAATCGTTTACAAGCCACGCCGCCTGCCGGCACGCCACACTGGCCGCCTTGTCTATCGATACGGAGCCTTGCCATGCCGACCGAACTGTTTCTTACCCTGGGCCTGCTGCACGTGGTGATGCTGGCCAGCCCCGGCCCCGATTTTGCGCTGGTGCTGCGCAGCAGCCACCACCGCCCGCTGGCGCTGGGTGCGGCGCTGGGCATTGCGCTGGCCATCCTGCTGCATAGCCTGCTCAGCCTGACCGGTATCAGCGTGTTGCTGGCCGCCGCACCGGGCCTGTTTGCGCTGCTGAAGCTGCTGGGCGCGCTGTACCTGGGCTGGCTGGCGCTGGGCGCGCTGCGCGCCGCCCGCCTGCCGGCTAACGCGGCCAAGCTGGTAAGCGGCAGTGCACACGGCAGCGTGGGGCAGGGCATACGCCAGGGGCTGGCCACCAATCTGCTGAACCCCAAGGCGCTGCTGTACTTTGTCGGCCTGCTGGCGGCCATGGTGTCGCCGCAGGTGGGCCTGGCCGCCCGCACGCTGCTGGCCGGCGAGCTGTTCGTGCTGTCACTGCTGTGGTTCGGCGCGCTGGCGTGGTGCCTGTCGTCACAGCGAGTGCAGGCACGCTTGGCCGGCAGCCAGCGGCTGGTGAACCTGGCCAGCGGCGTGCTGTTTGGCCTGGTAAGCCTGACCATTCTGCTGGAGCTGGCCGGCGTGCTGCCCTAGCACTTGCCACCCGGACATGCCGGGAAAATAATGGCCGCATGCTCATGCCCTCAGGAGGCAGCCATGTATAGCGATGATGACCTCAACGCCGCCGTCGATGCCGGCATTTTCGACGCCGACACCGCGCAAGCGTTTCGCACGCTGGTGGCGCAGCGCCAGCACACGCTGCTGGCCGACGAGGAACACTTCCGGCTACTGTCCGGCTTCAACGATATCTTTGTGGTGATTGCCTGCGTGTTGTTGCTGGGCTCGGTGGCGTGGCTGGCCGGTAGCGTGGCACCGCTGCTGGGCGCGGTCGGCGTGGCCGCCAGCGCCTGGGGGCTGGCCGAGTTTTTCGTGCGGCAACGGCGCATGGCGCTGCCGGCCATCGCGCTGCTGGCCGCCTTTGTCGGTGCCTGCGCCGTCGCCACGCTGATCGCACTGGGCGAACAATCGCGCCAGGACGAGCTGGTACTGCTGGCCGCCAGCAGCGCCGCCGGCGTGGCAGCCTGGCTGCACTGGCGCCGCTTCCGGGTGCCGCTGACGGTGGCCGCCGGCGCCGCTGCCGCGCTGGGCATGGTCATCGCCTTGTTGCTGGCGCTGTGGCCGGCGCTGGACGCCTACACCAACGCGTTGCTGCTGGCCGGTGGCAGCGTCTGCTTCGTGCTGGCCATGCACTGGGACCGCCAGGACCCGGCGCGCCAGCAGCGGCAGTCGGACGTGGCGTTCTGGCTGCACCTGTTGGCCGCACCGCTGCTGGTGCACCCGTTCTTCGACATGCTGGGCATCCTGCAAGGCAGTGCCAGCTTGCCGGCACTGGTCGTCGTGCTGGCGCTGTACGCGCTGTTTGCCGTGCTGTCGCTGGCCATCGACCGCCGCGCGCTGATGGTGTCGGCGCTGGCCTACGTGCTGTACGCCTTCAGCCAGCTGCTGCAGACCGCCGGGCTGGAAGGCGCCGGCTTTGCCGTAGCCGGCTTGCTGATCGGCGGCGGCCTGCTCACCTTGTCCGCCTTCTGGCAACGCTGCCGCAGCGCCTTGCTGCCGCGCTTGCCCGCCCGCTGGCTGGCCGGCCTGCCAGCGCTGAAGCCGGTGCCGTGATGCGCAAGCTATGGCGACGCCTGTGGCGCGACCCGGCCACGCGCTGGCCGCTGCAAATGCTGCTCGTGCTGCTGCTGTTGATGCTGGCGGTGTGGCTGTTCGACCTCGACGCGCCGCTGGGTTACCGGCTGCCGCTGCCCACCGCCGGCAGCGTGGCGGCCTGAACCTGACCGGCAGGACACTCGCCGCGACAAAGCCGGCGCGCAGGCGTAAGGTAGCGTCTTGCCCATGACAGGAGCTTGCCATGACCGGTCCCGCCCGCGCTGGCGCCTTGATTTACGCCCGCCACCTCACCAGGTTGGCCGCCTTCTACCAGCAGCTGCTCGGCATGCAGCTGCTGCACGGCGACGCCGAACACCAGGTGCTGGCCAACGCCGATTTCCAGCTGATCGTGCACGCGATACCGCCGCACCTTGCGGCCAACGTGCACATCGATACCCCGCCACAGCCGCGTAGCGAACAAGCGATCAAGCTGTTCTTTACCGTGCCCAGCCTGGCCGACGCCGCCCAGCTGATCGCCGCCCAGGGCGGTGCGCTGTACCGCGAACGCTACCAGGGGCCGGGCTTTACCGTGTGCAACGGCCACGACCCGGAAGGCAACATCTTCCACCTGCGCGAAAACCACGCCGCACAAGCCAGCCAGGAGCCCACATGCAACTGAACGACATTCCGTTTGGCACCACCGACTGGGCCGCCATCCCGCGCACCGAACACCCCGGCGACAGCGGCACCGCCTGGTGGCGTACCTGCCAGTTCGGCACCGTCCGCGTACGCATGGTGGAGTACAGCCCCGGCTACCTGGCCGACCACTGGTGCCACAAGGGCCACATCCTGCTGTGCCTCAGCGGCGAGCTGCATACCGAGCTGGCCGACGGCCGCCGCTTCGTGCTGACGCCGGGCACCAGCTATCAGGTGGCCGACAACGCCGAGCCGCACCGCTCGTCCACCCCGCTGGGCGCCACGCTGTTTATTGTCGATTAGGGCAGACGCCGCCCGCGGCGGCCAAGCTTTCACGGAGCACAGATGCGTCACATCCACGACCTGATTACCCGCCACTGGGCGCTGGCCAATGCCCGCGACTGGCCGGCGTTTGCCGGCACACTGCACCCGGACATCGAATACCGCGTGCCGCAAACCCGCGAGCTGATTCGCGGCATCGACGCCTTTGTGGCCTTTTACGCCACCTACCCGGGCGACTGGACGGTCACCGTCACCCGGCTGATCGCCGACGGCGACAGCGCCGTCACCACCACCGCGTTCCACGTGGAACCGCACACGCTGACCGGCATCGCTTTTTTCACGCTGAAAGACGGCCTCATTTGGCGCATCGACGACTGGTGGCCGGAAGACTACAGCCCGCCGCCACGGCTGGTAGCGGTGGAACGCTACTGAGCATGCGCCACCCGCTGCGCTACCTGTGGGCCGCGCCGGCCAGCGCCGTCGGCCTGCTGCTGGCGTTGCCCTTATGGTTGGCCGGTGGCCGTGCGCAACGCTGCGCCGGGGTGCTGGAGGTAGCGGCACCGCCGTGGCGCCACCTGGCCCGGCTGCCGTTTTGTGCCATCACGCTGGGCCACGTGGTGCTGGGCGTCAGCCCCGCCGTGCTGGCCCAGTGGCGGCAACACGAACATGTCCACGTACGGCAGTACGAGCGCTGGGGCGGGCTGATGCTGCTGGCCTACCCGGCGGCCAGCCTGTGGCTGTGGCTGCGGGGCAAGCGCCCCTATCTGGACAACCCGTTCGAACGCGAGGCGCGCGGCGAACACGGCGGCGGCAGGTGAAAGCGCGGCCAACTGCGCCTAAAATGCCGCCTTTACTTAGCGGGAGGCTGCCATGAGCGACAGCGTAACCATCGAAGACATCATCGTGGGCGAGGGCAAGGCTGCCGAGCGCGGCGCCCTGATCACCGCGCACTACACCGGCTGGCTGGAAGACGGCACCGAGTTCGACAGCTCGCACCGCAAGGGCCAGCCGTTCGAGTGCATTCTCAGCAACAAGCGCGTGATCCAGGGCTGGATCCTCGGCCTGGCCGGCATGCGCGTGGGCGGCAAACGCAAGCTGTGGGTACCGGCAGCACTGGCCTACGGCGAGCGCCAGGTGGGCGACATGATCCCGCCCAACAGCAACCTGCTGTTCGAGATCGAGCTACTGAGCGTGCTGACGCGCGACGACTGAGCAGGCTTGAAAGATGGATGGCCAGCTACGACGGCCACCAGGGCTGGGTAAACTACCTGGCCGTACAGCCCGGCGCACAGGGCCTGGGCTACGGCCGGGCGCTGATGGCGCATATCGAAGCCGCCTTGCTGGCGCGCGGCAGCCCCAAGCTCAACCTGCAGGTACGCAGCAGCAATACCGCCGTACTGGCCTTCCACCACCAGCTGGGCTACGCGCAGGACGAAGCAGTCAGCCTGGGCAAGCGGCTGATTGCCGACGGCCCCCAGCCCTAGACCACGCGCACAAAAAAGCCGGCATCCCGTGCCGGCTTTTTTGTTGCCCCCGTTTACACCCGGTAGGCGCGTACTTCCTGCTGCATGCTGGCCGCCACCTGCTCCAGCGTCGTAGCCATATTGGCCGCATGCGCCGCCGCACTGCTGTTTGCCTCGGCACCCTGTGCCACGGTTTCCACTTGCTGCGCAATGCTGCTGGTGGCCATGCTTTGTTCACGAATGGCCGCGGAGATCTCTTGCACCACGCTGGCACTAGCCTGCGCGCCGGCCAGCAGCTGCGCGATATTCTGCTGCGCAGCGCTGACACCTTGCTGACCACTCGTCACCTGGCCTACCGCTTGTTCCATACGGCTAACCACATTGCCCGTTACCTGCTGGATAGCCGTAATGATCTTGCCGATTTCCTGGGTAGACGCCGCCGTGCGTTCGGCCAGCTTGCGCACCTCGTCAGCCACCACTGCAAAGCCACGGCCGCTTTCGCCAGCACGTGCAGCCTCGATGGCAGCATTCAGCGCCAGCAGGTTGGTTTGCTCGGCCACCTCGCGGATCACATTCACTACCGACTCGATGCTCTGGCTACGCTCGGCCAGCTGGCCGATCTCATGTGCCGTATCCGTTACCGTCCTGGCAATCTCTCCGATATCGGCTACCACCTGCCCGATAGCCTGCTGCCCCAGACTGGCTTGGCCGGCACCTTCGGCAGACAGGCTATGCGCCTTGTGCGCACGGTCTGCCACATGGCTAAGGCTTACGGTCATCTGTTCTATCGCCGCCGCCATATGGGCCGAGGCGTTACTTTGCTGTACCGAGCTTTCTGCCACGCGGCCAGAAGCAAGTTGTAGCTGCTGTACGGTGGACGTGACCTCTACAATGCCGCGCTTCATGTCTTGCAAACTGTGCTGCAGCCTGTCCAGCAAGGCATTGAAGGCCGTAGTGGTCACACCGATCTCGTCCTGCTGCATTACCGCTACGCGGCGGGTGAAATCCAGGTCGCTGCTGATCACGGTCATGGCCTGCTGCATCTGGCGCAAGCCCTGCGAAATGGCGCGGCACAGCAGGGTGCCGCCGGCTGCCATCGCCACAAGCACCACCGCCAGTACCAGCGCCAGCTGGATCAAGGCGGCGCGGGCGGCATCATGGTTGGCTTGCTGCAGCTGTTCAGCCAGCTTGCGGTTATACAGTACGTGCTCGTCCATGGCGGCAACCAGCCGGTTACCTCGGCCTTGTAACGTGCGTTGAACGGCCCCGGCTTGATCACCCTGGCGCGACAGGGCCAGGGTCTCGGGCAAACCTTCACGGTATTCGCGCAAGCGCTGCTTTGACTGATCCAGCAGACGCTTGTCTTCGGCATCCACCACCATGGGTTCGTAAGCCCGCAACGACTTCTCCACTTCATCCAGACGCTTGCTGATGATCTGCTCCGAAGCCAGCTTGCCGGCTGCGTCGGGCTGGGCCAAGTGCTTCCACACCTCGTTGCGTGCTGCCCAGGTCTGGTTCTGGGTCTGGGCCAGCAGCTCTACACTGGGCAGGATATTGCTGGTAAACGCATTGAAGCGCTGATCAGCCTGATTCAGCTTGCTGACACCGGCTAGTCCCACTACCACCACCACCACGGCACTACAGACAAAAGCCACGATCAGTTTTGAAACAATTTTCATTGCACCACCTTGGAAGATATCGACAGCAGAACATGACGCCGTGTTGTCACGCTCTTGGCTGGCGCACTATTACCCAGCACGCTCAAGCACAAATAAATATGTATGTAAAAAATAAAAGCACATAAGAATATATCATAATGGATAGTGTTTATCCCTGATAATAACCAGGGCTTTCTGCCCCCTTGCCACCCCCAGGCCCAGCCCGTAGAATGCGCACCCTTCGCCAAAGCGGCGGAAAGTTTTGTGGATTCAATACGTTAAGGGTGAGTTGTGGCGGATATCGAGCGCCTGGATACCTGGGTGAAATACAAGAACGGGCTGTGCAGCGACTGCATGGCGTCCTGTTGCAGCATGCCGGTGGAAGTGAAGCTGCCCGACCTGGTGCGCATGGGCATCGTGGACGAGTTCGAACTGCAAGAGCCGGTGAAGAACATCGCCAAACGTCTGGAAAAACAGCGCGTCATCCAGCACTTCAACTTCAAGTACGAGGTATTCACCCTCAGCCGCCGCGCCAACGGCGACTGCATGTACCTGGACCAGAAAACGCGGCTGTGCACCATCTACGAACAACGGCCCAACACCTGCCGCAACCACCCCAAGGTAGGCCCGCGCCCCGGCTACTGCGCCTACACCAAGAACCCCAACCACGGCCGCAGGAGCAACGGATGAGCGACACCCCCGCCCGCAAAGACCCGCTGCAAGGCGTTACCCTGGAAGCACTGCTGAACGAACTGGTGGCGCACTACGGTTGGCCGCAACTGGGCCGTCTGGTGAAAATCCGCTGCTTCAACAGCGACCCCAGCATCAAGTCCAGCCTTACCTTCCTGCGCCGCACCCCGTGGGCACGCGCCGAAGTGGAAGCGCTGTACATCCAGCTGAAAACCCCGAAACCGGCGCGCCCGCCGCGTTCGCAAACCGGCCACGGCAACGCCCCGCGCGTGCTGTTCGGCCGCAAACCGTCAGACGACCAGCACTGAGCAGGGTGTGCGGCATGCCCGTGCTTTTTAACGTGGCATGCCAACACTTGCGCCAGCCACGGCAGATGTTGCCAACAACACGCATGACAGCTACACAGCCGATACATTACTATTGATAACCATTATCAATAGTTAAGCGTGTTGTGATGACTGCCGCCTTGCTCCCGCCTGCCACCCCGTCACTACACTGGTTCGGCATTGACCTGCGCTGGGCTTACGCCGAGCTGCTGTCGGCGCTGCGCCGCCAATGCGGCTGCCCGCAACGCGCCAAAGACGTGCTGCACGACGCCTTGCTGCGCTACGCGCTGTTGCAGCACCGCAGCCAGGTGGCCGAGCCGCAGGCCTACCTGCGCCGCGTGGCGCAAAGCGTGCTCAGCGACCAGCTGCGGCGCGATCAGCACTACGTGTTCGAAGCCGAGCCCGACGAACAACGGCTCCCCGTCGCCCCCGATACCGCCGATCTGGCCGCGCTGCGCCAGCGCCTGGCGCTGCTACAGCAAGTGATCGACACCCTGCCGCCGCGCTGCCGCGAGGTGTTCTGGCGCGTACGGGTGGAAGGCGACAGCCAGCCGCACGTCGCCGCCGCGCTGGGCATCAGCCTCAATATGGTGGAACGCCACCTGATCCGCGCCATGCTGGACCTGCGCGCGCTGCAAGAGCAGGGCGCATGAGCCGGCTGCGCGAAGAAGCGGCGCGCTGGTTCCTGCGCCTGCAAGACCGCCCCGACGACGACAGCCTGCGTACCCGCTTCGAAGCCTGGCTGCTGGCCGACCCGCGCCACGGCCACGAATACCGCCAGTTCGACAGCCTGTGGCACGGGCTGGATCGGCACGACACCCTGCAGCAGCTGGCCCGTGCCGCCGAAACCCGCCGCCAGCAACGCCGCCAGTTGCTGAAGGGCAGCGCCGCCAGCTTGCTGCTGGGCGTGGCCGGCTGGCGCCTGTGGGCCTGGCGCGAGGCGCAGCCGCAGTGGCAAACCCGGCTCGCCAGCCAGCAGGCGCCGCTGCGGCAAACGCTGCCCGACGGCAGCGTGCTCACCGTGAGCGCCGCCAGCCGTGCCAGCGTGCGCTACCTGGCCGCCATGCGCCACGTGCAACTGGACGCCGGCCAAGCGTTGTTCGACGTGCAGCGCGACAGCGCGCGGCCGTTTGTAGTCAGCACCCCGCTAGGCCAGGTCACCGTGCTGGGCACCCGCTTCGCCGTGCAGCTGGACGGCCAGCAGCTGCACGTGGCGGTGGCCAGCGGCCGGGTGCAGGTTGGCCGCCACGCCGGCGACAACCTGGCCGTGCTGCAAGCCGGCGACTACCTGACGCTGGGGCCGGCCGGGGCCGAGCGCACACCGGCGCCGGCGGTAGACCCCTTCCTGTGGGCGCAGGGCACGCTGGCCTTCCACAACGCCAGCCTGCAGCAAGTGGCCGCCACGCTAACGCCGTACCGCCGCAAACCGCTGCGGGTGGAAGGCAACGCCTCGCTGCGCCTTACCGCCGTGGTGCAGCTGCGCGACCTGTCCGCCTTCCTGCAGCGCCTGCCGCAAGTACTGCCCGTGGTGGTAACCGACACCGACAGCGCCACCGTACTGCGCCCGCGCCGTTAAAAAAATTGCCGGCGACACATCAGGGAAATGCGCAGGCCAAACGTCAGACACAGGACAGCCACCTGTAGCCGCCGCCATCAGGTGCCCCACCCTGAACGGAGCACACGCATGACCCCTCGCCACACCCTGCTGGCGGCCGCGCTGGCCGCCGCCTTCGCCAGCACACACGCCGCCGACCTGCAACTGGACCAAGCCCGTCAACCGCTGGCCAACAGCCTGCAACAACTGGCCCGCCAGGCCGGCATCACCCTGATCGTGGACAGCAGCCTGCTGGCCGGCAAGCAAGCCCCGGCGCTGAAAGGCCAGATGAGCTGGCAGGCCGCCCTGCAACAGCTGCTGGCCGGCAGCGGGCTGCAACTGCGCGTGGACGGCAATACCGTCACCGTGCTGCCCGCCGCGCGCGCCGCGCAAACCGCCACCACGCTGCCCACAGTGCAGGTGACCGCCGACACGGCGGCCAACCCCGGCCTGCCGGCCAGCTACCAGAACCGCGCCGCCCGCAGCGGCAGCAAGACCCGCACCCCGCTGGTAGAAGTGCCGCAGGCGGTCAGCGTAGTGAACGCACTGCAGCTGCAAGACCAGCGCGCCGCCACCGTGGCCGAGGCGGTGAGCTACACCCCCGGCGTGGCGGTCTACCCCACCGCACTCACCGACGACGATGTGATCCTGCGCGGCTTTGGCATCTCCAAAGACGGCCTGTACCGCGACGGCCTGCGCCTGTACCACAACGCCTTCATCAGCCGCAGCGAGCCATACGGCCTGGAGCGGGTGGAAGTGGTACGCGGCCCGGCCTCGGTGCTGTACGGCCGCGCCACCCCCGGCGGCATGGTGAACATGGTGAGCAAGCAGCCGCGCGCCGGCATGCAGAACGAAGTGGTGGTGGAAGGCGGCAGCGACGGCCACCGCCAGCTGGCCGCAGACATCGGCGGCCAACTGGACGACGCCGGCACGCTGCGCTACCGCGTCACCGCGCTGGGCCGCGACAGCGATACCCAGTGGCAATACCTGCCCGACAACCGCCGCTACCTGGCGGCGGCACTGAGCTGGCAACCCAGCGACGCCACCAGCCTGCTGCTGCAAGCGCAGTACCAGCACGACGAAAACGGCTGGGCCGTGCCCAACCAGCTGGTCAACCCCGGCGCCCTCGGCCAGCCGGACGCCAGCACCAACCTGCAAGGCCCGGACACGCTGCACGACAAGAAAGGCAGCATGCTGGGCTACCAGTTCAGCCACGTCTTCAGCCCGGCGCTGATGCTGCGCCAGAACGTGCGCTACCTGGACGGCGACAACACCCGGCGCGAGGTCCGCCCGCTGGCGCTGGCCGCCGACGGCCGCACCCTCAGCCGCCGCGCCTGGTACCGCCTGAACCAGGAAACCTCGCTGGCCGCCGACACCCAGCTGGAAAGCCGGCTGCAGCACGGCGACGTGCAGCACACGCTGCTGGCCGGCGTGGACTGGCGCCGCAGCACCTTCCGCCACCCCACCTATCGTGGTGCGGCCAACCCGGTAGACATCTTCAAGCCGGCATTCACCGTACCGGCCTGGCAAAGCCTGCCGCTGCTGTGGGACGACAAGGACACCTCGCGCCAGCTGGGTTTCTACCTGCAAGACCAGATCAAGCTGGGCGAGCGCTGGGCGTTCACCGCCGGCCTGCGCCACGACAAGGTGCGTGACACCAACGAGCAGCTGGTCGCCAAGCTCACCACCACCGACCACAGCAGCGCCACCACCGGCCGCCTGGGCGTGGTGTACCTGGCTGCCAACGGCCTGGCGCCGTACCTCAGCTACAGCACCTCGTTCCAGGCCATCAGCGGCAACGACGCCTACGGCCAGCGCATGAAACCGGAGCAGGGCGAGCAGTGGGAAGCCGGCGTGCGCTACCAACCGGAAGACAGCGACACCACGCTGGCAGCGAGCGTGTACGAACTGGTACGCGACAACGTCACCACCACCGCGCCGGCCCCGTTCAGCGGCAACGTGCAGACCGGCCAGGTGCGCGCCCGTGGCGTGGAGCTGGAAGCCAGCCTGCGCCTGGCGCGGCAGTGGGACGTGCTGGCCGCGCTAAGCCATACCGATACCGCCATTACCCGCAGCAACAAGGCCAATGAAGTGGGCCGCCGCGTGGAAATGGTGCCCGACTGGCAAGCAGCACTGTGGGCCAAATACCGCTTTGCCGGCGCGCTGCAAGGCCTCAGCACCGCCGTTGGCGTGCGCCACGCCGCCGCGTCGCAAGGTGGCGGCGCCAGCCACAACGACGCCTACACGCTGACCGACGCCATGCTGGCATGGGAAAACCGCAGCTGGCGTGCCGCGCTGAACGTCAGCAACGTGTTTGACCAGCAGTACCTGACGCTGTGCGACGGCACCTTCTGCGCGCCGGGCTTTGGCCGCGCCATGAAGGCGTCGCTGGCCTACCGCTGGTAAGCGCTGCGGCCAACCTTGGCCAGCACGGCAAGGTTGGCCGCACAACTTGCCGCCAGCACAAAGCAGATTGCGCGTTTCGCAAACGCTCCCCCCTGGCGGCAGTGAAATACTGCCGCTTTGTTGCAAATCATTCTCAGGAACGAGCCATGATCGCCTCCTTACCCCGCCCCGCCCGCCTTGGGCTTTCCCTGCTGGCCGTGCTGGCCAGCCAGCACGCCGCCGCCGTGGTGGTCAAAGACATCGCCGGCCGCAGCGTCAACGTGCCGGACAAAGTCGAGCGGGTGCTGCTGGGCGAAGGGCGGCTGTTTTATGCCTACTCGCTGCTGGAAGGCAAAAAGCCGCTGGCGCGCATTGCCGGCTGGCAGGGCGACTTCCGCATGCTGGACCCGCAAGGCTACGCCGAGTACCGCCAGCACTTTCCCGAGATCGACAAGATCCCGCTGATCGGCAAAACCAGCGAAGCCAGCATCAGCCCGGAAAAAGTGCTGACCCTGCGCCCGGATCTGGCCATTTTCAGCACCTCCGGCCACGGGCCGGGCCTGGACAACCCTATCGTGCAGCAGCTCACCCAGGCTGGCGTGGCGGTGATTTTTGTCGATTTTCGCGACAAACCGCTGGAGCACACCGTGCCCAGCCTGCGCCTGATGGGCAAGGCGCTGGGGCGCAGCCAGCAGGCAGAAAGCTTCATCCGCTTCTATGAAGACAAGCGCAACACCATCCAGCGCCGCCTGGCAGCAGTACCAGCCGCGCAGCGCCCGCTGGTGTTTGCCGACGTGCGCGCCGGCACCATCGAAGAACTGACTACCGCCGGCAAAGGCAGCTTTGGCGAGCTGATCACCCTGGCCGGCGGCCGCAACCTGGGCAGCGCACTGCTGGACGCGCCGCTGGGCCAGGTGAACCCCGAACACGTGCTGGTACAGAAGCCCACGCATTACTTTGCCTCCGGTGCCGCCGGCCCCGGCGACAAGACTGGCGTGAAGTTCGGCGCCGCGGTCAGCCGTGCCGATGCGCTGGCGTCGCTGGCCGCCATGGGCCAGCGCGAACAGCTCAAGGGCCTGCCTGCCGCGCGTAACGGCAACACCTTTGCCGGCTGGCACATGTTCTACATCATGCCGCAGCACATCATCCTGGCCGAGGCGATGGCCAAGTGGCTGCACCCGGCGCAGTTCAAGGACGTAGACCCGGCGCGCAGCTGGCAGGACATGCACCAGCGCTTTGCCGCCTTCACCCCGGCCGGCACCTACTGGGTGGGCAGCCGATGAGGGCAGGGCAGGCAAGCCTGGCCGGGCACGCACCGGCCTACCAGGCGCTGCAGTGGCAGCGCCTGCTGTGGCTGGCACTCTGGGCCGGCGTCATCGTGCTGTCGCTGCTGGCCGACTTTACGCTGGGGCCGGCCGCGCTAAGCCTGGGCGAGCTGTGGCAGGCGCTGTGGCAGCAAGGCGACGTGACCAATCACATCATCGTGTGGGACATCCGCCTGCCGTACGCGCTGATGGCGGTGCTGGTGGGCATGGCGCTGGGCCTGGCCGGCGCCGAAACGCAGACCGTACTGCACAACCCGCTGGCCAGCCCGTTCACGCTGGGGCTGGACCAGGCGGCGGCGCTGGGCGCGTCGCTGGCCATCGTGCTGCAGGCCAGCCTGCCCGGCGTCAGCGGGCCGTGGATGGTGTCGGCCAACGCCTTCGTGTTTGCCATGGGCAGCGCGCTGCTGCTGGACGCGGTGGCGCGCCGCGCGCGGCTGTCCGGCAACGGCGTGGTGCTGTTGGGCATTGCCATGCTGTTCAGCTTCAATGCGCTGGTATCGCTGCTGCAGTTCGTGGCCAGCCCGGAGGCGCTGCAAAGCATGGTGTTCTGGACCATGGGCAGCCTGTCGCGCGCCAACTGGCCGGTACTGGGCCTGGTGGCCGCCGCGCTGCTGCTGGTGCTGCCGCTGTCGCTGCGTAGCGCCTGGCGCCTGACCGCGCTGCGGCTGGGCGAAGACCGGGCGCAGAGTTTCGGCATCGACGTGCGCCGCCTGCGCCTGGCCAGCCTGCTGCGCGTCAGCCTGCTCACCGGCCTGGCGGTGGCCTTTGCCGGCACCATCGGCTTTATCGGCCTGATCGCCCCGCACATCGCCCGCCGCCTGTTCGGCGAAGATCACCGCTTTTACCTGCCGGCGTCGATGCTGATCGGCGGCGCGGTGCTGTCGTGGGCGTCGCTGGCGTCGAAAAACCTGCTGCCCGGCATCATCATCCCGGTGGGCGTGGTCACCGCGCTGGTGGGCATTCCCTTTTTCGTATCGGTGGTGTTCCGCCACGGAGAACGCGCATGAACGACGGCCTGTTACTGCAAGGCGTGGCCGCCAGCTACGGCCGCCGCCAGATCCTGAGCGACATCAGCTGCCCGCCGCTGCCGCGCGGCGAAGTGGCCGCGGTGCTCGGCCCCAATGGCTGTGGCAAGTCCACGCTGCTGAAAACGCTGGCCGGCCTCTTGCCGCTGCACGGCAGCGTAACGCTGGATGGCAAGGCGCTGGGGGCGCTGCCGCTGGAAGCGCGCGCCCGCCACGTGGTGTACCTGCCGCAAAGCCTGCCGCCGGCGCTGCACCTGCGGGTGGTGGAATCGGTGATGGTGGCGGCCAACGCCACCGGCCTGGGGCTGGCCAGCCGCCACGCCGCCGCCGACATCGACACCCTGCTGACGCGGCTGGGCATTGCCGAGCTGGGCATGCGCTACCTGGACGAGCTATCCGGCGGCCAGAAGCAGCTGGTGGGCCTGGCGCAGGCGCTGATCCGCCAGCCCGACGTGCTGCTGCTGGACGAACCTTTGTCGGCGCTGGACCTCAACCACCAGTGCCACGTGATGCAGCTGGTGGCCGAGGAAACCCGCCGCCGCCGCATGGTGACGCTGGTGGTGCTGCACGACCTCAACATCGCGCTGCACCACTGCCACCGTGCGCTATTACTGAAACACGGCGCCGTGCTGGCCTGCGGCCAACCTGCCGAGGTGATTACCCCGGCCACGCTGGCCAGCGTCTACGGCGTGCAAAGCCGCGTCGAAGCCTGCTCGCGCGGCCGCCTCAATGTACTGATCGACGGCGTCCTCGCCTGAACCACCCTGCCAAAAACGCACCAGGAGCCCGCCATGAGCCGCCCCACCGACCGCCTGTACCACTTCGACACCCGCGTAGTGCGCGCCACCCAGCTCACCCCGCGCATGCGCCGCATCACGGTGAGCTGCCCGGAGCTTGCCGTGTTCCACGTGGAAAACGGCCCCAACATCAAGCTGTACTTCCCGCTGCCCGATGGCGGCCGCGCCTCGCGCGCCTACACCGTGCGCCACTTCCGCCGCGACGCGCTGGAGCTGGACATCGACTTCCTGCTGCACGAGCCAGACGGCGCCGCCTCGCTGTGGGCGCGCCACGCCCAGCCCGGCGACCCGCTGGCGGTGATGGGCCCGCGTGCACCGCTGGACCTGGCCGGCGAACGGCAAGTGCTGCTGCTGGCCGACCTGTGCGCGCTGCCCGCCGCCAGCGCGCTGCTGGAAAGCCTGCCCGCCGACACCAGCGGCCACGCGCTGCTGGCGGTGCCGGCGGCCGACGAAATCATCGCGCTGCAGCACCCGGCCGGCGTCAGCGTGCAATGGGTGGTGGCCGACGCCGTAGACGCCTTGCTGCCGGCACTGGACGCGCTGCCGGCCAGCCAGTGGCAAGACGCCTACCTGTGGGCGGCGGCCGAGTCCGGCGTGGTGAAGGCCATCCGTGAGCGCTTCATCGCCGCCGGCCGCAGCAGCCGCGCCCGCACCCGGCTGGTGGGCTACTGGAAGCAGGGCCTGGCCGAACACGAGTACCACGACCTGCGCCACGTAGAAATGGACGAGGCTTGAAATCGGCCGTGGCCATCACCATGATGGGTTAGGGCCTGCCCTAGTCCATTGCCCGCCCGGTCGGGTGGGCAATACGGCCCCCTTCGTTGAGGATACAAGATGAAACTGTTCTACTCCCCCGGTGCCTGCTCGCTGTCCCCGCACATTGCCCTGGCCGAGAGCGGCCTGCCGTACCAGTTCGAAAAAGTGAACCTGCGCGCCGAGCCGCGCCTCACCGAAAGCGGCGCCGACTTCCGCGCCATCAACAGCAAGGGCTACGTACCGGCGCTGCAGCTGGACAACGGCGAGATCCTCACCGAAGGCCCGGCGCTGGTGCAGTACATTGCCGACCAGGCGCCGGAAAAAAACCTGGCCCCGGCCAACGGCACGCTGGCACGCTACCGCCTGCAAGAAGCGCTGAACTTCATTTCCACCGAAGTACACAAGGGCTTCTCGCCGATGTTCTACAGCCAGGACGATGCCGTCAAAGAGGCTGCCTGGCAGCGCCTGAGCACCCGCTTTGACGCGCTCAACGCCACACTGGGCCAGCAGGACTACCTGCTGGGCGACAGCTACACCGTGGCCGACGGCTACCTGTTCGTGTGCCTGTCGTGGACCAAATACGTTGGCCGCACCCTGGACGCCTGGCCGGCGCTGCAGGCGTTCAGCGCCCGCATCTTTGCCCGCCCGGCAGTACAGCAGGCGATGAAGGAAGAAGGCCTGCTGTAAGCGGCCAACTTGCCCGATACCGACACGCCCTGCCTGTGCAGGGCGTGTTGCCTTGTACCCGCCCGACAAAGGACCCCGCATGACCCACCTTGTGAACGTAGACGGCCTGCTGGCCGCCCAGCGCGAATTTGCCGCCGCCCGCCACTGGCAACCGTTTCACACCCCGCGCAACCTGATGCTGGCGCTGACCGGCGAAGTGGGCGAGCTGGCCGAGATCTTCCAGTGGAAGACCGACGCCGAGGCCGCCAACCTTGCAGCCAACCCGGCCGAGTACACCCACTTGCAGGAAGAGCTGGCCGACGTGCTGATGTACCTGGTGCGACTGGCCGATGTGACAGGCGTGGACCTCAACGCCGCCGTGGCCGACAAGCTGCAGAAGAACGCCCGCAAGTACCCGGCCGACGGCAGCCGCGCACTGGGCTGAGCAGCCATGGCCGCCATACACTGGGGCAGGACAGCTGCGCGCTGGCGTTGTTGCATAAATGACAAAAGGCTGAGTTTTGGCGCCATACAATTTATCGAAATGAAAAAATATTTAAAACCATATGATTTTAAATTGCCATTTGGCTTCAAAGCTGAGTCATGACGATTTCAAGCAGCTGTTAACCTATTTCTTTTTGTGTACAGCTACTTGAGCGGACATGACGCCTCCTGACTCTTCACCGAATACGTCTGCCAACCCGATGACAGCGGATGCCAGCCGCCTGCAACAGATTCTCGATTTGCTGCCGCATCCCGTCATGCTGTTTCGCCCCGATCACACCGTAGAATACGCGAATGCAGAAGCACGCCGTCAGTACGGCGACCCGCAGAACGCTCCCTGTCACCAGTACATCCACGGTTATAGCGAGCCGTGCCACAGCGACGCGCCTTGCCCGCGACAGCAAGTGCTGGAGCGGCGCCAGCCGATGACACTGGAACAAAGCTGTACCGACAGCTTCGGGCAACAGCGTTACTACGAAATCACACTGGCGCCCTTGTTTACGCCACAGGGCGAACTGGATGCCTTGCTGGAAACCCACCATGACGTAACCGCCCGCCGTCTGGAAGCGCAACGCCTGCAGTTGTTACAGGGGCATCTGACCGAACTGGCACACCGCGACTCGTTGACCGGCTTGGCAAATCGCCGCTATCTGGAACTGAAACTGGACAGCTTGGCCAAGGACAGCAGCACCCGGCTATGCGGTTTGCTGTTTCTGGATCTGGATCGCTTCAAGGTCATCAACGACGTACACGGCCACGCTATCGGCGATCGCGTACTATCGTCCATTGCCAACCGGCTGCGTGGCGTAGTCCGTACCAGCGATCTGCTGATCCGTGTCGGTGGTGACGAATTTGCCGTGCTACTGGAAAACACCAATGAAAGCGGCGCCCGCGCCGTGGCCAGCAAGATCATCGCGGCACTCGCCGCAGAAGTGGAAGGACTAAGCGCCCCCAATAGCGTAGGGGCGTCGGTAGGCATTACCCTGTTCAACAGTGGCAGCGTGATGCCACGTGACATTCTCAGCCAGGCAGATAGCGCGATGTATCGCGCCAAACGCCGCGGCGGTAACGACCGCGAACTGGTGCGGTTGTAAACACCTCACCGCAAAAGCAAAGCGGCCAACGCCTCAACAGGGTTGGCCGCTTCGTCTTGTGTGCTGTCCGGGCGGCTGCGCTACAGAAAGCGCAGCGGGTTGACCTGCCACTTTGCCGGATCTTCATGGCTGACGATCTTGTCGCCGCCGCCAAAACCCAGCGGACGTGACAGATCGACCACCTCGGGCGTCACATACACCCCGCTGCGGGTGCTGAAGAAGGTTTTCACCTTCGGCTGCAGCAGATTGCCGTCGTTCTGCTCCACCACCACCCCCAGCTTTCCAGACTCCAGCAACACCAGCGTGCCTACCGGGTAGATACCGACGCAGCGCATGAAAGCCTGCACCAGCTTGGGGTCGAAATGGTACTTCGACCACTCGTACAGCTTGCGCAGGGCATCGGTAGCCGACATGCCCTTGTGGTAGCAACGGTCGGCAGTAATGGCGTCGTACACGTCGACAATGGCAGCCATCTTGGCCATGGTACTGATCTGCTCGCCCGGCAACTTGTACGGGTAGCCACTGCCGTCCACCCGCTCGTGGTGATGCAGCGTGATATCCAGCGGGATGTCGCCTATGCCCGGCGTTTTTTGCAAGATGGCGTGACCATCGCCGGGGTGGCGGCGGATGATGTCGAATTCTTCGTCGGTTAGCCGGCCAGGCTTGTTGAGGATGTCATCCGGCACCAGTGCCTTGCCGGTATCGTGCAGCAAACCGCCCAGGCCAGCCTGACGAATGGCCTCGCGGTCCATGCCCACCGAGCGGCAGAACGCAATCATCAGCGTGCCGACGCTCACCGAATGCAGGAAGGTGTAATCGTCCTTGTTCTTGATGCGCAGCAGCGTGGTCAGCGCACCGCCGTTACGCAGTACCGATTCGGTAATGGACTCGATCATCGGGTCCACCTGCTCCAGCTCCACCGCCTTGCCCAGCCGCACGTCCTGCATCACCGTCTTCACCAGCGTCTGTGCCTGGTTCTTGATGCGGGCAGCGCGCCCCATCTCGTCGGCAAACGATACCGCGATTACCGGAGGCGGCTCCTTGCTGGCAATCTCCAGCATTTCCTGCTGCAGCGTCTGCTGTACCTCCTGTTCGGTACGCGCGTGACGTACGTCCAACCCCTTCTGGGTATCGATGTACACCTCGTGGATACCGGCCTCGACGATCCTGGCAATCTCCTCGTCGCTCTTCAGCAGGAAACGCTTGCGGAAAAACGGGTGCGAGGCCCAGTCGCAGTTCAGGTCATGCACAAACATGCCAACCTTGAGGTCAGAGACGTCAATACACTTGATCATTACATTTGCTTACAGCGGGTGGTGGGTGGGGGCTGACATTACGGATGGCAGCGCAGACCGTGGCAACAGCCACGGCGAGCGGCTTGCTGTAGCCTAACTGTCAGACCTTCATTATCGAAGCAGATAGGTCAAGGCGCCAATACCGAATATCACAACAGACAAAACTCTACAATGGCATACGGTTGTTGCTGTTGTTTTTAATCGGAAATGCTATAAAACACTGCATAAACCGTAAATGTTTGCTTTGCAATAGACCACTCAACGAGTAAGGTTATCGCCAGACATACGTAGAAATACTGAGTGGCAACTTCTATCGTACAAGCTAGTACATCGCCACCTCCAAAACAGGACTACACCATGGCATCAGTGAAACAATGGGGTCATCTGGGCAATCGCATCATTCTAGTAGCAGGGGTGGCTATTGCTATCGGCTTCAGCAGCATGATTGCGCTGATTGCGCGCCAAAGCTACCAGTCAGCCGAAGATCAAGGCTACAAACTGGCCTCGGAGCAAGCCGGACGCTTTGCCGACGCGGTGACCGCCGATCTTGCCTACGGCTTCAGCGTGCCCAAGCACTTGGCAGACGCCGTAGGCGGCATGCAACGCGCCGGCATGGTAGACCGCAAGGTGATCGATAATGTCATCCTGAACATGCTGGATGCCGAACCGCAAATCATCGGCATGTGGATGCTGTACGAACCCAACGCGCTGGACGGCAAAGACGACGAATTCCGTCTGGACTGGCCGCGACACGACCCCACCGGCCGCTACAGCCCGTACATGACGCGTGGTGGCAATGGTAAGGCCGCGCAGGACGTGATGATGTCCAAAGACCGGGTAGAGAAGTTTCCGGAATGGAAAGACAAGCTCACCGAGTACGTGCCCGACTACGACAAGCCCGGCTGGGGCGACTTTTATTACGTACCGAAAACCCGTGGCCGCGACAGCATCACCGAGCCGTTTTTCTATGAAGTACAGGGTAAACAGGTGCTGGAAAGCTCGCTGGCCGTCGCCATCAAAGACGGTAGCGGCAAATTTCTTGGCGTAGCCGCTGCCGATCTGGCACTGGACACACTGCAGCAAAAATACGGCAGCGTGAAACTGTACGAAACCGGCTACGTGCGCATGGTGTCCGAGGGCGGCATGTACGTCGTCAACCCCGACCCGTCACTGGTAGGCAAACAACTGGCCAAGGAAGACGTACTGAGCAACTACCAGGACAAAATCCGCAAGGGCGAGGACTTCGTGTTTGAAGATGGTGGCTTTACCCACTTCTTCTACCCGATCAAGGTGGGTAATACCGGCCAGTTCTGGTCTGCCGGCGTCGCCATTCCGACCGCCGCCATTACCGAGTCGGCCGTCAGCCAGCGCAATATGGCCATCCTCATCGGGGTGGTAGCACTGGTGATCATCCTGCTGGTACTGGCTGCCGTGGTACGCGCGCTGACCCGCCCGCTGAACAACCTGGCTAACACCATGGAACAGCTGGCCAGCGGCAAGGGCGATCTCACCGTACGCATCAAAGTCAATAACCGTGATGAAATCGGCCGCACCGCCGATGCCTTCAACCGCTTCATCGACAGCCTGCGCGAGATGTTCATCGACGTGCGCGAGCAAAGCCTGGCCGTCAGCCGCAGCGCAAGCCAGCTGGCCGATAGCGCCATCAAGGTAGAACAGGCCTCGGCGCAGCAATCCGACGCCGCCAGTGCCACCGCCGCCGGCGTGGAAGAAGTCACTGTCAGCGTGCAACACATCGCCAACTCGGCCAGCGATGCCGAGAAGATCGTGCAGGATACCGGCCAGTTGACCGAGCAGAGTGTGGCCACCGTCGATCAGGTCACCGGCGAAATCCGCCGCATGACCAGCAGCATGCAGGCGCTGGCCGACCGCATGGGCGCGCTGGGTGCGCGCTCGCAGGAGGTGAACACCATCGTCAACGTAATCAAGGACATTGCCGATCAAACCAACTTGCTGGCACTGAACGCGGCCATCGAAGCAGCACGCGCCGGCGAGCAGGGCCGCGGCTTTGCCGTGGTAGCGGACGAGGTGCGCAACCTGGCCGGCCGCACCGCCGAGGCAACAGTACAGATCAGCCGCATCGTCAGCGCCATTGGCAGCGAAACCGGTGATGCGGTGGCCGAAGTGCAACGCAGCCGTGACCTGGTAGCCACCAGCGTGGACATCGCCCATGCGGCCAACCAGGCCATGCAGTCGGTACAGGAGAAGAGCCAGGTACTGGTGCTGTCCATCGGCGACATCGCCTCGTCTACCCGCGAGCAATCCAGCGCCACCACCGAAATCGCGCAGAACGTGGAGCGCATCAGCAATATGGCGCACACCAACAGCGACATCGCACGCGAGGTGCGCAGCGAGGTAGAGCAGCTGCGCGAGCTGTCGGGCAACCTAGAACGGCTGGTCAGCAACTTCCGGCTGTAAAGGCTGGCCCGCGCTCGAAAGCCACCCGAAAACGGGTGGCTTTTTTCATGCGCTATGAATCAGCTTACAATCCGCAGAACCCCACCCTGCGAGCAATGTCATGGACTGGCCTGCCTACCTGTTTGCCTGCGCCGCACTGATCCTGACCCCGGGTGCCGGCACGCTGTCGGTACTGGCGGCACGTGCCCGTGGTGGCAGACGCGCGGGCTGGTTGGCCATTGCAGGCCTGGCGTGTGGTGACCTGATTCTGGTCATTGCCGTCGCTGCCGGCCTGGCCGGTGTGCTGCAACAATGGCCTGCCGCCCAGCACCTGCTGCGCTGGGCCGGTGCGCTATACCTGCTATGGCTGGCCGCTACCCTGTGGCAAACCACCCCCGCTACTGCAGTTACTACCAAGGCGAACCGGCACGCGTTTGGTCACAGCCTGCTGCTGACGCTGCTGAACCCGAAAGCCATTCTGTTCTTTGCCGTGTTCTTTCCACCGTTTGCGCCGCCCGGCAGCGGCATCAGCGGCTTGATCCTGCCCGGGCTGCTGTTCTGCCTGCTCAATAGCCTGTGGCTGGCTCTGCTGCTGCTCGGCGCACCGGCCACACTGCTGGGGCCACGCTGGCGGCCATGGTTGGCCGCAGGCTTCGTACTGTTGGCCGCACGGCTGATCACCAGCTGACCCCTACCCACACCGCAGCGGATTTCGTATAATCCCGCGATTTTGTTCGCGAGCCGCACCATGTCCCGTTCCCGCTACCGTACCGCTTTCCTTGCCGCCCAGGCGCAAGGCAATGCCGTTTCCGGCCGCGAACGACGTGCTGCCGGGCCCGACCGTTTTTGCAAAAAAAGCTCCTGATCGCTCAGGGGCTTTTTTTTCAGCCTGTTTTTGTCATCTGCCGGAGCGACCCGCCATGTCCAACCCGCTTTACCGCAAGCACATCCTCTCCATCCCGGACTTCAGCCGGGCCGAACTGGAACTGGTGGTGGAAACCGCCGCACGCCTGAAAGCCAACCCGCGTGCCGATCTGCTGCAGGATCGCCTGATTGCTACCTGCTTCTTCGAACCGTCCACCCGCACCCGCCTGTCGTTCGAAACCGCCGTACAGCGCCTGGGCGGCACCGTGATCGGCTTCTCCGACGCCGCCAGCACCTCCACCAAGAAGGGTGAAACGCTGGCCGATACCGTGCGCATCATCAGCAGCTATACCGACGCCATCGTGATGCGCCACCCGAAGGAAGGCGCCGCCCGCGTGGCCAGCGAATTCTCCGCCGTGCCCATCATCAACGGCGGTGACGGTGCCAACCAGCACCCGTCGCAAACCCTGCTCGACCTGTTCACCCTGCACGAAACCCAAGGCCGGCTGGACAACCTGACCGTGGCCTTTGTCGGCGACCTGAAGTACGGCCGTACCGTGCACTCGCTGGCGCAGGCGCTGTCGCTGTTCGGCGCCAAGTTCTACTTTGTCGGCCCCGAAGCGCTGGCCATGCCGGACTACCTGTGCGAAGAGCTGGACGAACGCGGTATCAGCTACACCATCGCCGGCAGCATCGAAGAAGTGATCCCGCATATCGACATCCTGTACATGACCCGCGTACAGCGCGAGCGCTTCGACGAGGCAGAGTACCAGAAGATCAAGGGCCAGTTTGTGCTACGCGCCGACATGCTGCGCCACGCCCGCCCCAACATGAAGATTCTGCACCCGCTGCCCCGCGTGGACGAGATCACCACCGACGTGGACGCCACCCCGCACGCCTACTACTTCGAGCAGGCGAAAAACGGTGTCTACGCCCGCCAGGCGCTGCTGTCGCTGGTATTGAACGAAACGGTGTGAAAGGAAAAACCATGAGCGAAAAAGTCTACGCCCGCAATGTCGAAGCCCTGAAGAACGGCACCGTCATCGACCACATCCCGGCCGGCATGGGCCTGCGCATCCTCGACCTGTTCGAGCTCACCCGCTACGGCGAGCGCGTCACCGTGGGCCTCAACCTGTCCAGCGGCCACATGGGCAGCAAGGACCTGATCAAGGTGGAAAACCTGGTGCTGACCGAAGAGCAGGCCAACGAGCTGGCGCTGCTGGCGCCCAAGTGCACCGTCAGCGTGATCGAGGACTTCGAGGTGGTGCGCAAGCAGAAGCTGGCGATTCCGGCCGAAGTGACCGACCTGTTTGCCTGCCCCAACTCCAACTGCGTGTCGCACGTGGAGCCGGTGAAGAGCCATTTCAGCGTGCGCGTGACCGAGCACGACACCAAAATGAAGTGCAAGTATTGCGAAAAGGTGTTCAGCAAGGATATCGTGGTGGCCGTGCGCTAAGTCGTACAGAGGGAAATAGACCAAACTGCTGTCGCCACGATGCGGCAGCGGCCACAATAAAACGAACGCCACTGCCGGCCGGCAGTGGCGTTTTGTTTTGCGGCCAACCTAATAGGCCCGCTCAGCCCTGCAACAGCGCCTGGCACTCGGCCGACGCCGGCCACGCCTGCACCCAGCCGGGCAGGGCGGCTGCCGGCATCGGCCGCGCCATGCCGTAGCCCTGGCCCAGGCGGCAGCCCATGGCGCGCAAGGCGTGGGCATGGGCGATGGTTTCCACGCCTTCGGCAATCACCTCGCGGCCGAAGGCACGCGCCAGGCTGATCACGCCTTCTACCAGCGCGCGGTCTTCGCTGTTGTCCAGCATGTCGCGCACGAAGGACTGGTCGATTTTCAGCAAGGAAGCCGGCAGGCGCTTGCAGTAGGTCAGCGACGAATAGCCGGTACCGAAGTCGTCCAGCGCAAAGCTGACGCCGAGCGCCGCGCAGGCCTGCATCACGGCAGACACCTGGCCAATGTCGCGCAGCGCCGCGCTTTCCAGAATCTCCAGCGCCAGCTGCGCCGGCGGCAGCGCCGGGTAGCGCGCCAGGCTTTGCGCCAGCTGGGCGGCAAAGTCGGGCTGCTGCAGCTGGCTGGCGGCCACGTTGACGCTGACGGTCAGCACCAGCCCCTGGCGCCGCCACAGGTCCAGCTGCGCCAGGGCGGTGTCGATCACCCATTGCCCCACGGCCACGATCAGCGGGCTGTCGGCGATCAGCGGCAGAAACGCCGCCGGCGACAGCAGGCCCAGCTGCGGGTGCTGCCAGCGCAGCAGCGCCTCGGCGCCCACCACACGGCCATCCTGCATGTCCACCTTGGGCTGGTAATACAGGCACAACTCGCCGCTATCCAGCGCGTCGCGCACCCGCGCCTGCTGCTCGCTGAGGTCGCGCTGCTGGCGCGCCTGCTCGCTGTCGAACAGCTGGTAACAATTGCGCCCGCGTTGCTTGGCCTGGTACATGGCCTGGTCGGCGTGACGCAGCAGGGTGTCGGCGTCGCCCTCGTCGTAAGGGTAGAGGGTGGCGCCGATGCTGGCGGTAAGCTGCAGCGTCATGCCGTCCAGCGCCAGCGGCAGGGCGATTTCGTGCAGCAAGGCCTGCAAGGCGCGGGCGCATTGCTCGGGGCTGTGCAGCTCGGTGAACAGCACCACGAACTCGTCACCCCCTAGCCGCGCCACGGTGTCGCCACCGTGCACCAGCTGGCGCAAGCGGGCGGCCAACGCCACCAGCACGCGGTCGCCCATCTGGTGGCCATACTGGTCGTTCACCGGCTTGAAACCGTCCAGGTCGAGGTAGCACACGCCCAACAGCCGTTCGCTGCGCCGTGCCTGCGCCATCGCCTGCTGCATGCGGTCGGCCAGCAGCACGCGGTTAGGCAGCTCGGTCAGCGCGTCGTGGTAGGCCAGGCGCTGCAGGCGGGCTTCCTGTTGCTTGAGTACCGAAATATCGGAAAACACGCCCAGGTAATGGCTGACGGCGCCGGCCTGGTCGTAAACGGCCGAGATGGTCAGCAGCTCGGGATAGGTCTGGCCGTCGCGGCGGCGGTTCCAGATCTCGCCCTGCCACACGCCGTGCTCGCGCAGGGTTTGCCACATCTGCTGGTAAAAGCCGTCGTCCTGGCGCCCGGACGACAACAGCCGCGGGTTCTGCCCCAGCACCACCTCGCGCGGGTAGCCGGTGATGCGGCTGAACGCCGGGTTCACGTCCACGATCAGGCCCTGCGGCGTGGTGAGCATGATGCCTTCGCTGGAGTGGCTGAACACGGTGGCGGCCAACTGCAGCCGCGACACCGCCTGCTTGCGCTCGATGGCCAGCGCCACCAGGTGCAGCACGCTGTGCAGCAGGTGTTCGTCGTGCGGGTCCAGGCTGTCATCGCTGCGGCCCTCGGCGTGCAGTTCGGCCAGCAGGTGGCCGTCCAGGCCGCGCACCGGCAGGCACAGGCCGTCAAACGGCGGCGGCGCGCCGTCGGGCAGGCGGAAGGCGATACGCCGGCGCAGCAGCGGTTGCAGATAGTCGGCAATGCGCTGCAGGCCTGTCGGCAGCGGCGGGTCGCTGTTCATGCATTCCAGCAGGTAGGCACGCGTGCTTTCCAGGCGCCGGCTGTAGACCTGTTCCTGCTGCATGGCGATGCGGTCCAGCGCGTAGCCGATGTCGCTGGCCATTTCGCTGAACAAGTTCACCAGCTGCTCGTCGAACTCGAAGTCGGCACCGTAATACACGGCCAGTACCAGCTGATGCTCGCCGGCATGGCGGATCGGAAACGCCGCGGTGGCACCCCAGCCGTAGCGTTCGATGCGCTGTACCCATTGCTCGACCAGCTGCGGCTGGCCAGCCAGCAGTTGGCGCGCCAGCGCGCGAAAACTGGGGATCACCACCGGCTGCTGCTCCAGCACTGCGCGCGAGGCGGCGCCGTGGCTTTCGGTCTTGTCCGGCCGCGTCCATACCGTGATCTCGTCCAGGTAGTCGGCACCGCTACCGTACACCGCCAGCGGGCGCAGGTACTGCTGCGCGGTGTCGTGCTGGCCGATCCACGCCATGCGCTGGCCGCCGTGCAGCACGGCAATCTCGCAAATGCGCTCGAACAGCCGCTGCGGGTCTTGCTCGCGCACGATGGTCTGGTTGGTAAACGACAGCGCGGCATAGGCCTGGTTAAGGCGGCGGATCTGCTCGCCGGCGGCTTTCTGGGTGCGGATGCTGCGGAAGGTGGTCACCACGCCCACCTGGCGGCCTTCCTCGCGCAGCGGCGTTGCCGTCAGCCACACCGGCAGGAAGCTGCCGTCCTTGCAGATCAGGTAATCCTCGCCGGCGCGGGGCTGGCCATCGCGCCGGGTTTGTACGATGGGGCAGTCGTACTCGGGGTAGGGGCGGCCGTCGGGGTGATGGTGGTGCACCAGCGCGTGGGCATCGCTGTGTTCCAGCTCGTGGCGCGCATAACCCAGCATCGCCAGCGCGGCGTCGTTGACGAAAATGCAGTGGCCAGCGTTATCGGTGCCCCATACCCCTTCGCCCAGGCTTTGCAGCAGGGTTTCCTGCTGCACCTGCATGCGGCGGTGCTGTTGCAGCAGGCGCTGGTGGTGGCGCTGGCGTTGCCATGCCCGCCACGCCAGCGCGGCGGCCAACACGGCCAGGCCACCGCTGAGCACGCCGGACGCCAGCACGGGCTCGGTCTGGCCGGCGGCGTAACAGGGCGCCGTCAACAACAGCGAGGCACAGAGTCGGGCAGGGCGGTACATGGCAGCATCACGTCAGGCAAAAGCGGAGTGTAACCCGTCATCCGCCTGGCCGCTGCGCTGCAGTGGCAGGGTGATGACGATACGCAGGCCGCCAACGCTGCCGGACTCCAGCCGGATCTGGCCGTCGTGGCCGCGCACGATCTCGCGCACGATGGCCAGCCCCAGGCCGCAACCGTCGCCGCCGGCCTGCTGGCCACGGTAAAAGCGTTCGAACACCAGCGACTGTTCCTCCGGCGGAATGCCGGGGCCGCTGTCGCTGATGACCAGCTCCACCTCGTGGCCACGCTGCCAGGCCGAGACCGTGATCTCGCCCCCCGGCGGCGTGTAGCGCACCGCGTTGTCGATCAGGTTGGACAACATCTCGCGCAACATCAACGGTTGGCCGCACAGCATCACGCTGTCGTCGCCTTCGTACCCCAGGTCCAGCGCCTTGCCCAGCGCCAGCATGACGAAATCCATGGTCACCTCGCGCGCCAGCTCGGCGATATCCAGCTGGCGGGTATCCTGGCTGGCCGGCCCCGGCTCGGCGCGCGACAGCGCCAGCAGCTGGTTGGCCAGGCGGATGGTCTGGTCGCTGGAGTGCACCAGCGCGGCCAGGCCGGCCTTCTGCTCGGCCGGGTCATGCAGCCGTTGCGTGTATTCGGCCTGGGTTTTCAGCAGCGTCAGCGGCGTGCGCAGCTGGTGGGCGGCGTCGGCAATGAAGCGCTGGCGGATGGCGAGCTGGTTTTCCAGCTCCGACAAGGCATTGTTCAGCGCCATCACCAGCGGTTGCAGTTCCCGCTGCACGCTGTTCACGTCCAGTTGCAGCGACGGGTCGCCGGCGCGGGCTTTCAGCGTGCTGCGCAGCCGGCCCAGCGGCCGCAGCGCACGGTTGATGCCGATGGCCACCAGCATGGCCGCCACCGCACCGATCAGCCACTGCTGCGCCAGCGATTCGGTAAACAGCCGCCGCGCCAGCGACGCACGCGACAGCGTGGTCTCGCCCACCTGCACCAGCAACAGGCGCTGGCTGCCGGCGTAGTACAGCGGCACCGCCAGCGCCACGCTGCGGATGGCTTCGTCGCGGAAGCTGGCGTCGTAAAAGCGCAGCTCGCCGGCAGCGGGCAGGGCCGGAGGTAGCGGCAGGTCGGCGTCGCCGGTGATGGTGGAGCCGCCGGCAAAACCGATGCGGTAGAACACGCGGTCCTGGAAGTGCGGGTCGAACATTTCCAGCGCCGCCACCGGGATGTCCACCACCAGCTCGCCGTCCTGCACCACGATGCGCTCGGCAATGCTGCGCGCCGACGCCTGTAAGGTGCGGTCGAAGGCGGCATTGGCCGCTTCGCGCGCGTTGTCCTGCGCCAGCCACGCCGTGGCCGCCGCCAGCGGAATCAGCGGCAGTACCACCCATTGCACCAGCTGGCGCCGCAACGACAGGTTCATCTGGCCACGTCCAGCATATAGCCCAACCCGCGCAGGGTAAGGATGGCCACGCCGCTACCGGCCAGTTTCTTGCGCAGGCGGTGCACGTAGATTTCCATCGCGTCGGGGCTAAGGTCCTGGTCCAGGCGCACGATCTGGTCGGCCAGCACATCCTTGCTGACCGGCTTGCCCTGGCGGTAGATCAGCACCTCCAGCACCGCCATTTCGCGCGGCGTCAGCGCCAAAGGTTGGCCGCAGACGGCAAAGCGCTTGTGTGCCGGCTCGAGCACCAGCTCGCCACACTGCAGCACGCCGCCCTCGCTGCCTTGCGCCCGGCGCAGCAGGGCGCGCACGCGCGCTTCCAGCTCGGCCAGCTCGAACGGCTTGCCCAGGTAGTCGTCGGCGCCCAGGTCCAGGCCGTGCACGCGGGCGTCGATGCCGGTTTGCGCGGTCAGCACCAGCACCGGTACGCGGTTGCCGCGCCGACGCAGACGCTTCAGTACCTCGAAACCATCCATGCGCGGCAGGCCGATATCCAGGATCACCAGCGCGTACGGCTCGTACGACAGCAACTGGTCGGCCTGCACGCCGTCGGGGGCAATATCCACCGCGTGGCCGGCGGCGCTGAGCGCCTTCTGCAGCCAGGTGGCAATATCGTGGTTGTCTTCTACTAACAGCAGTCTCATTGCAGTCTCTGTGTTGCCGGTGCCGTCGGGCGGCGCCGGGCGTTTATCGCTGTATTGTCTTTTCATCCTATCACCCGCTGCCGCCGTGCCAAGCACCCTTAAGGCGCAGGCTGCAGCATTCTTGCACCATTGTCAGACAGTGAAAGGGAAATGAAAGCTAGCGCTGTCTAGACTGGGTGCAAGCCTAAGGAGTCGTATATGTCCCGTGTGTGCCTGACCTTGCTGTGCCTGGCTTTCAGCCCGCTGTTGGCCGCCGGCAACGGCATGCAGAGCGGCCTGAGCGAAGCGGCACGGCGTGAAGGCACCTTGCTGGTGCACTCCACCATCGACCGCGAACAGGTGGCACCACTGTTGGCAGCGTTCCAGGCGCGTTATCCGTTCATCCGCGTGCAGTACCGCGAGCTGAACAGTGCCGACATCTATCGCCGGGCGCTACTGGGCAATGCCGACAGCGGTGACGTGCTGTGGAGTTCGGCGATGGACCTGCAGGTAAAACTGGTGAACGACGGCTACGCGCTGCGCTACCGCAGTGCGCAAAAAGATGCGCTGCCGGACTGGGCGTCGTGGCGCGACGAGGTATACGGCACCACCTACGAGCCGGTGGTGTTTGCCTACCACCGCCAGCGGATACCGCCTGCAACGATGCCGCAAACGCATACCGAGCTGCGCCGCATGCTGCGGGCACAAGCCAGCCACTGGCGGGTAGCCACCTACGACGTGGAAGCCTCCGGTGCCGGCTATTTGTTTTTCAGCCAGGACTCGCGCCACAACGCCGAGTTCTGGGATCTGGCCGCCGCGCTGGGCAGCAGCGTGCGCTTCCAGGAAGGCAACAGCCTGACGCTATTGCGCCGGCTGCAGCAGGGCGAGGCCGATATCGCTTACAACGTGCTGGGGCCGTACGCGGTGAGTTTTGCCCGCCACCAGCCGCAAGTGGGCTGGGTGCTGCCGCAGGACTACGCGCTGGTGGTAACGCGCTTGATGCTGATCCACAAGGCCGCACGCCACACCGCAGCGGCCCGCTTGTGGACCGATTTCGTGCTGTCGCGCGACGGGCAGCAAGTGCTGGCGCAAAGCAGCGGTCTGCCGCCGATACGCGAAGACCTGCCGCGCCAGCTGGGCCAGATCGACCTGAAACGCAATGCGGCCAACTTGCGGCCCATCCAGGTAGGCAGCGGCCTGCTGGTGTACCTGGATACGGCCAAGAAGAGCCTGTTTTTGAAACGCTGGCGTGAACAACTGCCTGCCAGCAACCGGCCAACGCACTGAAGCGTGGCCGCAAGAATGAAACATCGTCCCGTCCGAGGACGTATTACGCGTAGTACCACAACACTGCTGTACCACAACACTGGAGAGACTCATGAAACTGAAAGCCCTGCTGGTTTCCTGCCTGGTAGCCTTGGCCCCGATCGCTGCCCAGGCGCAAGTTGAACAATTCAAGATCATGGCCCCGGCCAACCCGGGCGGCGGCTTCGATACCATCGCTCGCACCCTGGGCGAAGCGCTGCAAGCTTCCGGCCAGGTAAAAAACGTGGTGGTAGAGAACAAAGCCGGTGCCGGTGGTGCCATCGGCATGGCGCAGTTCGTCAACAATGAAAAAGGCAACCCCAACGCGCTGCTGGTAGCCGGTGCCGTGACCGTTGGCGCGCTGGAAACCAACAAATCGCCAGTGAACTTCGGCATGGTGACCCCGATTTCACGCCTGATGGGTGAATTCAACGTCATCGTGGTACCGGCTTCCTCGCCGTACAAATCCATCAAGGACCTGATGGCCGCCTACAAGGCCAACCCGGGTGCTGTCAGCATCGGTGGCGGTTCGGCCGGTGGTATTGACCACATCATGGCCAGCCTGATGTCTGAACGTGCCGGTGTGGACCCGGACAAGCTGAACTACATCCCGTTTGCCGGTGGTGGTGAAGGCAAGGCTGCCATCCTGGGTAACCAGATCGCTGCCTACATCAGCGGCTACGGCGAACTGGCCGACCTGATCAAGGCCGGCAAGGTACGCGCGCTGGGCATCTCTGCCGCTACCCGCAACCCGGATATCCCGGTACCGACCATCCGCGAACAGGGTACTGACGTAGTGGTATACAACTGGCGCGGCGTGTTTGCCCCCCCGGGCATCAACGCCGCCCAGCGTGCCCAGCTGATCAAGATGGTAGAAACCGCCGCCAAGTCGCCGACCTGGAAAGCCAAAGCCGAAAAAATGGAGTGGCTGGACATGCTGCAAAGCGGTGACAGCTTCAAAGCCTTCCTGGACGAAGACATCAAGCGTACTGCCGCTACCGTGAAGAAACTGAAGCTGGGTAACTAAGCCATGATCAAGCGCGTATCTGGCGAGCAATGGCTCGCCTTCGGGATCATCCTGCTGGGCCTGTTCATGGCCTCGCAACTGCAGGACATCTCGAACGACGCCGGCTATGCCGGCGTCGGACCGCGCTTCTTCCCGTCACTGGTGATTACCGGTCTTATCGTTGCCGGTGGCGCGTTGCTGATGCAGCGTCGCCACCGTAACGGGCCGGACACCGTGCTGAGTGACGGCGAGAACGACGCGGAACAACTGGAAGCCGAAGAAGACGCCAACCGTGGCGAAGCTGACTGGCGCATGTTTGCCATCGCCAGCGGCAGCCTGATTGCCCATATGGCACTGATCGGCCTGATAGGTTTCACCCTGGCCGGAACCCTGCTGTGCTTCGGCGTCTGCCGCGCGTTGGAAACGCGCCGCCCGCTGCTGGACCTGGTGCTGTCCTTCCTGTTGGCCTTGGGCCTGTTCCATCTCTTTAAATGGCTAGGGCTGAACCTGCCGGCGCTGATCACCGGGGGAGTACTGTAAATGGAATCGTTGAACGCCCTGTTTTCTCTGGGCTTTGCCACCGCGCTGACCCCGGCCAACCTGCTGTGGGCGCTGCTGGGCTGCACCTTGGGCACCGCCATCGGCGTACTGCCTGGCGTCGGCCCGGCCGTTACCGTGGCCTTGCTATTGCCGGTTACCCAAAGCGTTGACCCGACCGGCGCCTTGATCATGCTGGCCGGTGTGTACTATGGCGCCATGTTCGGTGGCTCTACCACCTCCATCCTGCTCAATACCCCGGGTGAAGCCGGCTCCATCGTGTCGGCACTGGAAGGCAACCGCATGGCCAAGGCTGGCCGTGCCGGCCCGGCGCTGTCTACCGCCGCCATTGGCTCCTTCGTGGCAGGCTCCATTGCTACCGTATTGCTAACCCTGCTGGCCCCGATCATTGCCGGCTTCGCCCTGCAGTTGGGTCCGGTGGAAACTTTCTCGCTGATGATGATGACTTTTGCCGCCGTGTCTGCCGTACTGGGCAACTCGCCGCTGAAAGGCTTTATCTCGCTCTTACTGGGCCTGGCCATTGGCCTGATCGGCATCGAACCGCAATCTGGCCAAAGCCGCTTTACCTTCGGTGTCATGCCGCTGATTGACGGCATCGACATCGTGGTCATCGCCATGGGCCTGTTTGCCGTGGGGGAAACGCTGTACACCGCCACCTACGAGAACAAGGTAAAAGCCGGCCTGGAAACGCTCAGCGGCAAGTTCTGGATGAGCAAGGAAGACTGGAAGCGCTCGTGGAAACCGTGGCTGCGCGGTACCGCCATCGGCTTCCCGTTCGGCACCCTGCCGGCCGGCGGTACCGAGATGCCCACCTTCCTGTCGTACTCGGCCGAACGCAAGCTGGCCAGCCCGGAAGTGCAGAAAGAGTTCGGCAAGGGTGCCATCGAAGGCGTGGCCGGCCCGGAAGCGGCCAACAACGCCGCCGTTACCGGCACGCTGGTACCGCTGCTAACGCTGGGTATCCCCACGTCGGCCACCGCCGCCATCATGCTGTCTGCCTTCCAGCAGTACAACATCGTGCCCGGCCCGCTGCTGTTCGACACCAACCCCGAGCTGGTATGGGGCCTGATCGCCTCGCTGTACATCGGCAACGTGATGCTGCTGGTACTGAACCTGCCGCTGGTTGGCCTGTGGGTGCAGTTCCTGAAAGTGCCGCGCCCGCTGCTGTACGGCGGCATCCTGGTACTGGCCACCATGGGCGCCTACGCACTGCGCCAAAGCTGGTTCGACCTGATGTTGCTGTACATCATCGGCGTGCTGGGCTTCCTGATGCGACGCTACGACTTCCCGGTGGTGCCGCTGATCGTCGGCCTGATCGTGGGCCCGATGGCCGAGAAACACTTCCGCCGCGCCATGTCCATCCACCAGGGCGACCTCACCGTGTTCGTGACGCACCCGATCTCGCTGGTGATCCTGCTGGTGACCGTCGCCATCCTGCTCGTGCCGCCGCTGATGAAGCGCCGCCAGAAACTGCTGCAAGCCTGACCGCCTGCTGATGGCCACCGTCAGAAGCGGCCGCTCACCCTGTACTCCCGGTACAAGCGATGTTGTACTTCTCACACGCCAGCGGACTCGTCATCAGTCTCGCTGGTGTTTTTTTTTGGCACACCGCCGGCGGGCCGCTGCCTTGGCTGCTGGGCCCCTTGCTGGCCATGCTGGCGGGCCGCCTGCTGGGGCTGCCGCTGGCGAGCGTGCCTTACAGCCGCGAACTGGGCCAGGCCATCGTCGGGCTGGCGCTGGGGCTCACCTTTAGCCACGAGGCGCTGCTGCGTACTGTAGCGATGGCACCATGGATTGCGCTGGCGGTGACATTTGCCTTCTTGCTGGCCTGGCTCGCCATGCAGATGCTGCGCCGGCTGTGCCCGGGGCTGGACCCGCTTACCGCCTGGCTGGTGGCGCTGCCGGGCGGTGCTTCGGAAATGACCGCCATCGGCGCCCGCCGTGGCGCAAAAAGCGAATGGATCGTGCTGGGCCAGAGCCTGCGCGTGCTGATCGTGGTGCTGCTGTACCCCGGCGCCTTTGCCCTGTTCGGGCACAGCACTGCACCGTTTGCCACCACGCTTGCACCACTGGGCAGCAGCGCACTGCCGTGGCTACTGCCGGCCTTGGCGCTCGGTGCGCTGTTGCAGTGGCGACGTGTGCCCAACCCGTGGTTCATCGGGCCGCTGCTGATCAGCCTGGTACTGGCCAGCAGCGAAACCGTCACTGGCCGCCTGCCAGTCGGTTGGGTAGAGCTGGCGCAGCTGCTGATCGGCATTGCGCTGGGCGTACGCTTCGACCGCCAGCAGATGTTGGCCGCACCGCGCTTTGTGGCAGCGTTTCTGGCCAGCTTGGGTAGCCTGCTGCTATTGGCCGTGGCCGGTGCCGGCCTGCTGGCCATGCTCGCAGGGCTGCCACTGCCGCTGGCCATCCTGGCGCTAGCCCCCGGCGGCATTACCGAAATGTGCCTGACCGCCAAGGCGATGGGGCTGGATGTGCCCACCATCATCGGTTTTCAGCTGTGCCGGCTGGTGATGGTGCTGCTGCTGGCCGAGCCGCTATCGCGCCGCCTGCTAACAGCCAAAGACCAAAGCTGAAGCTGGCATGGCATTTGCAACAGTCATCACCATACCTCCTACCGGACATCATCATGCGTAGCCTGTTTACCAAGCCACAAGCCCCCGTCACCAGCGACGCCGTCATCTTCAACTACCAGCAACCCGCCCGCGCCCGCCTGGTGGCACTGGGCAGCGGCAAAAAGCTGTGGCTGGTGGAAACCTACGACCCGCAGCACAAGGTATGGATATGGCAGCAAGAAACCAGCGATATGGAACAAGCCGTCGACGACGCCCGTCGCCTCAGCCTGTTTCCTGCGCGCAAGCTGTCCTGAACTAACTGGTATTTTACTGGTTTAACGTTGGCCGCAAAACAGCACAGCAGGGGAATACCGGTCGCCGGCATGGCCGCTATTCCCCTTGTCATTGCTAGCTTTCCACTACTTATCAACAGGTTGTGGATAAATTCCGGGGTGGCTGTCGGGGATCAGCATGGCCGGCAAGGTGCGCAAATAGAAGTCCACCGGCCCGGCACTGCCGATGATGGCGTAGCCATAACCCAGTTCGCGTAGCGCGTGCATCGACGCCAGCAGCAATATGCGTCCAAAGCCTTGACCTTGCTCGCTTTGCTTGACACCCGTGGGGCCGAAGAAGCCGCGTGCCGTCACGTCGTAGCAGGCAAAACCCAACCGTTCCGCACCCCGCTGCATGACCCAGGCCGAGGCCGGTTGCTGCCGGAAAGCCGTATCGAATTCGTCGGCCCAGCCTTCAGAAAACGTCTGGCTTATCCACATGCGCCACGCGCTGCGTTCGTGCGGTAGCGGGTGGCGCAACACCACGCCGTCGGGCACGGCGGGGCAGGGTGGCAAACCGTACAGCTTTACCAGAATGTCGGCAGGCATGGCGTTTTCCTGTGGATAATTCAAACCTGTTTAATACCACTTATTACCCGATGCAGCCAGTAGCGGCTGTCACGCCGCCGTCACCCCGCTTTCATCGCCTTGCCACAACGGGCGGGCATGCTGTCGCGCCTTCGCTTACCGACTGTTGCCCACATGCTGAACCGTGAACTCACCCTGGCTGCGCTGGTGGCATTACCGCTGGCCACCCTGCTGTGCGGCGGCATGCTGCTGCGCTGGCCGACCACCCCGCTGTGGCTACCGGCTCTACTGATGTTGTTGCTGCCAATGTGGAGCGCCATGGTGCTGTACGGCAGCGGGCTGGACCGTGCTCCACGCAATATGCAACATCTGCATAGCGCATAAAAAAACGGGCCTTGCGGCCCGTCAAACACCCTCAAACAATGCCCGTTACGCGGCCGCGCCCTTTTGCGAGGACGGCGGCGCATCGAACCCTTTGCGCAACGCGGCCAGCCGTGTTTGGGCGGCTTGATAGCCTGCCTCTTTGACATGGCCGAAGCCGCGAATACCTTCGTACAGTTTCACCATCTCGGTGGCGGTGGCCAGGTTGGCCGCCGACAGCCGGCCGCACAGCTCGGCCACCAGGTTTTCGAACTCGGTGATCATCGCGCGCTCCAGGCGGCGGTCGGCCTGCCAGCCGAACGGGTCCAGCGCGCTGCCGCGCAGGCCCTTGAAGCGGGCAATCACCCCCAGCGCCTTCATCGCCCACGACCCCAGGTTCACCTTTTTCGGCTGATGGCCGGTCATCCAGCTGGCGCCAAAGTGGAAGGTGAGGGTGAGGTCGCCGTCGAACTGCTCTTTCAGCGCCCGCTGGAACTCGCCGTCGCTGTACAGGCGCGCCACTTCGTATTCGTCCTTGTAGGCCAGCACGTGGTAGTAGGCACGGGCTACCGCCAGCGTCAGCGCGCTGCTGCCCGGCTTGGCACGTTCTTCGGCAGCTTTCACCTGCTCCACCAGCGCCTTGTAGCGGGCGGCCAGCTTGTCGTCCTGGTAGGCCACCAGCTCCTTGCTGCGGTGGTGCATCACGCCTTCCACCGTTTCACGCGGAACGAACTGCACCACGGCCGACGGACTGACCAGGGTCTCGATACGCGCCGGGTCGTGCGCGGCGTGGCGGCCCCACTGGAAGGCGTCCTGGTTGAACTGCACGGCAGCGCCGTTCAGCTCGATGGCCTTCATGATGGCTTCCAGCGATACCGGTACCTGGCCTTGCTGCCAGGCGTAACCCAGCATGAACATGTTGGCCGCAATGGCGTCGCCCATCAGCGCGGTGGCGATGCGGGTGGCGTTCACTTCGGCAAAGTGCTGGCTGCCCACCGACTCGACGATGGCGTCTTTCATCGCCTTGGCCGGGAAGCGTACGTCCGGGTTTTTCAGGAAGGCGCTGGTTGGCGATTCGTAGTTGTTCACCACCACGTGGCTGAAGCCTTCGCGCATCTTGGCCAGTGCTTCTTCGGCGGCGGTCACCACCAGGTCGCAGCCCAGTACCAGGTTGGCGTCACCGGCGGCAATGCGCACCGCGTGCAGTTTTTCCTGGCTGTCGGCAATGCGTACGTGCGACCACACCGAGCCACCTTTTTGCGCCAGGCCGGCCATGTCCAGCACCGTCACGCCCTTGTTGTCCAGGTGCGCGGCCATGGCCAGTACCTGGCCGATGGTCACCACGCCGGTACCGCCGACGCCGGTGACCATGATGCCGAACGGCTCGTGCACACCCGGCAGTTGCGGCTGCGGCAGCGCCGGCATGCTGGCCAGGCTGGCGGCGGCACCGCCGGGCTTGCGCACCTTGGCGCCGGCGACCGACACAAAGCTGGGGCAGAAGCCTTCCACGCAGGAGAAGTCCTTGTTGCAGCTGCTCTGGTCAATCTTGCGCTTGCGGCCCAGCGCGGTTTCCACCGGCAGTACCGACAGGCAGCCGGATTTCTTGCCGCAATCGCCACAACCTTCGCACACGCGTTCGTTGATGAAGGCGCGGCGGTCCGGATCGGGGAATTCCTTGCGTTTGCGGCGGCGGCGCTTCTCGGCGGCACAGGTCTGGTCGTGAATCAGGATGGTGACGCCGGCGGTATCGCGCAGTTCTTTTTGCAGGCGGTCCAGCTCGCGGCGATGGAACACTTCCACGCCCGGCGCCAGGCCTTCTTTCAGGCCGTGCGCGGTGCGGTACTTGTCCGGGTCGTCGCTGGTGATGACGATGCGGCCAACCCCTTCGGCGTGCACCTGGCGGGTAATCATCGGCACGTCCAGGTAGCCGTCCACGTTCTGGCCACCGGTCATCGCCACCGCGTCGTTGTACAGGATCTTGTAGGTGATGTTGACCTTGCCCGCCACCGCAGCGCGGATGGCCAGCAGGCCGGAGTGGAAGTAGGTGCCGTCACCCAGGTTGGTGAACACGTGCTTGGTGGTGGTAAACGGCGCCTGGCCCAGCCAGGTAATGCCTTCGCCGCCCATCTGGGTAAAGGTCTTGGTGGTGTCGCCTTCGATCCAGTGCGCCATGTAGTGGCAACCGATGCCGGCCACGGCGCGGCTGCCTTCCGGCACCTTGGTGCTGGTGTTGTGCGGGCAGCCACTGCAGTAATGCGGAATGCGCGCGATGGCTTCGCGCGGTTTTACCAGCTGGGCTTCCTTGTCGTCGTAAAACTTCAGGCGATCGTGGATCACCGGGCTGTCGTACAGGTTGGCCAGGCGCTTGGCGATGGCGCGGGCGATCATGGCCGGGGTCAGCTCGCCGGCAGCCGGCAGCAGCCAGTCGCCGTGCGGCAGCGCCCATTCGCCTTTTTCGGCAAACTTGCCCACCACGCGCGGGCGCACGTCGTCGCGCCAGTTGTACAGCTGTTCTTTCAGCTGGTATTCGATGATCTGGCGTTTTTCCTCGATCACCATGATCTCTTCCAGGCCCTCGGCAAACTGGCGCACGCCTTCCGGCTCCAGCGGCCACACCATGCCCACCTTGAAAATGCGCAGGCCAATGTCGGCGGCCAGTTTTTCGTCGATGCCCAGGTCGTCCAGCGCCTGCATCACGTCCAGGTAGCTCTTGCCACAGGTGATGATGCCCAGCCGCGCCTTGGGTGAATCCAGCGTCACGTGGTTCAGCTTGTTGACGCGGGCGTAGGCCAGCGCCGCGTACAGGCGGTGGTGCAGCACGCGCTTTTCCTGCGCCAGTGGGGTGTCCGGCCAGCGGATGGACAAACCGTCCGGCGGCAGCGGGAAGTCTTCGGGGATCAGCGTTTGCACGCGCTCGGGGCTGATGTCCACCACGGCGGCGCTTTCGATGGTGTCGGAGATGGCCTTGATCGACACCCAGCAGCCGGAATAACGGCTCATGGCCCAGGCGTGCAGGCCGTAGTCGATCACCTCTTGCACGCCGGACGGGCTGAGCACCGGAATCATGCTGGCGGCCAGGATGTGGTCGGACTGGTGCGGGAAGGTGGACGACTTGGCGGCGTGGTCGTCGCCGCAGATCAGCAGCACGCCGCCGAACTTGCTGGTGCCGGCCACGTTGCCGTGCTTGATCACGTCACCGGAGCGGTCCACGCCGGGGCCCTTGCCGTACCACATCGAATACACGCCGTCGTACTTGGCCCCCTCGAACATGTTCACCTGCTGCGTACCCCACACCGCGGTGGCGGCCAGGTCCTCGTTGAGGCCCGGGTGGAACACCACATTGTGCGCGGCCAGGTGCTTGCTGGCCTTCTGCATGGTCTGGTCCACATTGCCCAGCGGCGAGCCGCGGTAGCCGGTAACGTAGCCGGCGGTGTTCAGCCCGGCGGCGCGGTCGCGCGCCTGCTGCATCATCGGCAGGCGTACCAGCGCCTGGATACCGTTGAGCAATACCTGCCCGGTAGGTGCCGTGTATTTGTCTTCCAGTTCGACGTGGCGAATCGACATGGTGTCTCCTCCATCTGTGTGCTTGTCGCAGCGGGTCGGGTGAAGCCTTGTGAGCCGTCCCGTCCTGGTGATGTGGCCCGGCAGCGGTAAGCAGCGGGCGATGTCTCTGTCTCTTTATAGTGTGTTGATGGCGTGGCCACCGCTTTGTGCGAACACTAGTTGACGTAAACGTAAACGTCAAAAGCTTTGTCGTTTTTTTCCGCCTCGCGCGCACGCGAGTGCGGCAAATGTGCCAGTGCAGCAAAATCGCCGCCGCTACCCGCACGGCATGGTGCTGTTCACGCGTGCCGCAGGTGGAAACACTGCGTTCTGCCGCCACGGTTGAGCACGCCAGTGCCGCACCGCTACAGTGCAGCCTTGAGTCATTCCCGCCACCGGCTACCCGCCGGCCTGCGGCCAACCTTAGAGACGTATCCATGTCATCTACACCCAACGAAACCGGCAAAGGCGTGCTGTACGCCACCGGCGCGTTCTTTATCTGGGGCCTGTTCCCGCTGTACTGGAAGCCGCTGCACGCGGTGCCGGCGCTGCAAATCCTGTGTCACCGCATTGTGTGGTCGGCGGTATTCGTCGCCATCGTGTTACTGGTACAACGCAACTGGCGCTGGCTGGGCGATAGCCTGCGCGACGGCGCCCGCCTGCGCGTGTTTGCGCTGTCGTCGCTGCTGCTGTCGTTCAACTGGCTGATCTACATCTGGGCGGTCAACGAAAACCGGGTGGTGGAAGCCAGCCTGGGTTACTTCATCAACCCGCTGGTGAACGTGCTACTGGGGCGGCTGTTTCTGGGCGAACGGCTGACACGCACCCAGGGCATCGCCATCGGCCTGGCCACGCTGGGCGTGGCGTGGCTGACACTATCGGTAGGCACGCTGCCGTGGGTGGCGCTGAGCCTGGCGGCCACCTTCGGCGTGTACGGCCTGCTGCGCAAAAAAGCGCCGCTGCCGTCGCTGGAAGGGCTGGCGCTGGAAACCTTCCTGATGCTGCCCTTGGCGCTGGCCGCGCTGCTGTGGTTTGCCGTGCGCGGCGACGGCGCCTTCGGCCAGCTGGGCCTGGCCACCGACGCGCTGCTGATGGGCGCCGGCGTGGTCACCGCCATCCCGCTGCTGCTGTTTGCCAGCGGCGCGCGCCGCCTGAAGCTGGCCACGGTGGGGCTGATCCAGTACCTGGGCCCCACCATCCAGCTACTGCTGGGCGTATGGCTGTACCACGAGCCGTTCGGCAGCAGCCGCGCCATCGGCTTCGGCCTGATCTGGGCGGCGCTGGCGCTGTACTCCGGCCACGGCCTGCTGGGCTACCTGAAAGCACGGCGCGCCGCTGCCGCCTAGGGCCAGACGTTGGCCGCAACACCACAAGGGCAAGCCATGCGGCTTGCCCTTGTTCTTTCACGCTGCCCGTGGCGATAAAACCTCACTTGCACCGCGGGCTGGCCACGGTCTGCCCCTTCGGCCATTGACGCCGTACGGCGCCATCACCACAATGCCGCTGTCCTCCGCCACGCGGACGGCATTTCGATCTTTATGCATACCGGCCCATCCTGCTGCGGCAGCGGGCCACGCTCTTTACAAGGAAACGCCATCATGGCATCGCTCTTTACCCTGTCGCGCCATCTCGCGCGCGACGTGCTCGCCGACGAGCTCCCCCCGCAACACCACCATCGCCTGTGGCAGGCACTGTGCCAGCACGCCAGCAGCCTGCTACACGCCCGCGCCCGCCCCGTCCTGCCCGCACACCACCAGCTGTCACAGCAACGCTGGTTGCTGGAGAAAGGCCCGCACCGATGCTGACCCTGCCACTTGCCACACCCCGCCTGCGCCTGCGCGACTTCCACGCCGACGACGCCGACGCCTACTGCCGTCTGCGCAGCGGCGGCGCCTTCGGCCGGCACTACGCCGCCCACGAGCTCAGCCCCGGCTTCAGCCAGGGCTTGCTGCAGCAGTTCATCGCCCAGCAGCAGGCCACCCCGCGCCGGGCATGGCAGCTGGCCATCACCCTGGCCGACAGCGGCACGCTGATCGGCTCGGTCGGCCTGCGCCACAGCAGCCTGCCCGGCGAGGCACAGTTCGGCATCGAGCTGGACCAGGCCTACTGGGGCCAAGGCTACGCCCAGGAAGCCAGTACCGCCTTGCTGTACGCCGGCTTCAACCCGCTGGGCCTGCACCGCGTGGAAGCCGACACCCACGCGGCCAACCTGCCGGCGCAGCGGCTGGCCCGCCGCCTGGGCTTTGTGCCCAGCCGCCAGGAGGGCGAGCGCCACATCCTGGCGCTGTCGCTGGACCTGCCGGGCGTGCTGAGCGAGCGCAAACTGCTAGGGCAGACGGCACAGCTGCGCCGTCACCCCGGTTACTGGCAGCTGGCCACGCCGACGCAGCCAGACTTCTACTTTGGCAACCTGCTGCTGCCCGACCAGGCCCCGCTACAGCGCGACGCGTGGGAAGCCCGCTTCGACGCTGTTTTCGCCGGCCACGCCGGCGTACAGCACCGCACGCTGCTGTGGGCGATGGAAGACGAAGACTGCGCCGCGCGTTACCAGCCGTGGCTGGACGCCGGCTACCAGTACATGGAAACCTGCGCGCTGCTGCTTACCCGCGACAGCCTGCGGCCAACCCGGCTACCCGCCGGCTACACGCTGCGGCCGCTGGCCAGCGACGACGACTGGCAGCAATGGACTTCGCTACTGGCCGCCAGCCGCGACCCCGGCCACGATGAGGCAGGCTATCGCCGCTTCCTGGGCGGCCTGCAGCAGCGTTACCAGCAACTGGACAACAACGGCCACGGCCATGTGTGGGGCGTGTTTGCCGACGGGCAGCTACAGGCCAGCGCCGGCCTGTTTGCCTGGCAATCGCTGGGGCGCTTCCAGATGGTGGCCACCGCGCCGGCGGCACGGCGCCTGGGCTTGGCCAGCGGCCTGGTCAGCGCGCTGGCGGAATGGGGGCTGGCGCGGGTACCGCGGCTGGTGATCGTGGCCGATGCCCACTACCACGCCATCGATCTGTATCGTAAGCTGGGTTTCGTCCACGCCAGCAGCGAAGCCTCGTTGTGCTGGTGGCCACGCCCAGCGGAGACCGCATGATCATCCAGCCCTACGCCCCGCACCTGCGCGACGCCGTTGCGCAGTGCTACCTCGACACCCGGCGCCACGCCTTCCACTGGCGCCCGCCGCACAGCATGCAGCTGGCCGACTTCGAGCGCGACACCGCCGACGAGAGCCTGCTGGTAGCACTGGCCGACGACGGCAGCGTGCTCGGCTTTGCCGGCGTCTACCCGCGCGAAAACTTCGTCCACCACCTGTACGTGCGCCCGGAGCAACAGGGCCACGGCGTGGGCAGCGCGCTGCTGCAAGCCTGCGAAACCCGCTACAGCGGCCGCCCCACGCTGAAGTGCTACGCCGCCAACGCCCAGGTGCTGGCCTTCTACCGCCGCCATGGCTGGCAGCCGGCAGGCGAGGGCGTCGACGCCGAAGGCCACCGCTGGCTACGCCTGCAAGGGCCGCAACCGGTGGTGCTGTTCAGCACCGACTGCGCCCGGCTCGACCGCGAGCAGGTGTACCACTACCTCAGCCGCGAGTCGTACTGGGCCGCCGGCCTGCCGCGCGACATCTTCGAGGCGTCGCTGCAGGGCTCGCTGGTGATCGGCGGCTACAACGCCGACGGCGAACAGCTGGCCTTTGCCCGCGTGATTACCGACTACGCCACCTTCGCCTATCTGGGCGACGTGTTCGTCACCGACAGTGCGCGCAGCCAGGGCATCGGCAAAGCGCTGATGCGCTACATCCAGCTACACCCGCGGCTGCAAAACCTGCGCCGCTTCATGCTGGCCACCGCCGACGCGCACGGCCTGTACGCGCAGTTCGGCTTTGGCGCGCTGGGCAAGCCGGAACGCATCATGGAAAAAGTGGAGCCGGCCATTTACCAACGGTTGGCCGCAGAGCGGGGCCAGGCATGACCCGCAAGGTATTCTGGGACGACCCCTACCTGTGCACGCTGGACACCACAGTGACCAGCGTAGCCGGTGCGGAGGTCACGCTGGCCGCCACCATCCTGTACGCCGAAAGCGGCGGCCAGGAAAGCGACCACGGCAGCATAGCCGGCTGGCCGGTGCTGGCGGCGCGCAAAGAGGGGCAGGACATCGTCTACACGCTGCCACCGCAACACGGCTTGCAGCCCGGCGCGGCGGTGACGCTGCAGCTGGACTGGCCGCGGCGCTACCGGCTGATGCGGCTGCACTTTGCCGCCGAACTGGTGCTGGAAACGATTTATCAGACGCTGCCGGACGTGGAAAAAATCGGCGCCCACATCGCCGAACACAAGGCGCGTATCGACTTTGCGCTGCCTCAAGCCATCACCCCGCACCTGCCCGCCTTGCAAGCGCGCATCGACGCGCTGATTGCGGCCAAGCTGGCCATTACCAGCGCCTTTTCCGACGCCGCCAGCGGGCGCCGTTACTGGGAGCTGCCCGGCATCGCCCGCGTGCCCTGCGGCGGCACCCATCTGCGCCACAGCGGCGAGGTGGGGCGCATCGCGCTGAAGCGCAAGAACGTGGGCCGTGGCAAGGAGCGGGTGGAAATCACGCTGCTGGACGACGCGCCCGCATGACGGCGCTACCGCTTTCCAGCTGGCAGCAAGCCGAAAAAAACTGACTCCCTACTGACAGCAGGCTGGCAGCAGGGGGCGCGTAGGCTGTGGTTTCCCCCAGTAAGGAACACCACCATGACCACCGCCATCGTTGCCAACCTGCAGCTGATCTACGTCAGCGACATCGCCCGTTCCACCACCTTCTACCAGCAGCTGTTTGCGGCCAAGCCGGTTTTCACCAGCCCGCAGTACGTGGCCTTTGCCGGCAGCGGCGACGCGCTGTTTGCGCTGTGGTCCGGCACCGCGCCCGACCAGCACGCCGCGCCGCGTGGCGAGATCGGCATCATGCTGCCCGATGGCAGTACCGTGGCGGCGCTGTATGCGCGCTGGCAGCAGGACAGCCGCCTGAACATCGTCAGCCCGCTACGCGAAGAACCCTACGGCCAGACCTTTGTGCTGGCCGACCCGGACGGGCACCTTATCCGCGTCTGCCAGCGCGATTAATCCGGCTAGGCCGGCCTGCGCGCCGGGCGCCGGCTACTGGCCAGCTGCACGCACAGCACGCTGGCCAGCACCGTCACCATGCCGGCCAGCGTCCAGCCGTGCAGGCTTTGCCCCAGCGCCACCCAGCCCAGGATCACCGCCGCCACCGGGCTGAGCAGGCCCAGCGCCGACACCGCCACCGGCGGCAGCAGGCGCAGGCCGCGGAACCACAAGCCGTAAGCCAGCAGCGCGCCCACCAGCGACAGGTAAGCATAGCCCGCCACGTTGGCCGCCGACAGCGCCGGCATCGGCGGGTCCAGCCACAGCGCGGCCGGCAGCAGCATCACACCGCCCAGTGTCAGCTGCCAGCCGGTCAGCGCCAGCAAGGGCAGGCTGCTACCCCAGCGCCGTGCCAGGTACATGCCCAGCGCCATCACGATGGCGCCGCCGGCCGCCGCCAGCACACCCAGCGTGTCCCACTGCGCGTTGCCGGCATTCAGCAGCACCGCCATGCCGGCCAGGCCACTGCACGCCGCCAGCAACACCAGCGGCCGTGGGGTTTGCCGCTCCAGCAGCCATAACAAGCCCATCATCAGCAGCGGCTGAATCGCCCCCAACACCGCCGCAATGCCGCCGGGCAAACGGTAGGCCGCCATGAACAACAGTGCCTGGAAGGCCCCGATATTCAGCAGCGACAGCAGCAGCAAGCGTGGCCATTCCTGCCGTTGCGGCAGGTGGCGCGTCCACAGCAGCAACAGCAGGCCGGCCGGCAGCACGCGCAGCACACCGGCGCTGAACGGCAGGCCGGGTGGCAACCATTGCGTGGTCACCAGGTAAGTGGAACCCCAGATCAGCGGCACCACGGCAGTCAGCAGGGTGTCGCGCCACAGGCGGGAAGCAGTCGTCACGGCGATATCTCCAATTCAAGATATAATTATCGTAATCGATAATTTATCTTTAACTCAAGATAATTATCTTGAACACGAGCTATCTGGAGCCGGCATGGATACCCCGCAACCCCCCGACGCCGTCGACGCCATCCGCGCGCAATGGCAGCGCGAACGCCCCGACCTCGACACCCGCCACATGGCCATCATCGGCCGGCTGGGCCGCTGCAGCATCCAGCTGCAAAAACGGCTGAACGACACCTTTGGCCAGTACGACATCAGCAACTGGGAGTTCGACGTGCTGGCTACGCTGCGGCGCAGCGGTGCGCCGTATTGCCTGGCGCCCACCGCGCTGTTTTCCAGCCTGATGCTGTCGTCCGGCACCATGACGCGTCAGCTGCAGCTGCTGGCCGAGCGCGGCCTGGTCAGCCGCCTGCCCAACCCCGACGACGCACGCAGCCTGCTGGTGCAGCTGACGCCGCAAGGGCTGGATCTGGTAAACGAGGTGGTGGCGGCGCATGTGGATAATATGGCGCGCATCCTGGCGCCGCTGGACGCCGCGCAGCTGGACGCGCTGGACGCGTCGATGAGCGCGCTGCTGGCCATCCTGGAACCGGCAACGAAAGCGGGGCGCTGATGCTGCTGTACGACCTGGCCGCCGTCGGCGCCGCCACCTGCTGGGCCGCCGGCGGCATTATCGGCGCCACCCCGGCGCGCCACTTCGGGCCGTTTGCCTTCAGCCGCTTGCGGCTAAGCTTCCTCACCGTACTGCTGGGCGGTGCCAGCCTGGCGCTGGGCGGCTGGGCCACACTGCACGCCGCCGCGCTGCTGCCGCTAACGCTGTCGGCACTGTGCGGCATTTTTCTGGGCGATGCGCTGATGTTCGCCGCCATGAACCGGCTGGGCCCGCGCCGCACCGGCCTGCTATTTGCCACCCACTCGGTGTTTTCGGTAGCACTGGGCGTGCTGCTGCTGGGCGAGGCGCTCAGCCTGCAGGCGCTGGCCGGTAGCGTGCTGGTGTTTGGCGGTGTGCTGGTGGCGGTGGCGTTTGGCCGCCGCGACGGCAGCAGCCACCAGTGGGAACAAAGCCACGGCCTGAAAGCCGGCGTGGCGCTGGGCCTGACCGCCGCGCTGTGCCAGGCGCTGGGCACCTTCTTCGCCAAACCGGCCATGGCCAGCGGGCTGGACCCGCTCACCGCCAGCGCGCTGCGCATGGCGATCGGCTGTGCGGCCAACTGGCTGCTGTGGGCCAGCGGCAGCCGGCTGGCGCGCATGGCCAACCCGCCCACCCCGCGCATGCTGGGGCAACTGGCGCTGAACGGCCTGGTGGCACTGGGGCTGGGCATGACGCTGATCATGGTGGCGCTGCAAGGCGGCAACGTGGCCACCGTGGGCATGCTGTCGGCGCTCAGCCCGGTGCTGATCCTGCCGATGCTGTGGGTGGTGACGCGCCAGGCGCCGCCGCTACTGGGCTGGCTGGGTGCAGGCCTTAGCGTGGCCGGCACCGTGCTGTTGCTGGGGCGTTAAACGCCCAGCACAAAACAAAACGGCCAACCTTGGGCAAGGTTGGCCGCACGGCTTTTGTATGACGCAGCTTACTGGTTGGCGCGTACCCACTTGTGCCACTGCGCAAACAGCTCGGGGTTCAGCGCGGCGATGGCGGAGCGCTTCCAGATGGCGTCGGCCCAGTAATTGTCGTTGTACAGGCTGGCGATGCGGCCGCCGGCTTCTTCCAGGATCACCGCACCGGCGGCGTAATCCCACAGCCGCTGGCCGCCATGCAGGTAGATGTCGTAGCGGCCGGCGGCCAGGAAACACCAGTCCAGCGTGCTGGAGCCCATGCTGCGCTGGCTGCCGAACGGCGCCACGCTGCCCATGCGCGCCGCCAGCTTGCCGGAACGCAGGTATTTGATTTCGACGGCGGCGATGGCGTCGCCCATGCTGTTGGCCACCGTTTTCAGCGGCAGGCGCTGGCCGTTGAGGTAGGCCCCGCAGCCGCGGCGGGCGTAGAACATTTCGTCGGACACCGGGTTGTAGATCACCCCCAGCTCGCTGACGCCGTTGACCATCAAGGCTACCGATACGGCAAAGTAGGGCAGGCCGTTGACGAAGTTGGTGGTGCCGTCGATCGGGTCCACCACCCACAGGCCGGCCTGGTTGGCGTCCCACAGCGCGTCTTGCTCCTCGCGCGTCATTTCCTCGCCCAGCACCGGGTAGGGCAGGATGGCAGGCAGACGCTGCTGCAACATCTGCTGGCAAGCCAGATCGGCTTCGGTAAACAGCGAGCCGTCCTCTTTGCGCGTCTTGCCCACGCGCAAAAAGCGCGGCATGACCTCGTAGCGGGCCACGTCGCGTACGACCTGTATTACCTGATCGACCACTTGCATCCGACTCTCCTCTCGCGTTGCGGGCAGGCCCCGCTGCTACCGTGTGATGTTTCTGTTGTTGCACGTGCAGCAAACCAAGCAAAATACCGTTATCAACACGAACGATCAACACACGATGCCAAGGTTTTTTATAGACGCCGCGCTGGCTGCCGGGCAAAGCCTGGCGCTGCCGGACACCGTGGTGCGCCACGTACAAGTGCTGCGCCTGCGCGAGGGCGACGCCATTACCCTGTTCAACGGCCGTGGCGGCGAATACCAGGCTGCCATTACCGAGCTGGCAAAGCGCGATGTTGCCTGCACGATCACGGCATTTGACGACACCAGCCGCGAATCGCCGGTATGGCTGGGCCTGGCGCAGGCCATCTCCAGCGGCGACCGCATGGAGTTCACGCTGCAAAAAGGGGTGGAAATGGGGGTCAGCGCTTTTCAGCCGCTGGCCACCGAGCGCAGCATCGTCAAGCTGGCCGGCGACCGCGCCGACAAGCGCGTGCAACGCTGGCAGGAGATCGTGATTGCCGCCTGCGAGCAGAGCGGGCGCAACACGGTGCCCGAGGTGCGGCCTATCCTCAGCTTGAAGCAGTGGCTGGCCAGCCTGCCGCCGGCCGACGCCCACCTGCTGCTGTCGCCGCTGGGTACGCAGAAGCTGGTAGACATCGCCCGCACGCCGCAGCAGGCGTGGCTGATGGCCGGGCCAGAAGGCGGGCTGTCGGGTGCGGAAGAACAGCAGGCCATTGCCGCCGGCTGGACGCCGCTGAAGCTGGGCCCGCGCATCCTGCGCACCGAAACGGCGGCGCTGGCGGCCGTGGGTGCCATCCAGACGGTGTGGGGCGATTACAGCGTGTAAGCAAAGCAAACGAATGCATGATGCAAAACAGCCTCGTTCGGCATGACCGGACGAGGCTGTTTTTTTAACGGCGCTCAGCGGCTACAGGCGCCGGCCGCACACCGCGGTACGCCCGCTGCCGCTGGGGCGGCGTGCCGGGTCGTCGTACACGCCCAGCTGGCTAAAGCCGGCCTTGCGCATCATGCCGGCCGACGGGCCGTTTTCTTCGTGGCGGTCGGCCACCACCCAGGCCAGGCCATCGTTGGCCAGCTGCTGGCAGGCGGCCTGCAACAGGCGGGCGCCAATGCCGTGGCCGGCGTAATCGCGGTGCACCACGGCTTCCACGATATAGCCGCACTGCGCGCTGTCGACATCATCCGGGCGCAGGCTGGGGTAGGGGTCGGCACGGCGGTACAGCACGGCGCCCACCAGCACGGTGCCGTCTTCGGCCAGCACGCCACGGCACAAGCCGGCGACCAGCTGTTGCAGGGTAAGCGCCACGCCTTCCGGTGGCAGCCAGTTCCACGGGTTGGGGCCGTGGTCGAACAACAGCGCCTGTACGCTGTCGGCGTCAAAGGCGGTGGCGTCGCGCAGCAGGATGGCCATCAAACCTCCTCACTGGTGTTGTGCCATACCGGCTCGCCCTGACGGCTGGCCAGTTGGTCGCGGGTGTTCTTCTGTACCGCCACGGCGGCAAACAGGCCGTACAACAACACGGTGCAGTAGTAGCCTTTCTCGTTCAGCGGCATTGTGGCGTTCCGCAGCCCGATCAGGTAGGTGAGCATGCCGGCAAACAGCGCCAGCCAGGATACGCCGACAAAAGCCGCCGACGGCGGGGCAAGACGGGTTTGCATGGTCATTCTCCAGCTCGGTTGAAATCGGGATGGCGCTGCAGCAAGCGGGCGTGGCCTGGGCCAACCTCCAGCTCGGCCCAGGCGCCGTTCATCAGCGTCCATTGCGGTGGCACGTGGCCGATATCGGCGTCCAGCACCAGCGGGCAGGGCAGGCCGTCCAGCGCCTGCAGCACCGCATCTTCGTAGCCCAGCTCGTCGGGGTGGCGCGCGTGCGGGCCGCTGCTACGGCCCAGGATCAGCCCGGCCAGGCCGTCAAAGCTGCCTGCCAGGCGCATGCCGGTCAGCGCCCGCAGCAGCTCGCACGGCGCCAGCTCGGCGTTTTCCAGGTACAGCAGCCGTGGTTGGCCGCGCCAGCGTGCCAGATCCAGATACGGCGTCCCCGCCAGCCGCGACAGCGTATCGAGGCAGCCCCCCAGCAACAAACCCTGCAGCCTGACGCTGCCGCCGCCCGCTACGCGCACGCGGCTGGCCGCAGGGGTAGCGGGGTCGCCATCAGCCCAGTATTGCGTATAGGCCTGCTGTGGCGGCGGCAAACCGTGTTGCCAGCTGTGCCACAGCGCTTGCATCTCTGCTTGCCGTTGCGGGTGGCTGAGGTCGAACAGGTTGGGCGAGTGCAGCGTGGCCCAGCCGGCGCGCAGCGTCAGCGGTACCGCCAGCGTGGACACATCGGAAAAGCCGCACAACCATTTGGGTGGTAATGCGGCCAACCTTGCCCAGTCCAGCCCGGCCAATAGCGGCATGGCCAGCTCGCCGCCCCACGGCGGCAGGATGGCTTTTACCGCCGGGTCGTACAGGAAGCGGTTCAGGTCGGCCAGGCGCTCGGCCACGCTACCGCTGGCCTGCTGTTGCTGCCGGCGCAGGGTGGCGCCTTCCAGCACGCGGTAGCCGGCGTCGCGCAGCTGTTGCAGCGACGCATCCAGCCGCGCCTGCATCACCTCGGGCACACCGGACGACACGGCGCAAACGGCAACACTGTCGCCAGGCTGCAAGGGGGGAGGAAAGCGGATCATGTGGGCAGAACGGCAGATCACGATAGCGTCATTACTACCGCAAAACACGGTGCAAGACAAAATCTTGCCGGCTAGCGGATAACGCGCTGTTGCAGCGGCGGTTATCCACAGCCGCGCTACCGTTTGCCGCTGGCTGCGCTTAGTGGCGGTTGGCCGCCAGCCGATACAGCTCGATCAGCTTGGCGTATTTGATGTAGCTGTTGAAGCAACCAATGCTGATGTGCACCAGGCCGGGCAAACCATCGCGGAAACCCTGCCGTACCAGGTAAAACTTGATGAAACGCAGCAGCGGGCTGAACACCAGCTTGCCGATACCGGCTTTTTTGCCACGCTGGAACAGCGCTTCGGCCTGCAGCGTGGTGTAGCGGTTCTGTTTTTCCAGGTAGCGGGCGATGTCTTCGCCCGATTCGTGCATCAGGTCGCCTTTCAGCGTACCGATCTCGCCATCGGCGATCACGTACTCGTGCACCAGGTCGTCCGACCAGCCGGCGTGCTGACGGTGAAACAGGCGCAGGCTGTAATCGGGGTAGCCCTCGCCGTGTTTCAGAAAACGACCCATGAACTTGTTGCTACGGGCAAAACGCCAGGCATGGCCTGTGGGTTTTTGCATCAAGGTCTTGATTTCATGTATCAATTCTGGCGATAGCCACTCGTCGGCATCCAGGCACAACACCCAGTCGTGGCGTGCTTGTGCCACCGCAAATTGCTTTTGCGGACCGAATCCCAGCCAGTCCTGGTGGATAACTTTAGCCTTATAGGCAGAAGCTATTGCCAATGTCCTGTCGCTGCTTCCCGAATCCACCACCACGATCTCGTCAGCAAAGGCACAACTTTGCAGACATTTTTCCAGCTGTGTTGCCGCATTTTTGGTGATAAGCACCACGCTAATCGGTTCAGACATGTTTTCCTGACTGTCCATTTATATATTGATAAGGGCAGATGAAGGCTAGGCCATGTTGTGGATAACCTTGCTTTTCCTTTTTTTTTCAATGCTTTGCCAGATATGGCTTCGTGTGCCCTGCGCCCCTGTTAGCGGGTGCACGTCTTGTGGATAAATATCCCGCTTTTTGCCAACAGGCGGTTGTCCACAATTCTGCCCGCCAGTTTACCTCTGTCGCTGTGCATGACGTAGCGTCGTTTGGTCTGCAGCAGGGTGGCGGTCGGCAGTCATCCCATTTAGCAGTGGTTACAGACGGTTTTTTTGACGGTTTTGCAGTAGACGCTTGGTCGTTCGTCCAACCTTCCCTGTTTACCCTTTTTTATATTGAAGACAATGATATAGAGGCCACATTGTTGTGGATAACCTTGAAAAAATACCTATTTTCAAGGTGTTGCCTTGTGTGCGCTTGCATGGCAAAGCGGGCTGGCCGCAACAGGACGAATTGTGGATAACTTTCAGCCTGCTTATCCACAGCGCCTTATCCACATTCGGGTCGCGGCGATTTTACTTGGTTAACCACAGGGGCAGCCGTAAAATTCCGCGCATGAAAAATGTCCTCCTGCTGCGCACATCGTCGATGGGCGACCTTATCCACACCTGGCCGGCACTGACCGAGCTGGCGCAACACCAGCCCGACACCCGCATTACCTGGCTGGCCGAAGAAGCTTTTGTGGATATCCCCGGCCTGCACCCGCAGGTACAGGCCACCCTGCCCATCGCCTGGCGCCGCTGGCGCAAGCATTTGCTGGCGCGCGAGACCTGGCAGCAGATGGCAACGCTGAAGCAGGCCTTGCAAGGCACGCGTTGGGACTTGGTGCTGGACGCACAGGGCTTGTTGAAAAGTGCGCTGCCCGGTTGGCTGGCTAACGGCCCGCTGGCCGGCTACGACGCGGCCAGCATCCGCGAACCGCTGGCGGCGCGGTTTTACGAACGGCATTACGCCGTGAGCCGCCAGCTTTCCGCCATCGAACGCAACCGCCGCCTGTTTGCGGCGGCGTTCGGTTATGAAGTGGCCGGTGCGCCGGTGTTCGGCATCCGTGCCGGCCACCGCCTGGGCTGGCTGCCGGCCGGCCCTTACGTGGTGCTGCTGCACGCCACCAGCCGCGACAGCAAGCTGTGGCCGGAACCGCACTGGCTGGCACTGGCCGCCGAGCTGGCAGCGCAAGGCTTGTACGCGGTACTGCCGTGGGGCAACGCCAGCGAGCAGGCACGGGCGCAACGCCTGGCTGCTGCCATGCCGGGCGCGCTGGTGGCACCGCGCATGCCGCTGCGTGAGGCTGCCGCCCTGCTGGGCCACGCTACGGCCGTGGTGGGGGTGGATACCGGCCTGACCCATTTGGCCAACGCGCTGGACGTGCCGCTGGTGGCCATCTATACCGACACCGACCCGGCGCTGACCGGCGTGGTGGAAACCGCGCGTGCGGCCAACATCGGCCGGGCAGGGCAGATCCCGCCGGTAGACGCGGTGCTGGCCTTGCTGGCGCGTGTGCGGGGGGCGGCCTGATGCTGCTGCGCCTGTACTCTGCGTTGTGGCCGCTGCTGACGCCGCTGATCAAGCGTTACCTGAAAAAACGCGCCCGCCAGGCGCCGGCGTATCTGGCGCATTGGGACGAGCGCTTCGGCCGCAGCCTGCCGCAGCCACGCGGGCAGCAGATCTGGCTGCACGCGGTGTCGGTGGGTGAAACCCGCGCCGCGCTGCCGTTGGTGAAAGCGCTACGCGCGCGTTATCCACAGGCCAGCCTGCTGATTACCCAGATGACGCCCACCGGCCGCGCCATCGCCCAGGAGCTGTACCCCGACGCCCAGGTGCACTACCTGCCGTACGACAACCTGCGCTGGATGCGCCGTTTTGTTGCCGCCGCGCAGCCGGCTTGCCTGCTGCTGATGGAAACCGAAATCTGGCCGGCGATGATCCATGCCTGCCGCGACGCCGGCGTGCCGGTACTGCTGGTGAACGCGCGGCTGTCGGAAAAATCGGCCGCCGGTTACCGCCGCATTACCCGCCTGGTACGCCCGGCGCTGCAACGCCTGAACGCGGTGGCGGCGCAAAGCCCCGCTGACGCGGCAAGGTTGGCCGCATTGGGCACGCCGGCGCCGCAGGTGTGCGGCAGTACCAAGTACGATTTCACGCCGCCGGCCGACAAGCTGGCGCAGGGCGAGGCGTTCCGCGCCGCGATCGGCCAGCGCCCGGTGTGGGTGTGCGCCAGCACCCGCGATGGCGAAGAAGCACTGATTCTGGACGCTTGGCGCGCTGCCGGCCCGCAGCCAGCCTTGCTGGTGTTGGTGCCACGCCACCCGGAGCGCTTTGCCGAGGTGGCACAGTTGGCCGCAGACCGCGGTTTTGCCGTGCAGCGCCGCAGCGACCAGAGGCCGGTGGCCGCCGAAACCCAGGTGTGGGTAGGCGACAGCATGGGCGAGCTGTTTGCCTACTACGCCGCCGCTGACGTGGCCTTTGTCGGCGGTTCGCTGCTGGATTTCGGCGCGCAAAACCTGATCGAGCCGGCCAGCGTCGGCGTACCTGTACTCCTGGGACCATCCACCTATAATTTTGCCGAGGCCAGCGCGCTGGCCTTGCAGGCCGGCGCCGCGCAGCAGGTGGCCGACGCGCCGCAGCTGGTGGCCAGCGCCTTGCAGCTGCTGGCCGACACCGCCGCGCGCCAGCGCATGCGTGAGGCCGGCCTGGCCTTTACCCGCGCCCACCAAGGCGCCAGCGAACGCATTGCCACGCTGGTGGCCGCGGTGCTGGACGGCGGCTGAGCCCGCCGTCGCCCACCCGTAGCCTTGCCCTGTACATCAGGGTCGGGAGGATGCATGAAACCGTTAGCCTTGGCCGACCCCTTGCTGGACGGCTACCACACGCCACGCCTGAGGTTGGCCGCGCCGCAGCCGGGCGACGGTGCCGCCTTGCTGGCGGCAATCGAAGTCAGCCTGCCCTTGTTGCGGCGCTTTCCGGACAGCTTGCCGTGGGCGCAGGCACCGCAGGATGTGCACGCCAGCGAGGCCTGGTGCCAGCGGGTGGCGCTGGTGTGGCCGCAAGGGCAGGACAAGATCGCGCTGTTATGGCTGGGCGACGAGGTCGTCGGCTGTGCCGAGCTGCATCTGCGCAGCGCACACTGCTGGGAGCTGGGGTTCTGGGGGCACCCGGACTGGCTGGGCATCGGGCTGTATACCGAAGCAATGGACAGCGTGCTGAGCCTGGCTTTCGGCCCGTACGGGGCGCAGGAGGTGTTTGCCCGCACCGACGCGGCCAATCTGGCCGCCAGGCGCTTGTGCCAGCGCCTGGGCATGGTGGATGGCGGTGACGACGACGACGCCTGCCTGTACCGCATCCGGCTGAACTGACCCCGCCACCAGCGCGCCAAAAACAAAACCCCGCCACAAGCTGACGGGGTTTTTTGTTGCTGCGCCGGCGATCAGGCCGGGCGGTAAATCAGGCGGTTGTCGAACAGCACCTCGTTTGCCGCCAGCCGGAACTGCCCGCCCGGCGGCACGGCACGGTCGTACACCAGCCGCTGGCCGTTGTGCAGGATCCAGGCGTGGATAGGCTGCCCCATGAAATTGCCCAGGATGTCTTCCGACTTCTGCACCAGCGCGCTGTCTGGCAGCTGGGTGCCCGCCGGCTGCGCCGCCTCGGCGTCGTCAGCGGCTTGCTGCGCCATCCGCCAGTCGGCTTGCTGGCGGAAGGTGTGCACCTGCTTGCGCGCGCCCCACTGCAGCATCATGCGGTACAGGAAGGCCGGCAGGCCCACCGGGTGCACCTGTTTGTGCTCGTCGATCACGCACTTCACGGTAAAGCCGTGCTGGCAGTGCGGGCAGCGTGCCTCGGCCAGCACGAACACCTTGTCCTGCAGCAGCAGCGCCATGCCTTCCATAGACGATGCCTTCACCAGCTGTTTGCAGTGCGGGCAGTGCTTGGCAAAACGGCTGACCGTGGCGCCATTGGGGTACTTGATCGGAAAGAAGCGGTCCAGTCTGTCGGGTTGAATCATGCGGTACTCGTCAACACAGCGGCGGTAAAGCGCCGATTATACCTGCTGCAGGCGCAAATGCTGGGCCAGCGTGTGGCTGTCGCCGGCGGCGATGTCGCGGCGGTCGGCACCGGCGTTGGCCGCTTCCACGCACAAAAAGTGCTGCCAGCCGTCGTCTGGCAAGTCGGCCATCGCTGCCGCACCGCTTTGCCACGGCGTCCACACCACGGTGCTGGCCGAGCCGCTGCTGCTGATCGCCAGCGTGCGTTGCCAGGCTTCATCGTGCAACTGTAGTGGCGCACCGCTGCTGACCACGGCGTCGGTGGCCGCCGCGAAACGCCACGGCGTGGCTGGTAGCGTGCTATGGGTGTCGGTCAGCTTGTCGTGGCAGGGGGCGTTTTCCAGGCCGCTCAGCGCCACCTGGCGCAGGTCGCCTACCGCGATGTAACTGTGCAGCGCGGCGCTGACGCTGGCGCTGGTTTTGCCGTGGTTGCGGGTGGTCAGCGCCAGGCTGACGCCGTTGTCTTCCAGTACCAGGCTGAGGCTGGACGACAGCTCGCCGTAGCGCGGGCCGTTCAGTTTCACGTGAAACCCGCGCTCGCTGCGCGCTACCGCATTCACCGTCCATTGCGCGGTACGCGCCACGCCGTGCTGCGGCAGGCTGGCGTCGCTAGCGTGCTTGCCGAACCACGGCCAGCACAGCGGTACGCCGCCGCGAATGGCTTTACCAGGCTGAAGTATGGCGGCCGGCGACAGGTAAAACAGGGGTTGGCCGCCGTGCGGGGTAAAACCCAGCAACTGGCCGCCGTACAGGCTGAGGCTGGCGCTGAACGCCGGGTGGGTAAAGGCCAGGCCGGGTACGCCGGGGGCCAGTTCGATGGCGCGTACGCCAGCGGGTAACAGGTCGGGGTGTACGGGATGACTCATGGCGATTCCATCGGTAAGGGTAGGGAAGCAGGCCAGGCATGCGTGCATGCATGCCATTCGGCTCTAAGCTAACCGCTGCCAAGCGCTTTGACCAGTGCCGCGTTACAATCACGGCATGAGCACGCCCAAACCCGCCGCCAAGCCCCATTACCTGCGTATCCGCGACTTCATCCTCGACGGCATCAAGCAGCGCACCTTCGCCCCCGGTGCCAAGATTCCGCCCGAAGTGGAGCTGGCGCGCCAGTTCGGCGTGTCGCGCATGACGGTCAACAAGGCCATCCGCGACCTGGCCGAGGCTGGCGTGCTGCTGCGTTACGCCGGTGACGGCACCTATGTAGCCGAGCGCAAGGCCGAGTCGCCGCTGCTCGACGTCAACAATATCGCCGAAGAAATCGCACTACGTGGTCACGCCTACCGCGCCCAGGTGCTGTTTGCCCGCGCCGAGCCGGCCAGCGAGGAAGTGGCGCTGCGCCTGGGCATGGCCGCCGGCGCCACGGTGTTCCACTCGCTGATCGTGCACCACGAAGACGACAGCCCGATCCAGATCGAAGACCGCTACGTCAACCCGCAGTGGGCGCCGGACTACCTGGCGCAGGCCTTCGAGCAGGAAACCCCCAACGCCTACCTGATGCGCACCTGCCCGCTCACCGACGTGGAGCACACGGTAGAAGCGGTACTGCCAGGCGCCGACGAACAGCAGCTGCTGGCGCTCGCGCTGCCGGAACCGTGCCTGCGCGTGCTGCGCCGTACCTGGTCCGGCAAGCACCTGGTCAGCTTTGCCCGCCTGCTGCACCCCGGCAGCAAGTACAAGCTGCGCTCGCAGACACGGGTACGCAAAACGTAATTGTATATACATTTAAGCCACACCCCGCCACAGGCCACGTTTTGACGTGGCCTGTTGTTTTTTATGGTTTTTTTACGCATTGGCATGCCGGTCTTGCTGCGGCGCGGCAATAAAAGCTGCTTGACGCCAGCGCGTGCATGGTCTAAATGTATATACAATTAATCGCGCAACCGGATTCCGCCATGCACCAGCCCGACCAGTCCTTGTGGATCAACGCCCGCCTCGCCACCTGCGATGCGGCCAACCCCGCGCCGTACGGTGCGCTGGAAGGCCACGCACTATGGCTGAAGGATGGCTGCATCCACGCCGTGTTGCCGCAAGCCCAGGCGCTGCAGGCTTTCGGCCAGGCCGGTAGCGTGCACGACGCGCAAGGGCGCTGGCTCACCCCCGGCCTGGTGGATTGCCACACCCACCTGGTGTACGGCGGCAACCGCGCCGCGGAATGGGAAAAACGCCTCACCGGCGTGCCGTACCAGCAAATCGCGGCCGAAGGCGGCGGCATCATTTCCACGGTGCGCGCCACCCGCAGCCTGGACGAAGACGAGCTGGCGCTGGCCAGCTTGCCGCGCCTGAAAGCGCTGATGAAGGAAGGCGTGACCACCGTCGAGATCAAGTCCGGATACGGCCTGACGCTGGCCGACGAGCTGAAGCAACTGCGCGCCGCACGCCGCCTGGCCGCCGCGCTGCCGGTAGAAGTGGCCACCACGCTGCTGTCGGCGCACGCGCTGCCGCCGGAGTACGCCGGCCAGGCCGACGCCTATATCGATCATGTGTGCCACACCATCGTGCCGGCTGCCGCTGCCGAAGGCCTGGCCGAAGCGGTGGACGTGTTCTGCGAAGGGGTCGGTTTTTCGCCGGCGCAAACCCGCCGCGTGTTCGACGCCGCCCGCGCCCATGGCCTGCAACTGAAAGGCCACGTCGAGCAGCTGTCCAACCTGCACGGCGCCGCGCTGGTGGCCGAGTGTGGCGGCTTGTCGGCCGACCATATCGAATACCTGGACGACGCCGGCGTGGCCGCCATGGCGCAGGCCGGCACCGTGGCGGTACTGCTGCCCGGGGCCTACTACTTCCTGCGCGAAACGCAGAAACCGCCGGTAGACAAACTGCGCGCGGCCGGTGTGGCGATGGCGGTATCCACCGACCTCAACCCCGGCACCAGCCCGTTTGCCTCGCTGCGGCTGGCGATGAACCAGGCCTGCGTGCTGTTCGGCCTGACGCCGGAAGAGGCCCTGCTGGGCGCTACCCGCCACGCGGCGCAGGCGCTGGGGCGCGGCCACAGCCACGGCAAGCTGGCCGCCGGCTGCGTGGCCGACCTGTTGCTGTGGGACATCGAGCACCCGGCCGAAATCGTGTACGGCCTGGGCACCAACCCGCTGAAGCAGCGCGTGTTCCGTGGGGTGGCGCAGCACATTGATTAGACCGGGCTAGAAAAGGCAACAGCGCTTTTGCCACGAAAACCACGAAAAAACACGAAAGATAAAATGATTTTTGGCCACGGAAACACACGGAAAACACGGAAACAAGAAAAGTAAAAAGCATGGCAACGCCGTGCACTTAAAAGCACTTGGGTTTTCCACTGTTTCCTTGAGCCATAGCGTTTTCAATCATTTTCGTGTTTTTTCGCGGGTTTCGTGGCCAGAACAGGTTTTACGCCTTCATGGCAAAAAGGATTTTCAAATGACGATAGACATGAGCATGTGGACCGGCCGCGTTGATGCCGCCGAAGGCGACGCCGCCCGTCGCTGGCACCAGGCGGTACAGCCGCTGGCCGCGGGCGCCGCGCCCGGCATTGCCATCCTCGGCTTTGCCTGCGACGAAGGCGTGCGCCGCAACCAGGGCCGTACCGGCGCCGTGGACGGCCCGCTGGCGTTGCGCCGCGCGCTGGCCAACCTGGCCTGGCACCCCACGCTGCCGCTGTACGACGCCGGCACCGTGCGCTGCGACGACGGCGACCTGGACGCCGCGCACGAAAGCTTGGCCGCAGCCGTCAGCGCCATCGTGCAAGCCGGCCACCTGCCGCTGGTGCTGGGGGGCGGCCACGAAACCGCCTACGGCCACTGGCTGGGCCTGGCCCGCGCCCACGCCGGCAAGCGCATCGGCATCGTCAACTTTGACGCCCATTTCGACCTGCGCCAGGCCGACACCGCCACCAGCGGCACGCCGTTTGCCCAGATCGCCGCGGCCTGCCACACGCTGGGCCAGCCGTTCCGCTACCTGTGCCTGGGTGTGGCCGAAACCGCCAACACCCGTGCGCTGTTCGACACCGCCGCCCGCCTGGGCGCCGAATGGCGGCTGGACAGCGACATGACGCCGTGGCACCTGGCCGAAGCGCGCCAGCAGCTGGCCGAGTTCGTCGATAGCGTGGACGCGGTGTACCTCACCATCGACCTGGACGTACTGCCCGCCGCGCAAATGCCGGCGGTGTCGGCCCCGGCCGGCTACGGCGTGGACATCGCCGTGGTGGACGCGCTGGTGGCCAAACTGGCCCGCAGCGGCAAGCTGATCGGCGCCGACCTGGTGGAATTCAACCCCGCTTTCGACCAGGACAGCCACGGCGCCAAAGCCGCCGCCCGCCTGGCCTGGGGTATTACCCGCCAGCTGCGCCGTTGATTTGATTTTCAGCCACGAGAGCAGTTAACAGCCCTTTGCCACGAAAGCCACGAAACAACACGAAACCTGATGAGAAAACCATGTACGCATGCAAATCCGCGGCAGCTATTAAAAGTTTCGTGTTTTTCGTGTGCTTTCGTGGCTAAAAAAGGCTTTTACTGTTTTTTCGCGGCCAACACAGATTTTTAGAGGAGAGACTCCCATGAACGACCCGCGTTTTGATGCTTCCCGTGTTATCCGTGCCCCGCACGGCAGCGACCTGCATTGCAAGAACTGGATCGCCGAAGCGGCCTTCCGCATGATCCAGAACAACCTGGACCCGGACGTGGCGGAAAACCCGCAAGGTCTGGTGGTGTACGGCGGCATCGGCCGTGCGGCGCGTAACTGGGAGTGCTTCGACCAGATCCTGGCCAGCCTCAAAGAGCTGAACGAAGACGAAACCCTGCTGGTGCAGTCCGGCAAGCCGGTAGGCGTGTTCAAGACCCACGCCAATGCGCCGCGCGTGCTGATTGCCAACTCCAACCTGGTACCGAAATGGGCCAACTGGGACCACTTCAACGAGCTGGACCGCAAAGGCCTGTTCATGTACGGCCAGATGACCGCCGGCAGCTGGATCTACATCGGTAGCCAGGGCATCGTGCAAGGCACCTTCGAAACCTTCGTCGAAGCCGGCCGCCAGCACTACAACAACGACCTGTCCGGCCGCTGGATCCTCACCGCGGGCCTCGGCGGCATGGGTGGCGCGCAGCCGTTGGCCGCCACGCTGGCCGGTGCCTGCTCGCTGAACATCGAATGCCAGCAGAGCAGCATCGACTTCCGCCTGCGTACCCGCTACGTGGACAAACAAGCGCGCGACATCGACCACGCGCTGGAACTGATCAAGGAACACACCGCGCGCAAGGAAGCCGTGTCCATCGCGCTGCTGGGTAACGCTGCCGAGGTACTGCCGGAGCTGGTACGCCGCGCCCAGGCCGGCGGCATCAAGCCTGATCTGGTGACCGACCAGACCTCCGCCCACGACCTGATCAACGGTTACCTGCCGCTGGGCTGGACCGTCGAACAATGGAAAGACGCGCAGACCAAGCCGGAACTGCACGCCCGCCTGACCGCCGAAGCCGCCAAGAGCTGCGCCGTACACGTACAGGCCATGCTGGACTTCCAGGCCATGGGCATCCCCACCGTCGATTACGGCAACAACATCCGCCAGGTGGCGTTCGACCAGGGCGTGGCCAACGCTTTCGACTTCCCGGGCTTTGTGCCGGCCTACATCCGCCCGCTGTTCTGCGAAGGCAAGGGCCCGTTCCGCTGGGTAGCGCTGTCCGGCGACCCGGAAGACATCTACAAGACCGACGCCAAGATCAAGGAACTGTTCCCGGACAACAAGCACACCCACCGCTGGCTGGACATGGCGCGCGAGCGCATCAGCTTCCAGGGCCTGCCGGCGCGCATCTGCTGGCTGGGCCTGGGCGAGCGTCACCTCGCCGGCCTGGCGTTTAACGAAATGGTGAAGAACGGCGAGCTGAAAGCGCCGATCGTCATCGGCCGCGACCACCTGGACACCGGCTCGGTCGCCAGCCCGAACCGCGAAACCGAAGCCATGAAGGACGGCACCGACGCCGTGTCCGACTGGCCGCTGCTGAACGCGCTGCTCAACACCGCCGGCGGCGCCAGCTGGGTATCGCTGCACCACGGTGGCGGCGTGGGCATGGGCTACTCGCAGCACTCCGGCATGGTGATTGTGGCTGACGGCACCGATGCCGCCGCCGAGCGCCTGGCCCGCGTGCTGGTGAACGACTGCGGTAGTGGTGTGATGCGCCACGCCGACGCCGGTTACGAGCAAGCCGTGGCCGCCGCCAAGCGCTTTGGCCTCAAACTGCCGATGATCAAGTAAACCCGTACCCTGCGGCCAACGTTGGCCGCAGGGGCCAGAATTTTTGCCACGGAAACCACGAAAGGGCACGTACAGGATCTTTTAGCCGCGGAAGCACACCGCATACACGGACATCGCAACAGCAGCATCGGGCCATCGTTTCATACTGCCCGCCGACCGGTTTTCAGCCGGTAGGGTGGGCAAAGCGTAGCGTGCCCACCAAACCCGCCAAGCTTGCGGTGGGCACGGCCTTCAGGCCTTAGCCCACCCTACGAATAGGTGGCAGGCCGATAGGGTGGATAAAGCGCAGGATGCCCATCCAACCCGCCAAGCTTGTAGGAGGCGGCCTCCATCTTGACCCCCTGGAGTGCGGGCAGCGAGGCTGTCAGTTGCTATTCCGTTTTTTCGTGGCAAATATAAAGATTTTACGTGCTGTTTCGTGGTTTTCGTGGCCGACAGAAAAAGGTACCACCATGACCACCATCACCATTACCCCGGGCAAGCTCACCCTGGCCCAGCTGCGCCAGATCGCCCGCAACCCGGCTACCCAGCTGGCGCTGGACCCGGCCGCCCACGCCGCCATCGACGCCTCCGCCGCCACCGTGGCGCGCGTGCTGGCCGAAAACCGCACCGTATACGGCATCAACACCGGCTTTGGCCTGCTGGCCAACACCAAGATCGCCGCCGACGAACTGGAGCTGCTGCAGCGCTCCATCGTGCTGTCGCACGCCGCCGGTATCGGCGAGCCGATGCAGGACAGCACCGTACGCCTGGTGATGGCACTGAAGATCAACTCGCTGTCGCGTGGTTTTTCCGGCATTCGCCGCTTGGTGCTGGACGCGATGATCACCCTGTTCAACAAGGGCATCTACCCGGTGATCCCGCAGAAGGGCTCCGTCGGCGCCTCCGGCGACCTGGCCCCGCTGTCGCACATGAGCGCGGTGCTGATCGGCGAAGGCGAAGCCTTTGTAGACGGCGTACGCGTACCGGGCGCCGTGGCCATGCGCAGCGCCGGTTTGGAACCGATTACCCTGGCCCCGAAAGAAGGCCTGGCCCTGCTGAACGGCACCCAGGCGTCCACCGCCTTTGCGCTGGAAGGCCTGTTTGCCGCCGAAGACCTGTACGTGGCCGCCTCGGTAGCCGGTGCCATGTCGGTAGAAGCCGCCCAGGGCAGCCGCACCCCGTTCGACGACCGCATCCACCAGGTACGCGGCCACCAAGGCCAGATCGACGCCGCCGCGCAATACCGCGCGCTGCTGGGCACCGGCTCGCAAATCGCCGACAGCCACGCCAACTGCGGCAAGGTGCAAGACCCGTACAGCCTGCGCTGCCAGCCGCAAGTGATGGGCGCTTGCCTGACGCAAATCCGCCAGTCGTCCGAAGTGCTGCTGGTGGAAGCCAACTCGGTATCCGACAACCCGCTGGTGTTTGCCGACGATAACGACATCCTGTCCGGCGGCAACTTCCACGCCGAGCCGGTAGCGTTTGCCGCCGACAACCTGGCGCTGGCCATTGCCGAAATCGGTTCGCTGTCCGAACGCCGCATGGCGCTGCTGATCGACAGCAACCTGTCCAAGCTGCCCCCGTTCCTGGTGAACAACGGCGGCGTGAACTCCGGCTTCATGATCGCCCAGGTCACCGGCGCCGCGCTGGCGTCCGAGAACAAATCGCTGGCCCACCCGGCCTCGGTAGACAGCCTGCCCACCAGCGCCAACCAGGAAGACCACGTGTCGATGGCTACCTTCGCCGGCCGCCGCCTGCGCGACATGGCCGACAACACCGCCGGCATCCTGGCGGTAGAGCTGCTGGCCGCCTGCCAGGGCGTGGACTTCCGCGCCCCGAACAAGGCCGCCGACGCGCTGGAAGACGCCAAGGCCGTGCTGCGGGAACAGGTAAGCTTCTACGACAAGGACCGCTACTTCGCGCCCGACATCGAAAAAGCCTGCGCCCTGATCCAGCGCGCCGAGTACAACCGCTTCGCCATCCCCGGCCTGCTGCCGTCGCTGTAAGCAGAGAGCGGAATGCGGCCAAGGTTGGCCGCAGCCAGACGTGAACAAGGGCAAGCCTGATGAGGGCTTGCCCTTTTGTCATGGGCGGTGTGTATGATGAATGGGCACATCGTGTAGGTTGGCGCTGAGCGCAGCGAAGCCCAACGTTTACCGCGCCTAGCACGGAGGCAGACATGCGTTATCGGCGTTCTGCATTAGCGGGTGGCACCTGGTTCTTTACAGTCAATCTGGCGGACCGCCGCGAAGATTACCTGACTCGCCATATTGATGTTTTGCGACATGCCGTCAGGCAGACACGCAGCCACCATCCGTTCGAGATAATTGCCATGGTGGTGTTACCGGACCATCTGCACGCCATCTGGACGCTACCGCCTGGGGATGCCGATTACCCGCGGCGCTGGGCGCTGATCAAGTCCACATTTTCACGCAGCCTGCCCAAAACCGAATGTATCCGCGATAGCCGCCTTGCCAAGCGCGAACGCGGTATCTGGCAGCGCCGCTATTGGGAACACCAGATCAGGGACGAGGCCGATTTACAGGCGCATGTGGATTACCTGCACTTCAACCCGGTGAAGCATGGCTATGTCCGGTGCGTAGCCGATTGGCCGTTTTCGAGTTTTCACCGTTACGTACGTCAGGGTTTATTGCCGGCAGATTGGGCGGGCGCAGCGGTGATGTTGGGTTTGGATGAGTAGAGGCAGGGGCGTGAGGCGCGGTAAACGTTGGGCTTCGCTGCGCTCAACCCAACCTACCGGGCTACAATTTTGATTAAATTAATTTTATTCACATAGTTGCTCTAGTCGATAAATCAATTCGTCTCTTCTTTCAATCATTCTGCCAAGTTCGAGTTTCAAGGCATTGTAGTGATGCTCAAAAACCTTGCACTCCGCATGTAGTTCAATATTATCTTTTTTCAGATGCTCTATTTTTGATGTGAGTGCGTCAAATTGATGCTTTAACAGGTTTATGGTAGGTTCATTCAGATCTTTGAATAGGGCAAGGTTTTGGGTGTTTACTATAGCATCTTCGGGTTTTTCCTTGATTAGTGCCATTAATTCAGATTTAAGGTTTTCGAACACCTCTTCGTGCGATTCAAGTCGAGTCCGTATATTTTCAAAATTTTGTGTGCTAGCACTTAGCTCTTGTGCTAACACGCTCAGTCTGGAATTAAGCTTATCAAAATTAGATTTTGCTGCCAGCTTTTTTGGTTCTATATCAGTTATTTTCTTATCGATGTGCTGAAGTAAAGTTGTGATGCTTACCGCTTCGACTTGAGCCTTCAGCAACTTTTCGTTCTGGTCCTCTTTTGCTTCCAGTTTTTGGATCTGCACACCCTGCATATAGATATTCACCCCCAAACCCAACAGCGCCATACCAGAAAACAGAGTATTAAGCCCACCATACAAATCACCGAATGGGCCAAGCTTCTCCAGTGTAGCATCGGGAGAAAACAGCCACATCAAAATATAGGGATAGCAAGACCAAGCAAGGACAACCATGCAAAACAACCCTGCAAAAATATGGTGGGGCTTGACGGCGGATTTGATTTTGGCAAGCATAAGTTTCAAGGAGCCTCCCGGCACAGATGTGATCTGTTGTCGATTATACGATCTGGATAGACGCAATGGGGGGGCGCCTGTCAGCCCGTAGCCCGTAGCCCGGATAAGGCGTAGCCGCATCCGGGGTTACTATCCAAAGCCGCAATGGGCTGGCTGTTTTTTATTGCATAGTTTCCCCGGATGCGCCGTTGGCTTATCCGGGCTACGGGTGACGATGTACCGGGTGCCAGTGATATTCACCTTGGCCACCTTGCGGCCAACGTTTACCGCGCGCAAACCGTCGCCCGGATAAGGCACAGCCGCAGCCGGGGCTGTTATCCAAAGCCGCAAAGCCCTGGCTTTTTTCACCGCAAGTTTCACGAATGCACCACCGGCTTACCCCGGCCACGCTTTTTAACCACCACCGGCCAATAGTTGGCCGCATTGTCCAATCATATTCAGCAAAGGCCAGTTCATGGGTTGGGATATCAGCTATCACCCGCTAGGTGAAAACGACGTAAGCGAGCTGTATTTCGCCGCCTTGGACAACCCGCAGGCGGCGCAACAGCTGGCGGCGCAGGCCGGGCTGGGCGAGGAGGACGCCGCGCACCTGGCTTTGCGGCTGGACGAGGCCAGAAGCCTGCCGCCGGATGCGCCGTTCAATAGCGGGCACGCGTTCTATGTGGCCATCGTCACTGGCTTTTTGCGGCCGCATCACTATATTCGTGGCGGCGCGTTTTCCTTTCTGGCCGACGACCCGGTGATGGCGCGCTATATCGGCGACTGGCGCACGCTGGTGCCAGCAGCGTATCGGCAGGGCCAGTTTGATAATGTGCTTACGCACAATTACTGCGCTGGCGTGTACCTGCCTTATGCCTCGCTACAGGCCTTGCGCCGCGATGCCGACAGCGACCCGCACGTGCGCGCCATGTTGGAACAGCGGTTTTCCGATGGCCGGCTGGCGGTGTTCTGGCAGGCGGTGGACGCGGCGCTGGCACAGGGCATGGGCTTGATGGAGGCGTCCGAGGTGGTGGAGCCGAACCCGCTGGACCTCAACGCCAGCCGTAGTCGCTCGCGCTTGCTCAATTGCCAGCCGGACGGTGCGCTACTGTACGCCGAGGCGGCGCTGGCACAGCTGGGCGATGCGCTGGCGTCGGCTACGCCGCAGCCGGCGGCCACGCGGCTATCGCCTTTGTCGCCGCGTGCCTTGCTGGTGCTGTTCATGCGGCCAACGTCGTTTTTCGCCAGCCATGGTTGGCTGCATCTGCGGCCGGAGGCGTTATTGGCAGCGTGGCTGTGTGGCATCAGCTACGCCATGGCGCGGGTGGGTAAGTACCTGGGCCAGGCCGAGGCGGGCAAGGCGTCGGCGCTGGCGAGCTGGCTGGCGGAATCGTGGGTGGTGTACTGGCTGCTGGTGCTGGCGGTGGGGGCGCTTAATGGTGTGATCCTGCGCTGGCTGGGTGGCTGGTGGTTCCGGCTGCGGCTGCGCTGGTGCGGCGCGGGCGAGGTGCCGGTAGCGGAGGCACGGCTGGTATACGTGTATCAGGATCTGGTACAGAGCCTGCCGCTGTTGCTGTTGGCGCTGTGCCAGACGGCGCTGTACGCCGGGCCTGCGGCTGCGCACCTGGCCGGTGCGGGCTGGGGCGTGCTGATGTTGCTGTTTACGGTGTGGTCGTGTGTGGTGTCGTACCGCGCGGCGTGCAGCTTTGCGGTGAACCAGCGCCGCGCACTCTGGTGGTTTTTGCAGCTGCCGCTGGCAGGCTATGCGCTGCTGATGCTGGTGGCCGGGGTGGCGCTGGTCTGATGTACCGGTTTATCCGGAGACACGCTGGCGGGAACCAAGCGCGATGCTCAGCCGTCCAGATGCCTGCAGTGTTGGCTGCGAGTTTGTTCAACAGAAAGGCAATTTCATGAAGAAACAGATGGCTTACCGTATCGTGCTGCCCTTGCTGGCCATATTGTCGCTGCCGGCGGCGGCGCAGTACACCGGCCCCGGTGCCCAGGCGCCGGTACAGTCGGTTGCCGCCGCAGCAGCGGCCAAGGACGACGCCGTAGTGGATATGACCGGTTTTATCGTGCGCCAGCTTACTGCCGACAAATACCTGTTCTCCGATGGCAAGCAGCAAATCCGTGTCGAGATCGACAGCGCTGTATTCCCGCGTCAGCCGATTAATGACAAAACACGGGTACGCATTCGTGGCGAGCTGGAAAAAGACTTTCTGGAAAGCCCGGAAATCGACGTCAAACTGGTGGAAGTGCTGAAGTAAGCCTAGCCGCATAAGCGCTAAAGCTGCGAATTCAAAAGTTTACGTGGTGTTGTCCGGCTTTGCCGCACACGGTAAATGTTGAAGAGTAGTTTGTCGGTGTGTGAAACGTTGGCCGCCCTTGCTGCGGCCAACGTTTTTTTATCACCGGCGTTTAGCGGGCTTTGCGCAGCTCTGGCAGCAGTGCGGCGATGATGCCGGCGTGGTCGGCCAGCCAAACGCCAGCCCCAGCGCCTTTACCGCCATGTTCCGCCGCCAGTTTGGCGTGGCACCCAGTGCGTTTTTTGCCAACCCGCAGCCGGGTGATAGAGAAATCTGAGTTCGTTAGCCAGCAGGGCAGGGCGGCCAACTTATCCACAAGCCAGGTCGCAGCCGGACAGACGCTGCGCGGTGTTGGGGATAAAATTGTTGACTAATTTTGTCGGGAATGTGGCCGCTGCCATCTGGCTTAGGTGCGGCGCGTTGAATCAGTTTTTCAGGTGGGCAAACTGGCCGATGGCTTGCACCACCTTTTCTGCACCATCGCGTATCTGTTGCATGGTGTCGCCGGCGCCTTGCGTCAGTTCAACACTGTGCCGTGCCTGATCCAGCAACTGGTCCATATTGCTGACCGCGGTGCGGGTTTGTTGCTGGATATCGCCCACCATGCCGGCAATTTCGGCGGTGGATGACGAGGTACGTTCGGCCAGCTTGCGTACTTCGTCGGCCACGACGGCAAAACCACGGCCCATTTCGCCGGCGCGGGCGGCTTCGATGGCAGCGTTCAGTGCCAGCAGGTTGGTCTGGTCGGCGATGTCCTTGATGGTCTGCACGATGGAAGTAATGGCCTGAGAGCGTTCACCCAGCGTCTGGATGTTGAGGCTGGCTTGTTCGATGCTGCCAGCCATGGCGCGGATATCGGCCACACTTTGCTGGATATTCTGCACGCCGTTATCGGAAAGCTGCTGGGTTTGCTGCGAGGTACTCAGCGCAAACAGCGCGGTATCGCGTTCTTTTTGCATTTGCAGCACGTTGCTGCTGATATCGGTGGCGAACTTCACGATGCTGATGACGTTGCCATCTCCATCCAGCACCGGGTTATAGCTGGCTTCCAGAAACAGGCGTTCGCCACGGCTGGTCAGGCGTTCGATCTGGCCGGAGAAAAACTGGCCGCTGCGCAGCGTGCGCCAGAGCTGCTCGTATTCGGGGCTGTTGCTAAAGCTGCTGTCGCAGAAGATGCGGTGGTGTTTGCCCTGGATGTCATCTTGCCTGTAGCCCATGGTTTGCAGGAAATTGTCGTTGGCCTGCACGATATGGCCGTCGGGGGTGAACTCGATCACCGCCATGGCGCGGTTCAGTGCCGCCAGTGTGGCGCGGTCGCGTGCCGCAGCAATCACCCGGGCGGTGATGTCGGTGGCAAACTTGATGAAGCCGCTCACCGTGCCGGTTGTGTCCAGAATGGGGTTATAGGTGGCTTCCAGCCAGATGGTCTGGCCCTGGGCGCCGATGCGCTTGATGCGGCCGCTGAAGTATTCGCCGCGTCGTAGCGCGTCCCAGAATTGCCGGTACTCGGTGCTGGCTACGGTGGCGCTGTCGCAGAAAGTGCTGTGTGGCTTGCCTGCAATCTGCTCCAGGCTGCTGTAGCCTAGGGTGCGCAGAAAGTTGGCATTAGCGTCGATGACCTTGCCATCCAGATCGAAACGTACGATGGCGCTGGAACGCGCCAGTGCAGATTCGATAGCCTGGTGTTGAGCAAGCTCGGCCTGCAGACGGGCGTTTTCTTGTTTCAGCTTGGTATTGAACATGGCGCTTTCTTTAGGTGAAGCCGCTGCCAGGGTGGTCAGGTCAGCGTAGCGTGCTTGGCATTTTAATAACCATCATCTAACCAGTATTATTCATTTCTATAAAAATACTGTGGCACTGATACCGTTCAAGAACATTGCCAATTACATGGCCCGGCGCTAGCCTAGGGCGTCTTTTTATAGGGCATCGGTCATGGCGCTGACGCAGCTGTTCATTCATCCGCTGAAATCCTGTCGCGGCCAAGCCGTGGCCGAGGCCAGTGTGACCTTGCAAGGCCTGGCCGACGACCGCGTCTGGCTGGTGGTACGCCCCGACGGTAGCCAGATCACCGCGCGCACCCACCCGCGCCTGGTGCAGGTGGAAGCAGCGGGCAGCGGGGAGGGCAGCTGGCAGTTCAGCGCGCCGGGCCAAGCGCTGCTGGCTACCGATACCGCCCGTTTTCAGCAGCCGCATCGTGCCCAGGTATGGCAAAGCGAATTCACCGCACTGAGCGGTGACGACGCCGCCGACGCCTGGTTCAGCCAGTGGCTGGGCGAGCCGGTACAGCTGCTGTGGCTGGGGCAGACTACGCGCCGTTACAAGGACGGCGAAACGCCGCTGTCGTTTGCCGACGGCGCGCCGTTTTTGTTGATCAGCCAGGCGTCGCTGGATGATTTGAACCAAAGGTTGGCCGCCCCGGTTTCCATGCGCCAGTTCCGCCCCAACCTGGTGGTGGACGATGCGTTTGCCTTTGAGGAAGACGAATGGCAACGCATCCGCATCGGTGAGGTGGAGTTCGAGGTAGTCAGCCGTTGTACGCGCTGCATCTTTACCACCATCGACCCGGACAGCGCCGTGCCACACCCCGACAAGCAGCCGCTGGCTACGCTGATCGGTTACCGCCGGCTGGAAGAGGGGGTGTGTTTCGGCGTCAACCTGGTGGCGCGCAACCGCGGCGTGCTGCGGGTGGGCGATGAGGTGACAGTATTGGAAAGCCGGCTGGCATTCGATTAAGACCATGGTTCAGCACAAACTTGTGTGGTTGGGGCTGGTGCTGGGGGTGCAGTGGCTGCCAGCCCAGGCAGCAGGCGTCATTCGCATCGCTTTTATCGAACACAGTCCGCCGTGGGTTAACGCCGACAGCAAGCTCGGCATTGCTGTCACCCTGCTGCGAGAGGCACTGCAGGCCGAGGGCTTGGCGCTACAGCCGGTGTTCTACCCGTATGCCCGCCGCTTGGCGCTTTACCGCCGTAACGAGGTGGACGCGCTGTATGACGTGTCGGCCACGACGCAAAAGCGCGAAAAGCTGCCAGGCACGCTAGGCCGGCCCCTGCATTCTTTTGACAACCTGGTGCTGGCGCTGCAAAAGCGCAACTTCAAACTGGACAAACCGGCGGACCTGATCGGGCTGAATATTCTTGCCTGGGATGGTGCCCAGAATGACTTGCCCGACAGCTTCGATACCGTAGAGGCGGTGGCGCACGGCCGTTACCGCGAAACCGGCGACCAGCGCCAGCAGGTGAAAAGCCTGTATGCCGGCCGTGTCGATGTAATTCTGGCCGACCGTCTGGTGTTGGATTGGTACCGCAAGCGCTTGCGTAACGATGTGCAAATCGATGCCCGCCAGCCGGTTGACGTGTTTGCCATCCTGCCACCGCGCGAGGCAACCGTGTTATGGCGCGACCCGGCGCTGCGCCAGCGCATTGATTACCGTATCCGCGAGATGAAGAATGATGGCCGTTACAACGCCATCTTCCGCCAGTACGATGCCGAGCCACAGCCTTGAGCGTGCAGCTCGCGCAGCCATCCTCAGGCCAGTAAGGCCGCCACCTCGTCTGCCAGCGCCAGGCTGGCGGTCAGCCCCGGCGATTCGATGCCGTACAGGTTCACCAGCCCCGGTACACCGTGTTGTGCCGGCCCCTGCACGATAAAGTCGCCATCCGGCGCGCCTGGCGGCACGATCTTCGGCCGTACGCCGCTGTAGGTGGGTGCCAGTGCACCGTCTGCCAGCGCCGGCCACCAGCGGCGGATGCTGCGATAAAAGCGTTCTGCGCGGCCAGCGTCCACCGTGTAATCCACCCCGTCTATCCATTCTACATCCGGGCCAAAGCGCGCCTGGCCGCCCAGGTCCAGCGTCAGGTGTGTGCCCAGGCCACCGGCTTCCGGCAACGGGTAAATCAGCTGCGAGAACGGGCAGCGCCCTTGCAGCGCAAAGTACACGCCGCGAGCGAAGTAGGGGGCGGGGACGGTTTCACGTGGAACGCCGTGCAGCGCGGTAGCCAGCGCGGGCGCCCACAAGCCGGCCGCGTTTACCACCCGTTGTGCCCGCAGCTCGTAGCCGTCGGCCAGCTGCAGCACGATGCCGTCGGCGCACACCCGGCCCGCCTGCACTGGCGACGCTAGCGCCAGCTGGGCCCCGGCCTGTTCGGCGTCGGCCAGCAGCGCCAGCATCAGCGCGTGGCTATCGACAATGCCGGTCTCCGGCGATAGCAACGCGGCGTGTGCCTGCAGCGCCGGCTCGCGTTCGCGCAGCGCAGCCTGCTCCAGCCAGTGCAGGGCCACGCCGTTGCCGGCTGCGTGGCGCTGCAGTGCGGCCAACCTGTCGGCGTCGGCGGCGTCCACCGCCACCAGCAGCTTGCCGATGCGCCGGTGCGGCACGTTGCGCTCGGCACAGTAGCGGTACAGCTGCTCGCGCCCGGCCACGCATAGCCGTGCTTTCAGGCTGCCGGCGGCGTAATACAGGCCGGCGTGGATGACTTCGCTGTTGCGGCTGCTGGTGTGCTGGCCGATGGCGGTTTCCTGCTCCACCAGCATCACGTCGCGGCCGGCTTGCGCCAGCGCCCGGGCGCAAGCCAGGCCGACGACGCCGGCGCCGATGACGATGGTATCGATTGTGTCCATGGTGTGGTCTCCTTGCCGGCTTTGTACTGCCTGCCAGCGCTTGGGTAAAGCGTAGCTACCCGGCCTGTGCGGTTGGCCGCACAGCTGCGCAGGTGGTGTGCGGATTTCCATACACGGTAGCGGTATAGGGGTGGCCGGCTTTTTTGTTAAATCATTGTTTTGATGTGATTTTTCAGATTGTTGATGCTGCTGGCACACGGTCTGCTCTGTCTGTCGCGCTTTTGCACAACACGACAGGGCCGGTAACGCCGCCCGACAAAGGAGAGAGACAACATGAAAAAGCCCATTGCCACCCTTGGCCTGGCCCTGGCCCTGAGCCCGTTTGCCCACGGTGCAGAATTCATCAACGTCCTGACTGGTGGGACCAGCGGTGTCTATTACCCGGTAGGGGTGGCGATGTCGCAGCTGTACGGCAAAGCCATGCCCAATGCCAAGGTATCGGTACAGGCCACCAAGGCATCGGCGGAAAACCTGAACCTGTTGCAGGCAGGACGTGGCGAAATCGCTTTCTCGCTGGCTGATGCGGCTGCCGACGCCTGGAAAGGGGATGCCGAGGCCGGTTTTGCCCAGCCGCTGAAAAAGCTGCGTGCGGTGGCGTCGATTTACCCCAACTACATCCAGATCGTGGCCAGTAGCGAATCGGGGGTGAAGACGTTGGCCGACCTGAAGGGCAAGCGCATTTCGGTGGGGGCGCCCAAGTCGGGCACCGAGCTGAATGCCCGCGCCATCCTGAAGGCTGCCGGCTTGAGCTACAAAGACTTTGCCAAGGTGGAGTTCCTGCCGTTCGGCGAGTCGGTGGAGCTGATGAAAAACCGTCAGCTGGATGCCACGCTGCAGTCGTCCGGCCTGGGGGTGGCTTCCATCCGCGACCTGGCGAATGCGCTGAAGGTGACTTTCGTGCCGGTACCGGCCGACGTGGTGGCCCGTATTGGTGACCCGGCTTACCAGCCGGCCAAAATTCCTGCCAAAACCTATGACGATCTGCCGGCCGACCTGCCGACCGTGGCCATCAGCAACCTGCTGGTGACGCATGACAAGGTGCCGGATGCCACCGTCTACATGATGACCAAGCAGCTGTTCACCAACCTGCCGGTGCTGGCCAACGCCCACTCCGCCATCAAGGCCTTCAACCCGGCCAATGCGCTGAAGGGCCTGCCGATGCCTTTGCACCCGGGCGCCGAAAAGTACTACCGCGAAGCCGGCCTGCTGAAGTAAGCCACATGGTCCGCGTCCACCCGTTTGCCGTCGATTGTCAGGCGGCAAATGGCGGCGGCCGCTTCAACGTCTTGCCGGTGTGGCCGCAGCGTGTTGCGGCAGCAGGTACAACGGGGGTTGGCCTGCCGTTGCATGCTGTGTGCCAGCACCGGGTTTTTGCAGGAGTGGTTTCATGAGTGATACCTCGCAACACGGCAGCCTGCCGCGCAGCATCGTGCTGACGGCGCTGCTGTTCTCGGTGTTCCAGATCATTACCGCCGCGTTCAGCCCCATTTCCAGCAGCGTGGTACGCGCGCTGCACGTGGGCTTTTTGCTGCTGCTGGTGTTCCAGCTGTACAACGCGCGTGGCCAGCGCGGTGCTGGCGGCGGTGTGGCCGGCCTTGTATTGGCTGGCCTGGCGTTTGCGCTGTCTTTTTACCATTGGGTATTCGAGGCCGACCTGATCCAGCGTGCCGGTGACATGACTACGCTGGACATGGGCGTGGGCATCGTGACCCTGTTGTTGGTGTTCGAGGGGGCGCGGCGGGTGATGGGGCTGGCCTTGCCGCTGATCTGTCTGGCTTTTCTGGGCTACGCCGCTTTTGGCGAATACCTGCCCGGTGATCTGGCGCATCGCGGTTACGGGCTGGACCAGATCATTGGCCAGCTGACCTTCGGTACCGAAGGCATCTATGGCACGCCTACTTATGTGTCGTCCGGCTATATCTTCCTGTTCATCCTGTTCGGTGCCTTTCTGGAGCAGGCCGGCATGATCCGCCTGTTCAACGACTTTGCGCTGGGCACCGTGGGCCACACCCGTGGCGGCCCGGCCAAGGTGGCCGTGATCTCGTCCGGCCTGATGGGCACCATTAACGGTTCCGGCGTGGCCAATGTGGTGACCACCGGCCAGTTCACCATTCCGCTGATGAAGAAGTTTGGCTACAGGGCCGACTTTGCCGGTGCGGTGGAAGCGACCAGCTCGATGGGGGGCCAGATCATGCCGCCGGTGATGGGTGCCGTGGCTTTCATCATGGCGGAAACCATCAACGTGCCGTACGTGGATATCTGCAAGGCGGCCTTGCTGCCGGCGGTATTGTACTTCTTTACTGTGTTCTGGATGGTGCACCTGGAGGCTGGCCGCGCCGGGTTGGTGGGCTTGCCCAAGGAAGACTGCCCCAACCCGTGGAAAGCGGTACGCGAACAGTGGTACTTGCTGCTGCCGCTACTGGGCCTGGTGTACCTGCTGTTTGCCGGTTTCACGCCGTTGTTCTCCGGCATGATGGGGCTGGTGCTGACGGTGATCCTGATCTTCGGCTCGGCACTGGCGCTGCGCATTCGCGGAACCGCGTTGCGGGTCATTTTCTGGCTGGGGCTGGGTTTGCTGACGGCGGGCTTTGCCAAGGGCGGCATCATCGTGCCGATGGCGCTGATTGCGGTATTGGCGGTGTTGTTGCTGTTGCAGCGTGATGGCCGTCCGGTATTGCAGACGGCGCACACCGCGCTGGTAGACGGGGCGCTGCATGCGTTGCCGGTGGGTGTGGCTTGCGCGCTGGTGGGGGTCATCATCGGCAGCATTACGCTAACCGGCATCGCTACCACTTTTGCCGGTTACGTGGTGGCGCTGGGTAGCCATAGCCTGTTCCTGTCGCTGGTACTCACCATGCTCACTTGCCTGGTGCTGGGCATGGGCATTCCCACCATCCCCAACTACATCATTACCAGTGCCATTGCTGCGCCGGCACTGCTGGACCTGGGGGTGCCGCTGATCGTGTCGCACATGTTCGTGTTCTACTTCGGCATCATGGCCGACCTGACACCGCCGGTGGCGCTGGCTGCATTTGCAGCGGCACCGATCGCGCGGGAGTCCGGCCTGAAGATCGGCATTCGTGCGGTACAGATCGCCATTGCCGGTTTCATCGTGCCGTACATGGCGGTGTATGCCCCGGCGCTGATGTTGCAGTTCAATGGCGAGGCCGACTGGTTGGCCGCAGGCTATGCCTTTGGTAAAGCGCTGCTGGCGGTGTCGCTGTGGGGTGTGGTCGCCATTGGCTACTGGCAGCGTCACTTGCTGCTGGGCGAGCGCTTGCTGGCCTTTGTTGCCGCTTGCTTGCTGGTGGTGGCCTTGCCGCTGACCGATGAACTGGGTTTTGCCGGCAGTGCCGCGTTTGTGGTGTGGCATCTGTACCGCCACCGTCGTCAGCCCCTGCTGCAGCAAGCCTGATGGCGTTGTGTCTGGCAACCGCCACCGCCAGCGTGAAGCTGGCGGTGGCCACCTTCACGCTGGTGTGGACGCACTCTATCGAAAAGGTAGACTGGCAGGAGCAGTGGCAGGTAAGGGGAAACAGCCTGTGGTTGGCCGCGGCCACCATCCGCGGTAGCGGGGCCGGCATGGAAGTGCCCGACGGTGCCCGCTGGCACGACGGTGCCTGGACTTACCAGCCGCAACTGGCGGTGCCACAGGTATTGCTTACCCGCAGCCGCTACGTACCCGACTACCGCCTGTGCCTGCCCGGTGAACCGTGTCGTCCGATGTGGCACTGGCTGCCGGCGGACGATACTGTTACCCGTATGTTGCCCTGCGAGGATTGAACCGTGACTGCCATGCCCGCGCGACCGCCGTCCCGCACCACTGCCCGCCTGCTGTTCTGGCTGGGCTGGGTGGTGCTGCTTGGCGTGCTGGCTGGCTGGCACGCCTGGCGTCTGGGGCAAGACGAGTTGCGCGAGGCCTTGTCGCAGCGCCTGGCCTTGTACACCACCGCCCTGGACGCCGAGCTGGACCGCTTTGAAGCCTTGCCTTACGTGGTGTCGCGTGACCCCAACGTGGCAGGCTTGCTGCAACGGCCACAAGACAGCAGCCTGCAGGCCGCCATCAACCGCTATCTGGCTGCGGTGAACCAGGAGTCCGGCACCGCCCAGCTGTTTCTGCTGGACGTGCATGGCACGACCCTGGCGAGCAGCAACTGGCAGCATAGCGACAGCCTGGTCGGCAACAATTACGCTTTTCGCCCCTACTTCCGCAGCGCGCTGGCAGGCAGTACCGGGCGGTTTTACGGTGTGGGTGCCACCACGCGTTTACCGGGCATGTTCATTGCCCGACCGGTCAGGCAGGATGGCCGCATCCTGGGTGTGGTGGTCGCCAAGATCGATCTGGGCGGGCTGGAAGCGGCGTGGGCACACAGTGGTGAAAAGGTGCTGGTGGCCGACCAGCAAGGCGTGGTGACGCTGGCTGGCAGCAGTGCGTGGAAGTTCGCTACCTTGTGGCCGCTGGCACAATCGGTTCGTAGCCGTCTGGCCGCCACCCGCCAGTACTACACCTCGCCGCTGCAAACGCTGCCCTTCCTTTGGCAGGGGCGTGACGTGGTCGGTATCGGCGGGCAGGATTACCTGCTGGCCAGCCGTCCGGTGGGCCGCATCGGCTGGCGCATGCTGCTGCTGGGCGATCGTGCCCCGTTGCGCGAACAAGCGTGGCTAACCGGTGCCGTCACCAGCCTTGCCCTATTGGCACTGACGCTGGGCGCGCTGTACCTGCGGCTGCAATGGCGCCGCATGCGCGAACGTCAACTGGCGCAGCTGACACTGGAACGCACGGTCGCCGAGCGCACCGCCGAGCTGGCTGCGGCCAACCTGCGCCTGCAGGACGAAGTGGCCGAGCGATTGCAAGCCGAACAGGCGCTGCGCGACACTCAGGCCGAGCTGATCCGTACCGGCAAGTTGGCCGCGCTGGGCCGCATGGCCACCAGCATTGCCCACGAACTGAACCAGCCGCTGGCCGCACTGCGCAGTTTTGCCGATAACACCCGCCTGTTTCTGGCCAAATCACGCTGGGACGACGCCGACGCCAACCTGGGTCGCATCCTGCGTGAAACCGACAAGCTGGCCGCGATGACGGCCGAACTCAAACTGTTTGCTACCCGCCGCCCGGTGCGCGGCCATTGTCGTCTACAAAGCCTGCAACCGGCGCTGGACGAGATGCTGCTTGGCCGGGGTGTCGCCTGCCACTGGCAGCTGGCCAGCGACGACAGCCTGCCGCTGGACCCGCTGGCGGCCGAGCAACTGCTGGGCAACCTGTTACGCAATGCCGCTGATGCGCTGGCGGCGCAGCCGGAGCGGCAGGTGACGGTACAGCTGTACTACCAACAAGACCAGGCCATCCTGCAAGTCAGCGACAACGGCCCCGGTTTGCCGGCCGAGCAGCCGCAACGGGTGCTGGAGCCGTTTTACTCCACCAAGTCGTATGGCCAGGGCCTGGGGCTGGGCTTGGCCATTGTTTCCGGCATCGTGCGCGATGCCGGTGGCGAGATCGCCACGGCCAACCTGCCACAAGGAGGCGCCTGCTTTACCCTGCGCCTGCCGCTAGCCGATACTGCCAGCCCATGACGCCCTATATCCTGCTGGTCGAAGACGACCCTTCCGTGCGAGAGGCCTGCTGTCAGACGCTGGAGCTGGCCGATTACGCCGTCCACGCCTGCGACAGTGCCGAAGCGGCACTGCAGCACTTTGCCCGCCACCCCGACTGCATCGTGCTGACCGACGTGCGCTTGCCCGGCATGGATGGCTTGCAGCTCATGGCCGCATTGCGGCAGGCCGACCCGGAGCTGCCGGTTACGCTGGTCACCGGGCACGGCGATGTCGGCATGGCCGTGCAGGCCATGCGCGACGGTGCGTGGGACTTTCTGGAAAAGCCATGGCAGCGCGAGCGGCTGCTGGAGGTGCTGTCGCGCGCGCTGGCCCAGCGCCGCCTGCAGCTGGAAAACCGCCGCTTGCGGGCCGAGCACGGCACCATCGACAGTTTGCTGCTGGGCGACTCGCCGGCTATCCGCCAGTTCAAGGCCCGGTTGGCAACGGTGGCGGCAACCGATGCCGATGTGCTGGTACTGGGCGAAACCGGTAGCGGCAAGGAGCTGGTTGCGCGCGCCCTGCACCAGAGCGGGCCTGGAGCCCGCGGCGAGTTTGTGGCCATCAACTGCGCGGCATTGCCCGAAACGGTGTTCGAGAGCGAGATGTTCGGTGCCGAGCCCGGCGCCTATACCGGGGCCAGCAAGCGGCGCATCGGCAAGATCGAGCACGCTGACGGCGGCACCCTGTTTCTGGACGAGATCGAAGGCATGCCGCTGTCACTCCAGGCCAAGCTGCTACGGGTACTGGAAACCCGTAGCGTAGAGCGCCTGGGCAGTAACCGCGCCCAGCCGGTGCGTTGCCGCGTGGTGGCTGCCACCAAGCTGGACCTGAAGCAGGAAAGCGACGCCGGCCGCTTTCGCGCCGACCTGTACTACCGCCTGAACGTGATTACCCTGCGCTTGCCGCCGCTGCGTGAACGTAGCGAAGACATTCCGCGCTTGTTCCTGCATTTTGCCCAGCGCGCCGCAGCGCGTTTTCAGCGCCCGCTGCCGGCGCTGGCCTCGGCCAACCTTGCTGCCTTACTGGCGGCCCGCTGGCCGGGCAATGTCCGTGAGCTGGCGCATGCCGCCGAGCGCTGGGTGCTGGGTCTGGAGGACGAGTTGACCGCCACGGCGAGTGGCAGCCTACCGCAGCAGGTGGAGCAGTTCGAGGCCCGGGCCATCGAATCGGTATTACTGAGCGTCGGCGGAGACGTCAGCGCTGCAGCCCAGGCACTGGGCATTGCCCGCAAAACCTTGTACGACAAGCTGGCACGCTACGGTATTCAACCTGCGCGCTACAGGCCATCGTAAAACATACAGACATCACGGCTATTTCACCTCACTACGGGCTGACTTGTGCATACTATTTATTGACTCATACATTGTTTCAATAATTAATACGGGCAGGGGGGCGCGCGATGAAGATCGTACACAAACTAGGCTTACTAGTACTGATCACCGTGATCGGCATGCTGGTGTTGGGCAGCGGAGCCATCTGGCAGCTGAAACGCTTCCAGGCGTTACTGGATGACTCCGAGACCACCATTGCCAGCATCCAGCTGCTGGCCGACGCGCGAGCCAACTTTCTCGATTACAACGGTTTGGTGCTGCTGCATGTGGTCAGTACCGATGCCAGTCGTCGCCAGGCGATAGAAACCGAGCTGAAAGAAGAGCGCAGGCTGATCGACGCCGCGCTGAAGTCGTATGAGTCGTTGGTAGCCGACCCGGAAGACCAGCGCTTGCTGGATGACGAGCGTCAGAAGTTACTGCGAGTATGGAGTTATTACGACAATATCATTTCCCTTTCTTCGCAGCAGCGCAGCGAAGAGGCTCGCCAGCAGTATGAGAGTAATTTGCCGGCTGTGAAGCAGGCGGTAGAGGCGCTGGACAAGCACGCCAAATACAACAACACCTATGTAGAAGAAAACAAGATCAGCTCGGTTGCCATCCAGAATCAGTCGCTGGGGATCACCATCGGCCTGACGCTGTTGGGTACCTTGCTGGTGGCCTTGATCGGCTTTGCTGTTTATCGCCAGGTTGATCGCGGTTTGGGTGGTGCCCGTCAACTGATGCAGGACATTGCGGCCAACTTGGACTTTACGCGTCGTGCCGAGGTGCGCGGCAATGACGAGATCGCCCAGATGCTCGGAGCGCTTAACCAGCTGATCGACAGCCTGCGTGGCAGTCTTGGTCGCATCATGGATGGTGCCCGTCAGATCAACGAGGCTTCCGAGGCCGTCGCCGGTGCAGCGCAGAAAGTAGCACACGGGTCCGATGCGCAGTCGGAATCGGCGGCGGCGATGGCGGCAGCACTGGAGCAGATTACAGTCAGCATCAACCATGTTGGCGATCGCGCCCAGGAAGCCGACCAGCTGGTGCGCACCGCCGGTAACAGCGCCAGCGGTGGCCGCCAGGTGATCGACAATACCGTGGCCAGCATTCATGCCATTTCCACTACCGTGGGCGAGGCGTCCGGCAATATGGCGCAGCTGGACGAGCGCAGCCGCGACATCGCCAGCGTGGTGTCGGTGATCCGCGATGTGGCCGACCAGACCAATCTGCTGGCACTGAATGCGGCCATCGAGGCGGCCCGTGCCGGCGAGATGGGGCGCGGTTTTGCCGTGGTGGCCGACGAAGTACGCAAGCTTGCCGAGCGCACCGCGCTGTCTACCCAGGAAATTGCGGCCAGCGTCAGCGCCATCCAGAGTGTGTCCGGTAGTGCTGTTGCGCGCATGCAGGCGGCGGTGGAGCGGGTGGAAAGCGGCGTCACCGAAGCCGGCCGCGCCAGCGAAGTGATGGGCGACATCGTGGGCAGCGCGTCTCAGAGCTGCGAGTTGGTGGGTGAAATCACGCTGGCCATTCGCGAGCAAGGGGCCGCCACCGACGGCATCGCCCACCAGGTGGAAACCGTGGCCAGCATGGCCAACGATAACGCGATGGCCGCCAGCGAGGCGTCGGCCCAGGCCGGGCGCTTGCGCGAACTGGCGGCTTTGATGCAGCAGACGGTATCGGCCTACAAGCTGTAGCACCGCTACCGCGGTACCACCTTGCGGCCAACCCCGGCGGGTTGGCCGCGGTCATTTTGACGCCGGCATGCTGCTGCGTCACACTGCTCAGCCTCATGTATGACAGGCGTCACCATGTTGCCCTATATCGCCCTCACCGCCGCCATGCTGCTGTGGTCCAGTTCCTTCATCGCGCTGAAGACGGTGTTTGCCGTCTTCGACCCGCTCTTCGTGCTGTTCTGCCGCATGATCATCGCCAGCATCTGCTTGCTGCCCTTTCTGCTAGGCCGCGGCCAACGTTGGCGTTACCAAGCCGGTGACTGGCGCTGGTTGCTACTGATGGGGCTGTGCGAGCCCTGCCTGTATTTCCTGTTCGAGGCGCAGGCGTTGCTGTATACCAGTGCGTCGCAAGCCGGCATGATCACCGCCACGCTGCCGTTGCTGGTGGCCGTCGGCGCGCATTTCCTGCTGCGCGACCGCCAACCGCGCACCGTATGGCTGGGTCTGGGCGTGTCGCTGGGCGGCGTACTGCTGTTGACCGGCGGCAGCCAGGCCGACGCCAGTGCACCCAACCCGGCGTTGGGCAACCTGCTGGAATTCTTGGCCATGGTGTGCGCCACCGGCTACGTATTGATCGCCAAGAAACTGTCCAGCCGCTATTCGGCGCTGGTCATTACCGCCACCCAGACGCTGATGGGCAGCGTCTGGTTTGGCGCGGCACTGCTGACGCCGTGGGCCAGTTGGCCGCAGCATTTCCCGCTCGACGCCGTACTGTGGGTGGTGTACCTCGGGGCCTGTATCACGCTGGGCGCCTACGGCATGTATACCTGGGCCGTCGGTAAAGTACCCGTGGCGCTGGCTGGCGCTTTCATCAACCTCATCCCGCTGTTTACGCTGTTACTCGCCTGGCTGTTTCTTGACGAGCGTCTCAATGGCGTACAAGCACTGGCCAGCTTGCTGGTACTGGGTGGTGTCTTGCTCAGTCAATGGCGCGGTAAAAGTGAAAAAGCCTGATATCCGGCAATTGAGTTTTTCGTTCTGCTGCCGATACTGACAACAGACCCGTTAACCTGGAAGGTACACATATGAAATACCCCGCGATGGTAAACACGCTGCTGGCTGCATTACTGAGCCTTGCCGCCACTACGGCCATCGCTAGCGATGCCCCTGCCGCTGTCCACAAAGCAGCACCGGCCCCAGCGAGCGCGGCCAACCATGGCCCGGCCGCGATCAAAGAAGATACTACGCACGCGAGCAAGACACCGGAAACCCTGCAGCCTTCCATCCACCCGCTTCGTAAGCAGGTGGCGCACGCTGCGGCACCTGTGCGTACCAGCAGTCATGCCCCGGCACACGGCAGCAACAAAACCGCCAGTCACAAGACACGTCCCCACAAGCCGGCTGCAGTGCACCGCAGCCACGCGGCGCATGACGATCACGACCACGGTGGCGAAGTTGGCAAGGTGCAAAACCTGGTCAAAGCCATGCTGGCGGCCAACAGCAACTATATGAAGCGCAATAACAGCGCCTACTTCGACAAGTTCGCCAGCAAGCAGACACCGCGCGCCATGGTGGTGACGTGTGCCGACTCGCGCGTGCAGAGCAACGCCTTCCACGGCGACGCCGTCAACGACCTGTTCATGGTGCGCAATATCGGTAACCAGCTGGCCACCTCGGAAGGTTCGGTCGAGTACGGCGTGCGGCACCTCAACACGCCGTTACTGATGTTTGTCGGTCATGCCGTATGCGGTGCCGTGGCTGCCGCCAGTGGTGACTTCAGCAAACTGGAACGCCCGATCCAGAAAGAGCTGCTCACTATCAACATCCCTAAAGGCATCAACGTCAACGAAGGGGCGCTGATGAACGTGAATAACCAGGTAGACGCTGCCATGCTCAAGTTCGGTGGTGAAGTCGAATCCGGCAAGCTGGCCGTCATCGGCGCCTTCTACGACTTCCGCAACGACTTCAAGCAAGGCAAGGGCAAGCTGATCATCACCAATATCAATGGTGAAACCGACCCGGCCAAGCTGGCAGCCCTCACCAAAGCCGGTAATTTCTTTAATGCTGCAACCGGTATGAGCGCGGCGCCGGCTGCAGGCCACTAGCCATAACGGCTACTCCTAGCAAGCCGCCCGAATGGGCGGCTTTTTTACATCCATATAAGTCATATACTTATAAAATAAATGCAAGTATTTGTGATTTTTCTCGCAGAAAGTGTTGACGGCCCAGGGCGGGGTGGGTATAGTTCGCCTCCTCAGCTGACGACGCAAACGAAACGAAGTCAGCACCGCTCTTTAAACAAACCAAATAACCGATAGGTGTAAGTGTCTGGCTC
>NZ_JBKBHK010000008.1:0-161438 GCF_046297735.1 Vogesella sp.
GGCCGCAGCAATGCGGCCAACCTTTTGCTTTTCTGGCTGCCCCGTTTTGCAGCAGCCAGGCACCATTTCAGGGCTGTTCGCCCACCAGATAGCGTTTGCTCATGCGGCGGAACAGGTCATTGCCCGATACCCGCAAGCACTCGAACAGCACCATCTCCCGCGTCACCAGCACCGCCCCGGCATCACGCATGCGCTGCAGGCCGTAATCGCGGTTCGTTTCACCCCGGCTGGACACGGCGTCTGCCACCACAAATACCTGCTTGCCCTCGGCCAGCAACTCCATCACCGTCTGCAACACGCAAACGTGGGTTTCCATACCGCACACCACCACCTGGCGCCGCATCATCAGGCTGTCGGGCAGGCATTGGCCGGCCACGCAGGAAAAGTGCAGCTTTTCCACAATCGCCGCCTGCGGTGCGGCCTCCAGCAGGCTGGGTACCGTGCCGCCCAGGCCCTGCGGGTATTGTTCGGAAAACACCACCGGCAGGCCAACATCTACAGCCATGCGCACCAGCCATTCGCAACGTGCCAGCATGCCGTCGGCGTCCAGCACCGCTGGCAACAGTTTGTCCTGAATATCCACCACCAACAGGGTGGCGACGTCTTTATCGATCAGCATGCATTGCCCTCCAGACAAGAACATCAGCTTAACGGCAGCCCCAAAGCAAGGGCAAACCCCTGATGGGTCAGCAGAAAAAGTGTGTCAACATCTGCCATCAATACAACATCGAAATCACACGCTGCCGGAGAGTGACATGCTGCAAGGTGCCTACCGCGAATTCCATCAACGTATCCTGGAAACCCTGCCGGCACGGCGCGTGTTTACCGACCCGCTGTCCACGCTGGCCTACGGCACCGACGCCTCCTGTTACCGGCTGACGCCGAAGATCGTCATCAAGACCGAAAGCGAAGCCGAGGTGCGCACCATCCTCGCCGAGGCGGCCAGCCTGCAGCTGCCGGTCACCTTCCGCGCCGCCGGCACGTCGCTGTCGGGCCAGGCGGTGAGTGATTCCATTCTGGTGGTGGCCAGCCACGGCTGGAAGAAGCTACAGGTGCTGGACGATGGCCTGGCCATCCGCCTGCAGCCGGGCGTGATCGGCGCCGAGGCCAACGCCGCGCTGCTGCCGTTCGGCCGCAAGATCGGCCCCGACCCGGCCACCATCAACTCGGCCATGATCGGCGGCATCGTCAACAACAACTCCAGCGGCATGTGCTGCGGCACCGCCGAAAACACCTACCAGACGCTGAAATCGCTGCGCATGGTACTAGCCGACGGCACGGTGCTGGACACCGGCGATGCAGCCAGCGTGACCGCCTTCCGTGCCAGCCACGCCAGCCTGCTGGCCCAACTGGACGCGCTGCGCCAGCGCATTCTGGCCGACGACACCTTGGCCGCGCGCATCCGCCGCAAGTACAAAATGAAGAACACCACCGGCTACAGCCTGAACGCGCTGCTGGATTTTGCCGACCCGGTGGACATGCTGGCGCACCTGATCGTGGGCAGCGAAGGCACGCTGGCCTTTGTGTCCGAGGTGACTTACCACACCGTGGTGGAGCACCCGCACAAAGCCTCGGCCCTGGTGTTCTACCCCGACATCAAGGCCGCCTGCGACGCCATCCAGATCCTGGCGCAGCACAAGGACGTGGTGTCATCCGCCGAGCTGCTGGACCGTGCCAGCCTGAAGTCGGTGGAAAACAAGGCCGGCGTGCCGGACTTCATCAAGACGCTGGGGCCGGACGCCGCCGCCATCCTGATCGAAACCCGCGCCGCCAGCCCGGACGCCATTGCGGCCAACGTGGCGGCCATCAGCGGCTACATTGCGCACATCACCACCGAAACCGGCATCCGCTTTACCAGCGACGTGGCCGAATACACGCAGTACTGGAACATCCGCAAAGGCATGTTCCCCAGCGTGGGGGCGATGCGTGCCGCCGAAACCACGGTCATCATCGAAGACGTGGCCTTCCCCATCGAGCACCTGGCCGAAGGCACGCTAAAGCTGCAGGCACTGTTCCGCCAGTTCCATTACCACGAGGCCATCATTTTCGGCCACGCGCTGGAAGGCAACCTGCACTTCGTGTTTACCCCCAACTTCAGCGGCCCGGCCGAGATCGCCCGCTACGAAGCGTTTATCGAAGCCGTGTGCCAGCTGGTGGCGGTGGAATACGAAGGCGCGCTGAAGGCCGAGCACGGTACCGGCCGCAATATGGCGCCGTTCGTGGAGATGGAATGGGGCCCGGCTGCCTACCGCCTGATGCAGGAAATCAAGGCGCTGTTCGACCCGCAAGGCATCCTGAACCCGGACGTGATCATCACCCACGACAAGCTGCTGCACGTGCGCGACCTGAAGCCGATTCCGGCGGTGGGCCCGCTGATCGACAAGTGCATCGAGTGCGGCTTCTGCGAGGTGATGTGCCCCAGCCGCGCCATTACCCTCACCCCTCGCCAGCGCATTGTGGCCAACCGTGAAATGGCACTACTGGAAAAAACCGGCGATAGCGAACGCCTGGGCGAGATTCGCGCCGCCTACCAGTACGCCGGCGACGAAACCTGTACCACCTGTGGCCTGTGCGAAACCGCCTGTCCGGTAGGCATCAACACCGGCAGCCTCACCAGCCTGATCCGCCAGGCCAGCCTCAGCGACGTAGGCTGGGCAGTGGCCGACACGCTGGCCGACCACTTTGCCAGCGCCACCAGCGGCGCCAAGCTGGGCCTGAAAGCGCTGGACGCAGTACACGCGGTAGCCGGCGACGGCGCCACCGGCAGCGTGATGCGCGTGTTGCGCAAGGTGGGCGGCCGCCATATCCCGCGCTGGAACCGCTACTTCCCGCGTGCCGCCGGCAAGATGAAAACGCTGGGCGTCAACGCGCACAGCCCGCGCCAGGTGGTGTACCTGCCCTCCTGCCTCACCCGCACCTTCGTGCCGTCGCGCCACATGCCTGACCAGCGCCCGCTGAACGAAGTGGTGGCGTCGGTACTGGCCAAGGCCGGCTACGGCATTGTGTACCCCGAAGGGCTGGCCAATCTGTGCTGTGGCACGCCGTTCAAGTCCAAAGGCGCGCAGGACGCGGCCGACAAGAAAGTGAGTGAGCTGGAAGCGGCATTGCTGGCCGCCAGCGACAACGGCCGCCTGCCGGTGATCATCGACAACGGCGTCTGCACTGCCGCGCTGCTGGATGGCATCCGCGACCCGCGCCTGCAGGTAATGGACGTCACCCGCTTTGTGCACGAGGTGGCCGCCGAACACCTGAGCTTTACCCCGCAAGACGAGCAGGTGGCGCTGCACGTGGTGTGCAGCATGCGCAAAAAAGGCCAGGCGGGCCTGCTGAACGCGCTGGCGCGCCGTTGCGCGACGCAGGTGCTGGAACCGCAGGGCATTACCTGCTGCGGCTTTGCCGGCGACAAAGGCTTCAGCCACCCGGAGCTGAACGAAAGCGCGCTCAGCGGCCTGCGCCAGCAGGTACGCGACTGCGGCAGCGGTTTCTCGACCAGCGCCACCTGCGAGATCGGCCTGTCGGAACACGGCGGCATTCCTTACCAGCACCTGATGGTGCTGGTGGACCGCGCCACCCAGCCGCGCCGCTAAGGTCTGCTGCTTGCGGCCAACCCTGCTGCCCGTGCCGGCTTGCCCGCACGGGCAGTTGCCATTTGACATGCGGCAATGGCAAGGTAGGGCTTCGGGCACGGCCAACCGCTGCCGCAGCCCATCAACTCCGGGAGCCCTCATGGCTTATACCATCCGTCGCCTGCAGCCCTCCGATGCGGCTGCGCTGTTCCGCCTGCGCCAATCCCCCGGCGTGGTGCGCAATACGCTGCAACAGCCGTTCCAGTCGCTGGCCGCCACCCAGGCCTTTCTCGACAACTACCCGGAAACCAGCCACGCGCTGGTGGCCTGTACCGACGACGGCGAGCTGGTCGGCTGTGGCGGGCTGCATGCCGGCCATCACAGCCCACGCCGCCGCCATAGTGCGCTGTTCTTCCTGTTTGTCCGCGATGACTGGCAGGGCAAGGGCGTAGGTAGCGCACTATTGCGGGCGGTGCTGGACTACGCCGACAACTGGCTGGATCTGAAGCGCATCGAGCTGGACGCCCTGCACGACAACCACGGTGCCATCGCGCTGTACGAGCGCTTCGGCTTCCGCCACGAAGGCGTTAGCCGCGGCTTCAACCTGCGCGAAGGGGTGTATGAAGATGCGGTGCTGATGGCGCGGTTGCGCTTTCGCGAAGGTGAGCTGGGCGCAGCGCGCGCTGAATTGCAGGACATGGCGGGCGAACGCGTGCCTGCCGGCAGCGCTTTCAGCCTGCGCCACGCCGAGCCGGGCGACGCCGCCGGCATGGCCGCGCTGATGGCTTACGACAGCACCTACGGCAACACGCTGCAGCTGCCCTACCCCAGCGCCGCCATCTGGCAGCAGCGGCTGAAACAGTCCGGCCGCACCGTGCTGGTGGCCTGCGACGCCGACGGTACCATCATCGGCCACTGCGGCGCCAGGACACCCAGCGACAACCCGCGGCTGGCGCACATCATCGGCGTGGGCATTACCGTCACGCCAGCGTGGCAAGGCCGTGGCGTCGGCAGCGCGCTGCTATCGGCCATGGTGCAGCAGGTACGCGATTACCAGCCATACCGCCGCATGGAACTGACCGTGTTTGCCGGCAACGCGCCGGCGATCGCGCTGTACCGCAAGCTGGGCTTCCAGCAGGAAGCGGTGCTGACCGGCTACGCCTATCAGGCTGGGCAATACCGCGACTGCCTGCAGATGAGTTTGTGGCTGAAATAAACAGGGTTGGCCGCACGCGGCCAACTTGCCCAAGGCAGGCACACCACCAGAAACGACAAAGCCCCGCAATGCGGGGCTGTTTTTTGACCACCTGGTGCGCTTAGCGCTTGCCGAAGTGGTAAGGCGACAGCTTGTAGTACGGGTTCAGCGGGTGCCAGCCGGACAGGGCCTTGGGCTGGCTGGCCAGGCGGGCCCGCACTGCGCCGGCCAGGAAGGCCAGCACGCCGCCTACCAGCGGCATCAGCAGGAAGTAGACCGCACACAGCACAATCAGGGTTTCCATGATGGTTCTCCAATAATGTATACACATTATCGGCCATGACAGCAGGAAAGTCGTTCAGGAACAGGACACTAGCTTTGTGCGGTGCGACATTACCCCAGCCTGGCACCAACGCCCGTCATGCCAGTCGCGATACGCACCAGCGCTGCGCCATAACAGTGCCTTCGCCCCCCACACCACCAAACAAAAAGCCGCCCGAAGGCGGCTTTTCGCGGATGTTGTCAGCGCGGATTAGGCAGCGGCAACAACAACGATCTTCACAGCAGCAACCACGTCGTGGTGCAGAGCGATTTCCAGATCGTATTCACCGATGGCCTTCAGCGGGCCGTTCGGCAGACGAACTTCGAAACGCTTAACTGCAACGCCAGCAGCGGTGATGGCTTCGGCGATGTCAACGTTGGTTACGGAACCGAACAGACGGCCGTCAACGCCGGCTTTCTGAGCGATGGTGAAGGAAGCGTCTACCAGCTTCTCGGCGCGAGCCTTGGCATCAGCCAGGATTTCAGCCTGTTTGGCTTCCAGCTCGGCACGGCGAGCTTCGAACTCTTTCAGGTTGGCTTCGGTAGCGCGTTTGGCTTTGCCTTGCGGGATCAGGAAGTTACGGGCGTAGCCGTTCTTCACGTTTACCACATCACCCAGGACGCCCAGGTTGGCAACTTGTTCGAGCAGAATGATTTGCATCTTGTCGTATCCTTATCCCGGAATTAGTGCTGGTCGGTGTACGGCAGGAAGGCCAGGAAGCGCGCGCGCTTGATGGCTTCGGACAGCTGACGCTGGTAGCCTGCTTTGGTGCCGGTGATACGGGCCGGGATGATTTTGCCGTTTTCGGCAATGAAGTCCTTCAGCAGATCAACGGATTTGTAATCGATTTCCTTGATGCCTTCCGCGGTGAAGCGGCAGAACTTCTTGCGCTTGAAGAGTTGACGAGCCATTTGATTAACCTTTAACAAATTCAACAGATTCGATGTGTAGAACCAACCGCGGATTCCGCATGCTGCGCTGATTCAGGAAGCCGGTGCAGTGCACGCTGTTTCCTGCCATCTTCCCTGCCAGCCGTTTGGCCAGTTCCCCCAGTACGACGGCCTGGATTTCACAGGTAACGTCGCGCTCCAGGGTGGCAATGGTTTGCCGAGAGTGATGCCTGAGCCACATCTCCAACACCGGCATGCCGGCGGGCGTGTGTCGCAGGGGCGCTTCAGTGGTGACCGTAGCGGTCAGTTCGAGCCGGTTCTGCAAGGGTGCAGCGTTGCCCAATTAGGCAGCGACTTCAGCCTCAGCAGCAGCTTGCTGGCCTTCCAGCAGGCTCTTGGCCTTCTCGTCCTTCATCATCGGGGATGCTTCGGTGATAGCACGAGTCATCTTGATGGTCAGGTGACGCAGTACAGCGTCGTTGAATTTGAAGGCGTGCTCGATCTCGGCCAGAGTTTCCGGAGTGCACTCTACGTTCATCAGAACGTAGTGAGCTTTGTGAACTTTCTGGATCGGGTAAGCCAGTTGACGGCGGCCCCAGTCTTCCAGACGGTGGATTTTACCGTCAGCGTTCAGGACCATGCCCTTGTAACGCTCAACCATCGCACCAACCTGTTCGCTCTGATCCGGATGGACGATGAACACGATTTCGTAATGCCGCATGTGAACTCCTTGTGGCTATAAAGCCCTTCGTCATGCGCGATAGCGAAGGGCAAGGGTTAAAAGCTGCAGATTGTACGGAGTTTGGCCAGCCATCGCAAGCCAAACGCGTGCATTTTCAGGCATTTGGCCGGCCATGCGGCCAACAGTGTCAGCCGATTACATCAAAACCGGCGTTTTCTACCGCCTGCTGCCAGGCGGCAGGCTGGGCGTCACCGTCAAAACGGATGGTTACCGCCTTGCTGGCCAGGTCTACCTGCACCTCGGCCACGCCGGCCACAGCTTGCAGTGCACGGGTTACACCCGCGGCACAACCGCCGCAGGTCATGCCGTCTACCTTGATGATTTGCTGATTCATGTCTGTTCTCCTGTTCAACGCATTTTCTTCAGCAGGGCCATCACTTCGGCGATGGCCTCGTCGCTATTCCCCTCGGTGACTGCTCGGCTCACGCAGCCCTTGAGGTGGTTTTCCAGCAGCTGCTGCGCCACGGCGTCCAGCGCCGAGCGGGCGGCGGCAATCTGGGTCAGCACATCCACACAGTAGCGGTCGCCTTCAATCATGCCAGCGATGCCGCGCACCTGGCCTTCCAGCCGCGCCAGGCGCTTGAGCAGCGCGGTCTTGTCCGGCTGCACCACGCTTTTGGGCGTGTGGCAGCAATCGTGTTGCGGTTCGGTCATGGCTTACCCCGGCAAAAAGTCGATCTGCGCCATCATGCCCTGGTCTTCGTGCTCCAGGATGTGGCAATGGAACATGCGCAGCCCCGGCAGCGTCTGCACGAAGCGCAGGCGCACCATGCCGCCGGCCGGCACGTTGACGGTGTCGCGCCAGGCCAGGAACGGCTCGTCTTCCCAGATGCCGTCCACCGTGCGTGCCAGCACCTGGAACTGCGTGCCGTGCAGGTGAAACGGGTGGTCCATGTGCGCGTCGGCGATCACTTCCCACTCTTCGATGCGGCCAACCTGGCCGGTACCGTCGATGCGGTTCATGTCGTAGCTTTTGCCGTTGATCAGGAACGGCGCTTTCGGGTCGGCCATGTTTTCCGACAGCACGATCTTGCGCCGGAAGCCCGGCGCGCCCAGCGGCGCAATCGGCCGCAGCGTGGCGGGCAGCGCCAGAGTTGGCCGCATGCCATAGGCGACGATACCGGCCAGGGTTTCGTCTTTTTCCTGCTCCGGGTGCATGCGCTTGCCGCGTTCGTACGGCTGGCTGATCAGGCCAGCTGGCTGACCCGGCTTGAAGCGCCCGGTTACCACCAGCTCGCAGCGCTCGCCCGGCGACAGCAGCACGCTGTCTACCAGCTGCGGCGCGCCGATCAGGCCGCCGTCGGTGCCCACCAGCTGCACCTCGTGCGCCGGCAGCGCCAGCTTGATGATGCGGCTGCTGGTGGCGTTCCAGATGCGCCAGCGCTGGCGCTCGCCTTCGGCCAGCGTGATCAGCGGCTGCCAGGCGCCGTTGATCAGCACGAACTGGCCTTCGCGGCCATCGTGCAGGTCGGCCATGTCGCTGGCCGGAATCTGGCGCTGCGCGTCCAGCTTGAGATCGGACAGCAGCAGGTGACGCTCCGGCAGGTGGCGCAGCGGGTCCTGCTTGCTACGGATGATCAGCGGGCCGGCCAGGCCGCGGAACGCCTGCTCGGCAGTATGGCCGTGCGGGTGCGGGTGGTACCAGTAAGTACCGGCGCAACCGGCGGGCAAGGTGTAACGGTAGCGGCGGCGCTGGCCGGGAGCGACCGGGTCTTGCGGGTTGCCGTCTTCCGCTGGCGGCACCGGCATGCCGTGCCAGTGGATGGTGGACGGCTGCGTCAGCGCGTTCTCGAACCCGATGTCCACTTCGTCGCCTTCCCACAGCTCGATCAACGGGCCGGGCACGCTGTCGTTGTAAGCCCAGAACGTGGTTTTGGCGCCGTCACCCCACAACGCCACCTGTACCGGCGCTGCACGCAGGCTGCCGACAAAGCGGCCGGCGTCGCTGCTTTCGTTCACCAGCGGCTGCAAGGCCGGCAGGCGTTCGCCGCTGGGCAGTTTCAGGCTGGCATCGGCGGCGGCCGGCATGGCGCCGTCGCTACCGTGGGCCATGTCGTGCCCCATGGCGGCGTGATCCATGCTGCTTTGTGCCAGCGCCGGTCGCAGCGCGGGCAAGGTGGCGGCCAACAGGCCGGCGGTTTTCAGGAAGTGACGACGCTGCATGACAACTCCTTGTATCAGTTACTGGTGACTATATACCCCACAAGGGTATACAGACAAGGTCGGAAACACCCGGTTCCAAGGCCATGGCAATAAAAGTCGGCCGCATGTAAAAAGGCCTGCCCGCAACAGCGGACAGGCCCCAAACCGGCAAGCAGGCAGATCAGCCTTGCTTCAGTACACGCTGGCGGCGGCTTTCACTCAACACCATGCCGGACGAGACCGAGACGTTCAGGCTTTCCACGGTACCGAACATCGGAATCGACACCAGCACATCGCAGTGCTCGCGGGTCAGGCGGCGCATGCCCTCGCCTTCGGCCCCCATCACCCAGGCCAGCGGGCCGCTGGCGTCGAAGTGGTACAGGTCGGTATCGGCTTCCATGGTGGTGCCGGCAATCCAGACGCCGGCGTCCTTGAGGTCGCGCAGGGTGCGCGCCAGGTTGGTCACCGTGATATACGGCACCACTTCGGCAGCGCCGCAGGCCACTTTTGACACGGTGGCGTTCAGCGTGGCGGAACGGTCTTTCGGGGCGATGACGGCGTGCGCGCCCATGGCGTCGGCCACGCGCAGGCAGGCACCCAGGTTGTGCGGGTCGGTCACGCCGTCCAGGATCAGCAGCAGCGGCGGCTCGGCCAGGTTTTCCAGCACATCGTCGAGGGTAACGAAGTTCTGGTTGGCGTCGATCATCGCCACCACGCCCTGGTGGCGGGCGTTGCCGGTGAGGCTGTCCAGCCGCACCTTGTCCACGATGTGGGCCTTGACGCTTTCGCTGGCGGCCTTGTCCAGCACTGCCTGGGCGCGGGCGTCCTGACGGCCGCCGGCCAGGAAGATTTCCAGCACGGATTTCGGGTTTTGCCACAGGCGGGCATTGACGGCATGAAAACCGTGAATGAGTTTCTTGTTGCTCATGAGGCATCACCAAATCGATAGAACCGCGCATTGTAGCGCTAAACGGCCGCCCTTGCCCGCCGCTGCCGGCCAGGCGGCCTGGCTGCTTACAGTTCGTCGTCGCCCTCGGCCAGCAGCGGCACCGGCTGCTGGCGTGCGGCCAACCATTGCGCCAGCTGGTCGGCCGGCAACGGCCTGCTGAAAAAATACCCCTGCAGAATGGCGCAGCCGGCGTGGCGCAGGAAGGCGCCCTGTGCCGCCGTTTCCACCCCTTCGGCGATCACGGTGAAGTGCAGCTTGCGCGCCATGGCGATGATGGCTTCGGTAATGGCGGCGCTGTCTTCGTCGGCGGGCAGGCCCTCGATGAAGGAGCGGTCCACCTTCAGGTAATCCAGCGGGAAGCGCTTGAGCGTGGACAACGACGAGTAACCGGTGCCGAAGTCGTCGATAGACAGTTTCACCCCCAGCGCCTTCAGCTCGCCCAGTAGCAAAACGGCTTCCTGCGGGTTCTGCATCAGCATGGACTCGGTGATTTCCAGTTCCAGCCGTGCCGGCTGCAGCCCGGTAGCCGCCAGCACATCGTTGACCTCGGTCAGCAGCGTTTGCTGCTCGAACTGCCGTGCCGACAGGTTCACTGCCAGCCGCGGTACCGCCAAGCCGGCTTGGTCCCAAGCCACCATCTGGTAGCAGGCCTCACGCAGCACCCAAGCGCCTATAGGCTTGATGAGGCCGGTTTCCTCGGCCAGCGGAATAAAGCGCACCGGCGCGATCAGCCCCAGCTGCGGGTGACGCCAGCGGATCAGCGCCTCCACCCCCTCCAGCGTCACGCCGTCGCACGACACCTGTGGCTGGTAGTGCAGCTCGAACTCGCCGCGCTCCAGCGCCTGGCGCAGGCCGCTTTCCATCAGCAGGCGCTCGAAAGTCTGGATGTTCATCTCGGCGTCGAAGAACTGGTACGTGTTCTTGCCCGCCTCCTTGGCGCGGTACATCGCCGCGTCGGCATTTTTCAGCAGGGTATTAGCGTCGATGCCGTCGTTGGGGTACACGCTGATACCGATACTGCCGCTGACAAACACCTCGTGCTGCTCCACGCGCATCGGGCGCGCCAGCGCCGCCAGCACTTCCTTGGCCATGCGGCCCAGGGTTTCGTGGCTATCAAAGTCGCGCACCAGCAGGGTGAATTCGTCGCCCCCCAGCCGCGCCACCAGGCCAAAACGCTGCGCCGACTGCGTCAGCCGCGCCGCGATTTCATGCAGCACCTCGTCGCCAGCCTGGTGACCGAACGAGTCATTGATCAGCTTGAAGCGGTCCAGATCGATGAACATCACCGCCAGCTGCGGCACCTCGTGGCTGGATTCGATAATGGTGTTGTCGATGGCTTCGATCAGCGCGCTGCGGTTGGGCAGCCGTGTCAGCGGGTCGTGGCTGGCCAGGAACTGCAGCCGGTCTTCCGCCTGCTTGCGGCCGGTAATGTCGGAAAACACGCCCACATAGTGGCTTAGCACGCCGTGAGTGCTGCGAACCGCGCTGATGGACAGCTCGGCCACGTAAGGGTCGCCGTTCTTGTGGCGGTCGAACATCTCGCCTTTCCAGTGGCCGTCGCGGGCCAGCGCCTCGACCAATGCCCGGTTGCGTTCGCGGTTGGCGGTGCGCAGCATGCGCGATACGCGACCGATGGCTTCGTCGGCAGCAAAACCGGTGATACGGGTAAAAGCCTGGTTCACCATCACGATGCGCCCTTCGGCGTCGGTAACCAGAATGCCCTCGGTGGCGTTGTCGAACACGGTTGCAGCCAGACGCAGCTCGGCGTTGGCCGCCACGCGGTCGGAGATGTCCATCACCACGCCGATCAGCGCCTTGCGGCCCTGGTAATCGAACAGCCGGCTGTGGATTTCTACATCCACGATCTCGCCATCCTTGCGTACTAGCCGCGTGGTGTAGTGCATGTTCTGGATATGGTCGGCAATACGGCGACGGATCTGGCTACGAATACGCTCGCCCTCGCCCGCAGGCAGCACTGACACAATATTGCGGCCAACCAGTTCTTCCGCCTCATACTGCACCAGGTCTGCCAGCTTGGGGTTGACGTACACCAGCTCTTCTTCTTGCGTGATGTAAATGCCTACCAGCGACTGCTCCACTACGGCGCGGTATTTCTCGGCAGCCTCGCGGCGCTGGCACTCCTCGGCTGCACGTTGGGTAATGTCTACCGAAATGCTACCCACACCGGATGGCAGACCCTCGCTATCAAACAGCGGAAACACGCTGGACAGCATGCGCAGGCAGGTATCGCCAACCGTAATGATTTCCTCAAACTGACGCGGCTCCAGGCTGCGCAGCACCTGCTGATCGTGCTCGGTGATGGCTTTTGCCTCATCGGCGGCATAGACGTCGCGGGCACTGCGGCCCTTGAAATACAGCGGCGAGTGGCCGAACAGGCGGGCGAAGTTGAGGTTGACCACCAGATAACGACCATCCAGGTCTTTCAGCGTCATCAGGCTGGTGCTCTGGTTCAACAAAGACTCGAAGCGCGCCTGCACGTCCTGCAACAGACGCTCGCGGCGGCGATAGCCATCACCAAACACCGCCACCATGCAGGCCAGTAACGCAAACAACACCAGCCCCGATGTAGCGGGCAAACCATGGATGACAGACCACGGTGGCTGGCCCCATACGCCGGGTAGCGACAGCAACATCAGCTGCAACACGCCTACGCCTGCCACGCCACTCATGCCGCCCCGCAAAGCAGCCATGAACAGCAAGGGTAGCAAGGCCAGCAGGCAGGAAGTCTGGCACTCCTCGTGCCCCAGCGCCCATAGCACAGCCACGACCAGTGCACTGCCCAGCATGGCAAGCAAGGTATCGCGGCGCATCAAGGAGGTAGGAAAAGCCACGTAAGCAAGTGGCAGTAATACAGCCAGCATCAGCCAGGCTTGCAGGACTGCTTGCACTAGCCAAGGCCACGATACCGCGGGCTGTGTAATGACCAAGGGCACGACAAGCAAAACGGCCGGCAGCAGCGTACGCAGTTGTAGCCACAGCATGGCCGGCAGGGTATCAAGGCGGAAGTCGGATGCCGGCACGGTAAACCACAGACCCAGCACCATGATAGCGAACGACAGGCTCCACAGGACAGCTTCCGGCAGCGGCATGGTGAGCATGGACACCAGCAGTACCGGCACGCTCCACCACCAGACCACACTCAAGCGCCCCATGGCAAAACGCCAGGCCAGTACACCGTGCGCAGCAAAGGCAGCCAGTGGCAGCCCGTCCTGCCACCTTAGCGGCCAGAACAGCATGCCCGCAGCAAAAAAAACCAGCGCGACCAGCGCGCCCAGCGTGTTTTTATCCACCACTCCCCTACCTGTTGTCTGTGTCATGCCGACCCGGCCTTCCCCCCGCAGGGACGGCAGTGTTCTTTCTTAGTCATGGAGAACTCACGGGTGGGCACCGGCTGTCGTTATCAGGATTTCGCTGTCTGGCGCAGCTGTTGTGCCGGTGTGGCTCTATAATACCCGCCTCCCCGAGAATGTGTAGCGATATGACCATCACACCGCGAGCATGGCCGGTACCCGGCCAGAAGACCCCGCTGCCCCGCCCGGCAGGCAGTGCCGACAGCGCGCTGATCGCCGACCTGCCGGAGAGCTGCCAACCACTGCTGATCCTGACCGCCAGCGCGCAGGACGCGCAACGGCTGAAGGCCGAGCTGCCGTTCTTCCGTCCGGACTGGCGCATCGCGCTGCTGCCGGACTGGGAAACGCTGCCCTACGACCACTTCTCGCCGCACGGCGACCTGGTATCGGAACGGCTGGCCACGCTGTGGCAAATCCGCAATGGCGAGTGCGACGTGGTCATTGCCCCCATCACCACCGCGCTGACGCGGCTGTCTCCGGTAAGCTTCCTGCTGGGCCGCACCTTCTGGCTGAAACAGAAGCAACGGCTGGACGTGGACCGCCTGCGCGCCGACATGGTCACGGCCGGCTACCAGCACGTGTCGCAAGTGGTGGCGCCAGGCGAGTTCTCGCTGCGCGGCGGCCTGGTAGACCTGTTTCCGATGGGCAGCGCGCTGCCGTACCGCATCGACCTGTTCGATGACGAAATCGACAGCCTGAAAACCTTCGACCCCGACACCCAGCGCACGCTGTACCCGGTACCGGAGATTCGCCTGCTGCCGGCACGCGAATACCCCACCGACGAAGACGGCGTCACCGCTTTCCGCCAGCACTATCGCGAAAAGATGGAAGGCGACCCGTCCAAGAGCCGCATCTACAAAGACGTCTCCAATAATCTGTGGCCGGCCGGTATCGAGTACTACCTGCCGTTGTTCTTCGACAGCACCGCTACCCTGTTCGACTACCTGGGCGACAACGCCCGCCTGATCGTGCACGGTGGCGTGATGGCGGCGGCGGAAGAATTCTGGCGCGACGCACACAGCCGCTACCAGATGGCCGGCGGCAACCCCGAACGGCCAGTACTGCCACCGGTAGAGCTGTTCCTGCGCCCGGACGAGCTGATGGGCGCGCTCAAGCCCTACTCGCGGCTGGAGCTGCACGGCGATGGCAACGCCGACTACCTGCCGCTGCCCGACCTGGCGGTAGACCGCCGCGCCGACAACCCGCTCACCAAACTGGACGACTTCACCCGCCGCTACAGCGGCCGGGTGCTGATTGCCGCTGAAAGCCTGGGCCGGCGCGAGACACTGTTCCACTTCTTGCAGGAACACGGCATCAAGGCCAAGGCGGTAGACGACTGGCACAGCTTTGCCCACGGCAAGATGGCGCTGGGCCTGATCCACGCGCCGCTGTTCAACGGTTTCGAGCTGCACCAGCAGCAGATCGCCATCGTTACCGAAGCCGAGCTGTACCAGCACATCGCCCGCAGCCACGGCAAACGGCGCAAGAGTGCGGCCAACAGCGACGCCATGCTGCGCGACCTGGCCGAGGTAAAAGTGGGCGACCCGGTGGTACACGAAGCGCACGGCATCGGCCGCTACATGGGTTTGGTGTCGATCGACCTGGGCGAAGGCGAAACCGAAATGATGCAGCTGGAGTACGCCGAAGGCGCCACGCTGTACGTGCCGGTAGCGCAGCTGCAACTGATCAGCCGCTACGCCGGCCACGCCAGCGACAACGTACAGCTGCACCGGTTGGGCAGCCCGGCCTGGGACAAGGCCAAGAAAAAGGCCGCCGAAAAAGCCCGCGACACCGCCGCCGAGCTGCTGAACCTGTACGCGCAGCGCGCCGCGCGCGAAGGCCACAGCTTCACGCTGAACCACCACGATTACGACGCCTTTGCCGCCGGCTTCGGCTTCGAGGAAACCCCGGACCAGGCCAGCGCTATCGAGGCGGTAATCCACGACATGACCAGCGGCCGCCCGATGGACCGCCTGGTGTGCGGCGACGTCGGCTTTGGCAAAACCGAAGTCGCGCTGCGCGCCGCCTTTGTGGCGGTGATGGGCGGCAAGCAGGTGGCGGTGCTGGTGCCCACCACACTGCTGGCCGAACAGCACTTCCAGAACTTCAGCGACCGCTTTGCCGACTGGCCGGTGCGCATTGCCGAGCTGTCGCGCTTCAAGAGCGCCAAGGAAGTGAAGCAGGCGATGGAAGGCTTGGCCGCCGGCAGCATCGACATCGTGATCGGCACCCACAAACTGGTGCAGCCGGATGTCAGCTTCAAGAACCTGGGGCTGGTGATCATCGACGAAGAACACCGCTTTGGCGTGCGCCAGAAAGAACAGCTGAAGCGGCTGCGCGCCAACGTGGACGTGCTGACGCTGACCGCCACGCCGATTCCGCGCACGCTGTCGATGGCGCTGGAAGGCCTGCGCGAGTTCTCCGCCATCACCACTGCGCCGTCGCGCCGGCTGGCAGTAAAAACCTTTGTCAGCCCGATCAGCAACGGCGTCATCCGCGAAGCCATGCTGCGCGAGTTCAAGCGCGGCGGCCAGGTGTTCTTCCTGCACAACGAGGTGGACACCATCGAGAACATGCGCGAAAAGCTGGCCGAGCTGGTGCCGGAGGCGCGCATCGGCGTGGCGCACGGCCAGTTGCGCGAGCGCGAGCTGGAACAGGTAATGCGCGACTTCCTGCAAGTGCGCTTCAACGTGCTGCTGTGCTCCACCATCATCGAAACCGGCATCGACATCCCCAACGCCAACACCATCCTGATCAACCGTGCCGACAAGTTCGGCCTGGCCCAGCTGCACCAGCTGCGCGGCCGGGTTGGCCGCAGCCACCACCAGGCCTACGCCTACCTGCTGACCGGCGAAGGCATGACCCGCGACGCGCAGAAGCGGCTGGAGGCGATCCAGGCCTCCGAAGAGCTGGGCGCCGGCTTCTACCTGGCCATGCACGACCTGGAAATCCGTGGCGCCGGCGAAGTGCTGGGCGAGGGGCAATCCGGCGAGATGCAGGAAGTCGGCTTCAGCCTGTTTACCGAAATGCTGAAGCAAGCGGTACGCGACCTCAAAAAGGGCCGCGAGCCGGACCTGGACGCGCCGCTGGGTGTTACCACCGAAATCAACCTGCACAGCCCGGCGCTGCTGCCGGACGAGTACTGCCCCGGCGTGCACGAGCGGCTGGTGATCTACAAGCGGCTGGCCACCTGCGATAGCGAAGACGAGATCGACACCATCCACGAAGAACTGATCGACCGCTTCGGCCTGCCGCCGCAAACCGTGAAGACGCTGATCGAAAGCCATCGGCTGAGGTTGGCCGCACGCGAGATGGGCATCCAGAAGCTGGACGCCAGCGAGGTGGCCATCCAGCTTACCTTCGTCCCCAACCCGCCGATTGACCCGATGAAGATCATCCAGCTGATCCAGAGCAAGCGGAACTACAAGCTGGCGGGCCAGGACAAGCTGCGGGTGGAAAGCCCAATACCGGAAGTAGCCATGCGCATCGTGCGGGTGAAGGAATTACTGCGCGAACTGCAATAAGGCGGCCAACTACTTCGCCGACACGCCCCGGACACCCCGGGGCGTTTTGCTGTCTGGCACGGTTGCAATTGTGCAGCGCAGCAGAACAGCATGTTCGCCAAATCGGCAATAACTGGTTCTCATTTGTACGACCAATTGTCATAGCATTGAAAGATCAATGCCATTTCTATAAATCGGCACAAAGAAAATAATACGCCCGCAGACGCCTAAAGGCGGGTAGCACTCGCACAACACAGCACCTGTAAGTACCTTTTCATCAATCGGTCCGAGGTGTTTCATGAAAATTGCCACCCGTCTGCAAATGCAGACCGCCGTTGCCGTCGCTGCTTTCAGCGTCATCCTGCTCATCGCCTTCGTCCAGCTCAACCGCATCCGGGATGCATCGGCCTACATCGCCGAAAAAACGGTACCCAGCGTCGAACTACTGGGCAACGCCAGCCTGAACTTCGTACAGCAGCGGGCAGCGCTGTTCAGCATGATGGGGCAGACGCCAGACAAACAAGGCGCGGTCATGCAGTCGTTCCAGCGCTACCGCAAAGAGCTGTACGACAGCCTGCAACGCTACGAAACGCTGGTGCGCGATGATGAGGAGCGCAAGCTGCTGAATGACTTCCGCCAGGGTGCCGAGCGCAGCAACCAGCACTTCGACGAGATCATCCGCACCTTTCAGGGCGGCGACGCCGCCGCTGCCATGACCCGGCTGAACAATCTGCGCGACGAGTTCCTGCAAGTACGCGACCAGGCACTGAAGCTGATCCAGCACAACCAGCAGGAAGGGCGCGACGCCCACCAACAACTGAAGGACGCCGAACACAGCGCCCTGCTATGGCTGGCCGTCACCGCCGTACTGGCCTTGCTGACGCTGGGCCTGATTGCGTGGCGCACTTACCTGCAAGTGGTGGGCAGCATCAATACGGCTGCTGCCGACATTGCCGACATGACCGAGCACCTGGACCTGTCGCGCCGCTGCAGCATTCGCCGTGAAGACGAAATCGGCGGCCTGTTGCAACACTTCAACCAGTTGACCACGCGCCTGCACGACAGCCTGCAACGGGTGGCCGACTCGTCGGCACAGGTCAGCACCACGGCGGCCAGCCTGGCCGCCGCCGCCGGCCAGGTCTCTGCCGGGTCGTCGGCGCAAAGCCAGTCGGCATCGTCAATGGCAGCCGCGCTGGAGCAAATTACCGTCAGCATCAATCACGTGGCCGACCGTACCCAGGAGGCCAACACGCTGGCGCAAGACACCGGCCACAAGGCGCGCCACGGCGAGCAGGTAATCGAAAACAGCAGCAGCACCATCCTCGGCATGGCCGACTCGGTGCGCGACGTGTCCAACCATATGGGCGCGCTGAACCAGCAGACCAACGCCATCCATTCGGTGATCAACGTCATCCGCGACGTGGCCGACCAGACCAACCTGCTGGCGCTGAACGCCGCCATCGAAGCCGCCCGCGCCGGCGAGATGGGCCGTGGCTTTGCCGTGGTGGCCGACGAGGTGCGCAAGCTGGCCGAGCGCACTGCCAGCTCCACCACCGAAATCGCACAAATGATCAATACCATGCAGGGCAAGTCGGACGACGCGACGGCGGGGGTTAGCCGCGCAGTGGGCAGCATGGAAAGCGGGGTGCAAGAAACCGAGCGTGCGCGACAGACCATGCAGGAAATCGCGGTGGCTGCCGACGACAGCAAACGCGTGGTGGGTGAAATTGCCAGCGCCATCCGCGAACAGGGTGCGGCGGCCAACAGCATTGCGCAGCAGGTAGAAACCGTGGCGCAGATGTCGGAAGAAAACGCCAGTGCGGCGCATAGCGTCACCGAGCAGGCGCGCCATCTGAACGAGCTGGCGGTACTGCTGGACCGCGAAGTCAGCAGCTACAAGTATAACCGGCAGGCCTCGCCCGCTTGCCGCAAGGCAGCGGGCAGGGCAGCTCGGCTTGCCGTCAGCTGCGCTGATACAGTACCCAGCGCTAATGCAAGGAGTTCAGTACTTGCTGCAGACTGCTGCCAAAGTAGTTCTGATAGAAATCATCCAGCTGGCCACTCTTGCGCAGGGCGGCGGCTTCGGCATCAATACCATCGCGCAGCGCCTGCAGGCCAGGGCGCAGGCTAATCGGCTGGCTGGTGCTACCTACCAACGGTTTGAGCTGGCGTACCCTGTCGCGCAGCGCTGCAGGCAGCGTGGCAGACGCCATGCTGTCGTCGAATACCACATCCACCCTCCCCCCTAGTAGCATGCGCATGCCACGCTCGGTGTCGATAACGTCAACCCGTTGCCAGTCCTGCTTCTGCTTCAACGCCACCGGATAGGCATAGGCGCCGACCCAACCTACTCGCTGGCCGCTAAAGGCATCCAGAACAGCAAAAGTATGATGGTGACTGGTAGCAGGTACCCAGGCACTGAGCAGCCAGTACACCAGCGGTTGGCGCGTTTGCACCCAGCCGGGCGGGCTGTCGGCAGCATCGGCAAAGGCCAGCATATCGACCTGGCCTTGACGGGCCAGACGCAGGCAGGCACCGGCAGATTTGAAGATATATTTGACCCGCAGGTGATGGGCCGCAGCTACCCGGCTGATGAGGTCGGCGGCAATACCGCGGGCCGGCTGCTTGTCGTCACTTTCAATAAAAGGTGCCCATGGCTCGGCGCACACACTCACCACCGGGTTGGCCGCAACAGGGGCTGCCAGGCACAACCATGCCAGCAGACTGCTACTCGCAATACGCTTGTTCATACTGCTCTCGCAATACATGACTCGATAAGTCAGATAAAGTCATTATGCGTATTTTTTATAAAAACACTACGACAGAATTACGACAGCAACCACATCACTGCCGCCTCGGCATGTAAGGCGGTGGTATCGAACAAGGGCATGTCGGTGTCGGCCGGGCCCACCAGCATCGCCAGCTCGGTACAACCCAGAATCACCGCCTGGGCACCGTCAGCACGCAAGGTGTCGATCATGCCTAGCAGGCGCTGGCGCGACCCCGCCTGCAGCTGCCCCAGGCATAGCTCGTCAAAAATGATGCGGTGCACCTCGGCACGGTCTGCGGCAGACGGCACGCAGACCGTCAAACCGGCTGCCAGCAGCCGCGAGGTATAGAAGTCGTCTTCCATGGTGAAGCGGGTACCCAGCAGCCCGACACGGCTGACGCCGGCACCTTGCAGCGCGGCGATGGTGGGGTCGGCAATATGCAGCAAAGGGATGCCCACCATCTCGGCCACCGGGGCGGCCACCTTGTGCATGGTGTTGGTACACAGCAGCAAGGCGCCGGCGCCGGCCGCCGCCAGGCCCTGCCCGGCCTGGCCCAGCACCTTGGCCGCAGCCGCCCAGTCACCGCGCTGCTGCATGTCGGCAATGGCGGCAAAATCGACACTGTGCAGCAGCAGCGGCGCCGAGTGCAGGCCGCCACGCGCCTGGCGCACGCCCCGGTTAAGGTAGGCATAGTAGTGGGCGGTGGATTCCCAGCTCATGCCGCCCAGCAAACCCAATAGTCTTGTCGTCATTTACAGTACTCCGCTCAGTGTCAGTTCATCCAGCAGCAGCCAGGCCGCCGTCGCCGCCATCGCGAGCGCCATGATGCCATTGAACACGCGGCGGGCACCGTCTTGGCTGAGGTAGCGGCGCAGGCCGTCGCCCAGTGCCGCCCACAAACAGATGCAGGGGAAGTTGATGGCCGCGCACAGCAGCGCCAGCCACAACGCCTGCGGCCAACTTGCGCCAGCCGGCAAGAACAGCAGGCTGGTGTTCACCACCATCACCCAGGCCTTGGGGTTCACCCACTGGAACGCTGCGGCGCCGATAAAGCTCATCGGCGTCACCGCGTCACGCGCCTGGGGCGCCCCGGCCAGCCACACCTGCCACGATAGCCAGAACAGGTAGCCACAGCCAGCCAGGCTGAGCAGCAGGCGCCAGTCGTTCAGCAGCGCCATCACCCAGCCCAGCAGCAGCGCCACGATCAGCACCTGGATACCGTGGCCGATGCTGATACCGAACAGGTGCGGCAGGCTGCGGCGAAAACCGAAATTGACGCCGGATGCGGCCAACATCAGGTTGTTGGGGCCGGGGGTAACCGACATCAGCGAAACGTAGCTCACAAGCGGCAAGCTCAGCATGGCACAGCTCCTTGGGGTAGGTGAGCCACCATCGTAGACAAGGCCGCTTGCCGGTGACAGGCGCAAGAATTTATTATTGTCATGGTGACAGTTTCACTTGTGATACCACTGTCACCTTTGTTTTTACCGCCTACTGTCCCAGCCGAGCCCGCCATGGAAAACGCCACCCTGTATCAGCAACTGGCCGACGATCTGTCCAGCGCCATCAATCGCGGCACCCTGCCCCCCGGCTCGCGCCTGCCATCGGTGCGCAAAACGGCGCACAGCCGCCAGTTATCGCTCAATACCGTGGTGGCCGCTTACCGCGTGCTGGAAGACCGCGGCCTGGTGGAGGCGCGGCCGCAGTCCGGCTATTACGTCAAGGCACGGCTGGCTTCGCCGGCACGTGGTGCGCTGCGCGAAGCGGGGCCGGCGCAAGGTACCGATGGCGCAGTGCTGGACCTGATCGGCGCCGCGCTGCAGGCGCAGCAGACACCCGGTTATATCGACATGGCGCTGGCCTGCCCGCGCGGCGGCGATTTCTACCCGGCCGGCAAGCTGGCACGGCTGATGGGCCAGGTGCTGCGCAAAAGCCCCGGGCTGGTCAGCAATTACGCGCTGCCGCCAGGTTCGGAACGGCTGCGTACCCAGATTGCTCGCCGTGGCCTGGAACTAGGCATGGCGCTGCAGGCCGACAACATCATCCTGACCCACGGTGCGATGGAGGCATTGCAACTGGCCTTGCGCGCCGTGTGCCGCCACGGCGACACCGTGGGCATCGAGTCGCCCACCTATTTCAACCTGCTGCCGCTGTTTGCCAGCCTGGGGCTGAAGGCAGTCGAGATTCCCACCGACCCGCAGCACGGTCTGTCGCTGGACGCCCTGGAGCTGCTGCTGAGCGAAAAGCGGGTGCAGGCGGTGGTCGCCATGCCCAATGTGCACAACCCGCTGGGCTGCAGCATGTCCACCGACAACAAGAAAAGGTTGGCCGCACTGGTGAACCGCTACCAGGTGCCGCTGATCGAAGACGCGCTGTACGCCGAACTGCAATTCGGCGACGCGCTGCAACCGGCGGTGAAAGCCTACGACCAGGACGGCTGGGTGATCGTCTGCGCCAGCTACACCAAAACGCTGGCGCCGGATTTCCGTGTCGGCTGGCTGGAAGGCGGCCGCTTTGGCGCCGACATCAAGAAGCTGAAGTTCGCCAGCTCGATCGCCGAACCGCTGGTGCTGTGCGAAACGCTGGGCGCGTTTCTGGAATCGGGCGGCTACGACCACCACCTGCGCTCGCTGAAGCGCCGCTACACGCTGCACATCGACAAGGTGCGGGCGCTGATTGCCGCCCACTTTCCGCCCGGCACCCGCGCCACCCACCCCAGCGGCGGCTTTCTGGTGTGGGTAGAGCTGCCAGACGGCTACGACACGGTAAAACTGTTCGACCTGGCCATCCACGAGCGCATCAGTATCTCGCCCGGCCCGCTGTACTCGCCCAGCGGCCGCTATCGCAACGCGCTGCGCCTCTCCTGCTGCCAGCCGCTGGACGAGCGCTTTATCAACGCGCTGCGTACCGTGGGCGAGTTGGCCGCACGCTGCCGCGCAGGGTGAAGGTGGGGGCTGTGGACAGCCCGCCACACGGCAAACCAGCCCAAGAGCCATCACGATAAATACCTGCATTGACCCTGTTCTGATGCGCTGCCGATACTGGCTGGCAGCGCGGCACATGGCTGCGCTGCGGCGAGCAGCCACACCGCCGCACACAATAAACAGAAAGGGGTTAACGGATGAATCTGCGTCAGCTTTTCCTGATCGGTACCGCCATCGGCCTGGTGCCGATCGCGCTCTCTTACGGTCTGATGCCGCAACAAAGCCTGGGTCAGCTGTTTGGCCTGCAGGTAGACAGCGTCAATGGCTTCCACATCTTTCGCGCCATCATGGGCCTGTATCTCACACTGGCGCTGTTCTGGGTAGCCGGCGCGCTGCGCCAGCCCCTGCGCCAGGCTGCCTTGCAAAGCCTGGTGGTGTTCATGTTCGGGCTGGCCATCGGCCGGGTAGGCAGCCTGCTGATCGATGGCATGCCCGACAAGGTGCTGGTGGTTTATCTGCTACTGGAGTTGGTGTGCGGTGTATTGGGTTTGTTGCTGCTGAAGCGGGCAGACTGAGGCTTTGCTTGCACAGACGGCCCGCTTGTCAGACAAGCGGGCCGGGGTCGGGCGTGTCTTTCAGGGAAACGACTCACGGTTCCACGACACCGCCTACCACACAGTCGCGACCGGCAGATTTGGCGCGGTACAGCGCCTGGTCGGCCTGGCGGATCAGACTGTCCAGCGTCAGCTCCGGCACCATGGTGGCGCAACCCATACTGACACTGAGTCGTGGCGCACCTTCCCACGGCAGGACAATGCTGGCTACTTGCTGGCGAATGCGCTGCCCCAGCGCCATGGCACCTGCCAGGTTGGTAGCGGGCAGCAGCAGCATGAACTCCTCGCCCCCCCAGCGCGCGACGCAGTCGCCTTGCCGCGCACAGGCCTGCAAGGTGGCAGCCAGCAGGCACAACGCCTCGTCGCCGCAATCGTGGCCAAAACGGTCGTTCAGCAACTTGAAGTGATCGATATCGCACAATAACAGGCTGAAAACACGGTCATGCTGCAGGAAGGCGTTACGCGCCATCTCCAGCTGCATCTGCGCTTCTCGCCGGTTGGCCAGCTGGGTGAGCGGGTCGGTAATCGACAAGCGGCGGTTTTCTTCCACCATGCAGTGCAGGTCGTGTACGTCACGAAAGGTGACGATATGCCAGGCCGGCAGGATGTCGGCCTTGATCTGGGCCGCCACGATGAACCAGCGCCGCTCGCCATTCTTGCAACGCACCAAGGCGCTCATCTCGGCTACGTTTTCGCCGCGTGCCAGGCTGAGCTCTACCGCGTGCTGCCATTCGCGCACGATCTGCTGCCGGTAAATAGGGTCCGGATAAGCCAGCTGGAACCAGCTGAGCATGTCCGGCATTTCCTCGGTGGTGTAGCCGATCTGCCGCAAAAAGGCCTTGTTGATAAACAGATGGTTGCGACGTCCCTCCGACGAGGCGTCCGACGAAGACACCAGGGCCGGGATGGGTATGACATCCAGACTATGAAACAGCACCTGCTCTATGTCGTGAGGTGCCAATGCGTGCTGACCCGTCGACATGCTTTCCCCTCTGCCACCCCTGCCTGTCAGCGGCGGCCTGCGCCAGTATGTAATAGTGCGAACCGCGCGATGGCGCCTGCCACGATTCTCATCAGATTTATACTGCGATTTATGAAGTGATGAAATAGCGCTGCGCTCAGTCGTTTAAATTCGATATAAATTACGCCAATGAGCTAACTAGCTTTATAAGCCTGACATGTAAAAAAGCCCGGCTGTGTGCCGCATGACGGGCAACAGTCCGGGCTAGGCGTGTGCAGTGCAGCATCAGGCCAGGTAACGCGCCTGCAAGTGGGCGCGGAAGTGCGCCGGGTCAAGGCTGCTGCCGGTGGCGCGCTGTACCAGATCCGGCGTGGACCACAGGCTAGCCTGCTGCCAGATATTGGCCTGCAGCCAGTCGAATACCGGTGCCAGGTCGCCAGCGGCAATGCGGCTGTCCAGGTCGGGGTAGTGCTGGCGGATGACGGCAAAGTACTGCGCGGCGTACATGGCACCCAGCGTGTAGCTGGGGAAGTAGCCAAAGCTGCCGTCGGTCCAGTGGATGTCTTGCAGGCAGCCGTCACGGTAGTTGCCGCGGGTGTCGACGCCCAGGTAGGCCATCATCTTCTCGTCCCACAGCGCCGGGATGTCTTCGGCTTCGATGTCGCCTTCGATCAGCGCACGCTCGATCTCGAAGCGCAGGATCACGTGTGCCGGGTAGGTCAGCTCGTCGGCGTCCACGCGGATATAGCCGGGGCGGACGCGGCTGTACAACAGGGCCAGGTTGGCCGCATCGAAGGCAGGCTGCTCGCCCAGGTGTTTTTTCACCAGCGGGGCAATCAGTTGCAGAAAGGCCGGGTTGCGGCCCAGCTGCATCTCGAACGACAGGCTCTGGCTTTCGTGAATGCCCATCGAGCGCGCCTGCCCCACTGGCAGGTGCACCAGCTGGCGCGGCAGGTTCTGCTCGTAACGGGCGTGGCCGGTTTCGTGCACGATGCCCATCAGGCTCTGCACGAAGTCGTCTTCACGGTAGCGGGTGGTGATGCGCACGTCTTCGGCCACACCACCGCAGAACGGGTGCACCGACACGTCCAGGCGGCCGGCGTCGAAGTCGAAGCCCAGCAGGCCCATCACTTCCACGCCCAGTGCGCGCTGCGCCGCCACCGGGAACGGGCCTTGCGCCGCCAGCGTGCTTTCGCCGGCCTGTTTGGCCATCACGTCGCGGATCAGGCCCGGCAGCCAGCTTTTCACGTCGTCGAAAATACGCTGTACCTCGGCGCTGTTCATGCCCGGCTCGTACAGGTCCATCAGCGCGTCGTAGCGCGATACGCCGGTAGCGTCGGACAGGTATTGCGCCTCTTGGCGCGACAGTTTCACCACCTCGCGGAAGTTCTGCAGAAAGCCTTGCCAGTCGTTGGCCTTGCGCTGGCTGCGCCACGCGTGTTCGCAGCGGCTGCCAGCCAGGCTCTTGGCTTCTACCAGGCTGGCGGGCAGCAGGTTGGCTTGCTGCCAGGCGCGGCGCATCTCGCGCAGGCTGGCTTGTTGTACATCGTCCAGCGTCTCGCCGGCCGCTGCATCGAACAGCGGCTTCAGCGCTGGGTCGGTCAGCGTGTGGTGCATCAGCACTTGCAGCTCGGCCATGGCAGCGGCGCGGGCGTCGTTGCCTTTGGCAGGCATCATCGCCGCCTGGTCCCAGCCGGCGATGGCGGCCAGATGCTGGTAACGGTACAGGCGGGTAAAGGCGGTTTCCAGTTGCGGGTAAGCAGTCAGGGGCATGGTTGGGCGTACCGGGCTAAACGCTGCCGGCCGGCGCCCGACGGGTGGTGGCGGGCAAAAACGGGCGCAGCAGCGCGGGGGTCGGACAAGCCGGCAGCCAGGGCGCCGGCAGGAACACTACGTTGGCCGCGATGATGCCGTGCCGCAGCCGGCTCGGCAATTGGCCGTCAGGACGGGGTGGCGGCACGTACCCCGGCACCGGGAAACGACAGCCAGTAGTAAAAGAACTCGCGGGCGATAGCGACAAAGCTGTCGCGCGCCTGGCTGTCGGCCAGGTGCAACAGCATGGCGTCGATGGCGGTGCGGAAGCTGTCCGGGTGATGCGGATGGCCGTGCAGCAGGTACAGCAAGGGGCGGATCAACGCGCCGCGCTCGGCCAGCAGCGCCTCGTCGCCGCCCTGCTCGTACAGCTGGCCGAGGTAGATGTCCAGCGACGGCGGGTAGTCGGCAAAGCCTTCGTCCTGCATGCGCTGTTGCAGTTGGTGCAGGTCGGCCAACACCGGTACGCGCACGTGATGGGTGGAAAAACCGTCGCGGGCGTGCAGTGCGGCCAACCTTTTGACGTCGTCCAGCCAGAAATAGTAGTACTCGCGTGCGGCCAGCATGGCACCGGCGCGGTCTACCGGCGCGCACAGCGACAGCAGCGCGTCCACCGCCGGGCGGTACATCGCCGCGCCACCGCGCTGGCTGCGCAGGATCTGGTTCAGCCTGGCCAGCACGCGGCGGCGAAAGTCGATCACCGCCGCCGCGGCCCCCTTGTTTTGCAGCAGGCTCAGGTACGCGTCCAGCGCGTCGTCCATCTTGTCTCGGGCCATGCTTGCTCCTACTACAACGCTTCCGGGTTGACCACACCGGCACGGCGGGCGGCGGCCACAATGGCCGCCCATTCATTATCGGACATCTCGATGCCCCTGCTGCGGGCTTCTGCCTCGCGGCGGCGCTCCGGCTCGCCGGCCAGTTGCAACGGCGGCTGCCCGGCCGGCGGCGGCGAGCTGCGGATGTACGCCGCCATCGCATCGTACTCCTGTCGCAGCCAGTCGGTATCGGCCACCGCAGCCGGGTCGATGATGACGGCGGTCAGGTTATTGACGATGCCGCCTGCACGCGGGTTGCCCGGCTGCAGCGTACCGCCGCCAGACAGCAAACCGGCCAGCAACTCGATAGCCGCCACCAGGCCGCCGCCCTTGTGCGCGGCGATCGGGCGCAGCGCACCGGTCGGCGCTTCGTGCATGGCAGCCGGGTCGGCCGTGGGTTGGCCGGCGGCGTCCAGCATCACCGGCTCGTCGAAATGCTGGCCGGCCAGGTAGGCCACCCGCGTCTTGCCGTACGCCACCATGCTGGTGGCGAAATCCAGCACAAACGCCGGTTCCGACGCGCCGGCCGGAAACGCCACGCACAGCGGGTTGGTGCCAAAGCGCGCCGCCGAGCCGCCAAACGGCGCCACCAGCGGCTGCGGGAAGTCGGTGACGTTGACGAAGAACAACCCCACCTTGCCGGCGGCGGCCACTTGCTCGCCGTAGCTGCCGATGCGGCCCATGTGGTGGCTGTTGCGCACCGTCAGCAGCACGATGCCGGTATCGGCGACACGGTCGATGGCGGCATCCACCGCCTCGCGCACCACGCGCTGGCCGTAGCCGCGCTCGCCGTCAAACTGCAGGATGGCACCGCTGTCATTCAGCAGCCAGGCCGGCTCGTTCGGTTGCAGCGTACCGGCCTGCACGCTGTCCACGTAAAACGGCAGCATACCCACGCCGTGGCTGGGGTGGCCCTTCAGGTTGGCCGCCACCAGGTGCTGCGCTACCACGTCGGCTTCGTCATCGGTAGAACCCAGTGCCAGCATGGTGGCGTGGGCAAGGCGGTACAGCGTGGCGTCGGTCAACAGCATGTTGGCAGGCTTTCCAGGGTTACAGGTAACGGGGTTGCAGGGTCAGGCGCAGGTCGGGGCCGACCATGCGGCTATCGGTGATCTGCAGCGGCAGCTTGTCGTCCAGCGACTGCAACGCCGGCCAGGCAAACAGGCCACGGGCGGCGTCGCCGGCCAGGTACGGCGCCAGGTACAGCACGATCTCGTCTACCAGCCCGGCTTGCACCAGCGCGCCGTTCAGGCCGGCGCCGGCTTCCACCATCAGTTCGTTGACGCCGTCGGCGGCCAGGCTGGCCAGCAGTGCCGCCAGGTCGACACGGCCTTGCGGGGTAGCCAGCACGCGCAGCTGCACACCACGCGCCAGATAGGGTGCGTGCCGCGCCGGGTCGGCGATGGTGGTGACCAGCAGCGTGGGGGCAGCGGTAGTGTCATAGATGCGGGCGGTGGGCGGCGTCGCCAGCGCGCTATCCACCACCACGCGCAGCGGCGGGCGCGGCACCGCCACGTCGCGCACGGTAAGCTGCGGGTCGTCGGCCAGCACGGTACCGCTGCCGGTGAGGATGGCACAGTTGGCCGCACGCAGCTGCTGCACGTCGCGACGGGCGTCGGGGCCGGTAATCCACTGGCTGACACCGTTCTGCAGCGCGGTCTTGCCGTCCAGCGTGGCGGCGGCTTTTAGCGTCAGCCACGGCCGCTGCCGCGTCACCCGCGACAGGAAACCGCGGTGCACGCGCTCGGCCTCGGCCTGCAGGCAGCCGGCCACTGCCGGTATGCCGGCGGCGTTCAGCAGGGCAATGCCGCGCCCCGCTACCTCGTGGTAAGGGTCCACCATGGCAGCCACCACGCGCGCCACGCCTTCCTTGATCAGCCGCTCGGCGCACGGCGGGGTGCGGCCGTGATGGCTGCACGGCTCCAGCGTCACGTAGGCGGTGGCGCCGGCCGGCGTCAGGCCACGGGCGTAGCAGTCCTTGATGGCCTGGATTTCGGCGTGGTCGCTGCCCACTTTCAGTGTGGCACCGGCACCGATCACCTGGCCATCGCGCACCAGCACGCAGCCGACGCCGGGGTTGGGCGCGGCGCGGCGGGTGGCGGCAGCGGCCAAGCGCAGCGCCTGCTGCATGAAAGCGTGATCGTCGCCGTTCAGCACCAGGCTCATGCGTCGGCCTCGGTGGCTTGCGGCTGCCAGTCGGCGGCCAACAGGCTGTAGATGCGGGCGTCCCAGAAGCGCTCACGGATGCGCAGGTAGCCGCGCAGCACGCCCTCCTGGCGGAAGCCGCTGCGTTCCGCCACCGCGCAGCTGCGCAGGTTGGCCGCCGCGCTGATGATGTCGATGCGGTTCAGGCCCAGCTCGGCAAACGCGGTGTGCAGCATCTGGCCCAGTGCTTGCGGCAGGTAGCCGCGGCCAACGTAGGCGTCGGCCAGCCAGTAACCGATGGACGCATGACGGTTCAAGCCGCTGATGGCGTGCAGGTCACACACGCCGGCGGGCTGGCCGTCGGCCAGGATCAGCCAGGTCAGCGCCGTGCCGCTGGCACGGTCGGCCAGCGTGCGCTGGATGAAGGCCAGCGAATCGGCCGCGCTGCGGGTGTTATCCACCCACGGCAGCCATTGCGACAGTGTGTCGCGGCTGCCGTCTACCAGGGCAAACAGGGTCTCGGCATCGTCCACTTGCAGCGGGCGTAACTGGATACGGGCAGTCATGATGCGGCTCCATGCAGGAAAGTCATGACCACAGACTAAGGTTGGCCGCCCGCCAGCGTCAAGGCTGAGCCGGCTGGCGCGCTGCCCATTCGATAGCCAGCAGGCTGTAACAGGCAGCGTCGTGCGCTTGGCCCTGCAGCCACAAGTGCTGGCGCAATACGCCTTCAAAACGGAAGCCGGCGCGCTCGGCCACCGCCGGCTTGGTAGCCGCAAACAGCTGCAACGAGATGCTAGCGCTACCAGCAAGAGAGCAGGGTCGGCAAAAGAAAACGGCAGGCGCCAGGCCTGCCGTGACAGGCAGGGCTTAACCCTGATTCTGGATTTGCTCGATGGCGTCGGTAAACTCGGAAATATCCTGGAAGCTCTTGTACACCGAGGCAAAGCGCACGTAAGCCACCTTGTCCAGCTTGGCCAGTTCGTTCATTACCATCTCGCCGATGTAGCGGCTGGACACCTCGCGCTCGCCCAGCTGCAGCAGGCGCTGGCTGATGCGGTTGATGGCGTCGTCTACCAACGGGGTAGACACCGGGCGCTTGTGCAGCGCGCGCAGGAAACTGGTACGCACCTTTTCCACGTCGAACTCGGTACGGTGGCCGCCGGTTTTCACCACTTGCGGCATGCGGACTTCGGCGGTTTCAAAGGTTGTAAAGCGCTTGTCACAGCTGGTGCAGCGGCGGCGGCGGCGGATGCTGTTGCCTTCCTCGCTGACACGGGAATCCACCACCTGGGTATCGGCGCAGCCGCAGAACGGGCATTTCATGGCTTTACGATCCTCAGTGTTTCAATAGCCGGATGTTATCAGCTATCGCTGCCTGGCAACAGCAATGCGCATTTTTTGGGCAGGACAGTGTCGTTATCCGGCGCAGCGGCCTCCGCGTCGCGCGCGTCGGCGGCCGCCAGCATGGCCAGCAAATGCTCGGGAAATACCGGCTGCGGCGGGCTGGCCAGCTGCGCGGCGTCAAACCAGCGGCCTTCGCCCATGCTGGCACGCTCCTGTGCGCTCCAGCCATCCTGGCGCAAGGCGATGCGGCCAACCCGTACGTGAAAGTAATGTTCGTCGGCCCAGACCTCGCTGCCGTCCGGCAGCCGCATGGCAAACTGGCGCCGCGCCAGCGCTTCGCCAGGGTCGGCCAGCGGGTAGCCGGTTTCCTCCAGGCATTCGCGGCAGGCGGCCCCGGCCAGGCTTTCGCCGTCCTGCACCCCACCGCCCGGGGTGAACCAGTAAGCAATACGGCCGCCCAGAGCGGGCGGCCGGTACGAAAACAGCAGTACCCGCCCGTCGGGGTCGCGCAGCAGCAAACGCGCGGCTACGCGAACCAGCAAGGCGGCGTGGCGGCTCATCGGCTCATCAGCCAGTCCACGTAGCGGTCGACGCCCTGCTCTACCGTCAGCATCGGCTCGCTGTAGCCGGCGGCGCGCAGCTTGCCGATATCGGCCTGGGTGAAGCTCTGGTATTTGCCTTTCAGCGCGTCCGGGAAGTCGATGTATTCCAGGATGCCCTGCTCTACCAGTTCAGGCAGCGTCAGCGCCGGCTTGCCTTCGTGGCGGCGGCAGGCGTTGACGGTGGCCACCGCCACGTCGTTGAACGGCTGGGCGCGACCGGAACCGAGGTTGAAGATGCCGCTCTTGTCCGGGTTGTCCAGGAAGTACAGGTTGACCTTTACCACGTCTTCCACCGACACGAAGTCGCGGCTCTGGGTGCCGTCGGCGTAGCCGTCGTGGCCGCCGAACAGCTTCACCTTGCCGGTTTCGCGGTACTGGTTGAAGTTGTGGAACGCCACCGAGGCCATGCGGCCCTTGTGCTGCTCTTGCGGGCCGTACACGTTGAAGTAGCGGAAGCCGGCCACTTGCGCGGTGAGGCCTTCGGCCATGCGACGGCGCAGGATCTGGTCGAACAGGAACTTGGAGTAGCCGTACACGTTGAGCGGGCCTTCGTACTGGCGGTCTTCCTTGAAGGTGGTGCCCTTGCCGTAGGTGGCGGCGCTACTGGCGTACAGGAAAGGGATTTCCTCGGCCTGGCAGAATTCGAACAGCTCCAGCGTGTACTGGTAGTTGTTCTCCATCATGTACTTGCCGTCGTGGTTCATGGTGTCGGAGCAGGCACCCTGATGCAGGATGGCGCTGATTTCGCCATCGAAATCGCCGCTGCCGATCAGGCTGATGAAGTCCTGTTTGTCCAAGTAGTCGCTGATCTCGCAGCCCACCAGGTTGACGAACTTGTCGCCCTTGCTGAGGTTGTCCACTGCCAGGATGTCGGTTTCGCCACGCGCATTCAGCGCCTTGACGATGTTGGAGCCGATGAAGCCGGCGGCGCCGGTTACCACGATAGTCATAGTCTGTCCTTTTATGCGTTCAGAACGCGCTGCCGGGCTGGGTCAGGAACTGCAGCTCGTCGGCGGTAGAGGCTCGGCCCAGCGCCGCATTGCGGTGCGGAAAACGGCCGAAGCGGGCGACGATCTCGCGATGCCGCCGGGCAAAATCGATCACATTGTCGCGCCCCGGGCTGCCGTGCGGCAGGCTCTCGAAGCGGCGTACGGCTTCGTCCTGGTCGGCCAGCTGCTCGCTGTGCTCCAGCGGCAGGTAGACAAACCAGCGCGCCACCGGCGGCAGGCGGATATCCAGCCGTGCCGCCAGCGCGGCGTGACAAGCCGCCAGCGCCTGCGCGTCGGTGGCAAAGGCTTGCGCCTCGCCGCGGTACAGGTTGCGCGGAAACTGGTCGGCCACGATCAGCCAGGCCAGCACCTGGCGCGCGTCGCTGGCGTCGGGCTGCAGCGTACCGGCGGCCAACTCGGCCAGCAGCGGCGCAAAGCGCTCGCGGATGATGCCGTCGAACACCGGGTCTTTCTTGAACCAGGCGTCGCGCGGCGCCGACAGCAGCTCGTCGCTGCTGCCGCCGAACCAGAATTGCAGAACCTGCTCGTACCAGGGCATGGCGCGCTCCTTTGGCGGGCTTGCGTTTACAGGGCAAACAACTCTTGCTGATGGCACACGGCGGTACCCAGCTTGGCCACCACAATGCCGGCGGCCGCGTTGGCCAGCCGCATCGCCAGCGGCAGTTCCAGGCCGGCAGCCAGCATCAGGCCCAGGGTGCCGATCACGGTATCGCCGGCGCCGGAGACATCGTAAACCTCTTGCGCGCGGGTCGGCTCGTGCACGGCACCGGCGTCGCGGTACAGCGTCATGCCTTCCTCGCTGCGCGTTACCAGCAGTGCGTCCAGCTGCAGCTGGGTACGCAGCGCCTGCGCCTTGGCGGCCAGCTGCTCGTCGCTCTGCCAGCTGCCGGCCACCTGCTTGAATTCGCTGCGGTTGGGCGTCAGCAGCGTGGCGCCGGCGTACTTGCTGTAATCGTCGCCTTTCGGGTCGATCAGCACCGGTTTGCCGGCGGCGCGCGCCAGTTCGATCATGCGGCTGACGTGGGTCAGACCGCCCTTGCCGTAGTCGGACAAAATCACCACGTCGTGGTCGGCCACGATGGCGGCGTATTCGTCCAGCTTGTCGCTCAGGATCTCGTGGCTGGGCGCGTCTTCGAAATCGAGGCGGATCAACTGCTGCTGGCGCGCCACCACGCGCAGCTTGATGGTGGTGGCAATGCCGGGGTCGCGCTTGAACGACGGGGTAATGCCGTCGCTTTCCATCAGCCGCGTCAGCGCGGTAGCGGCTTCGTCGTCGCCCACCACCGACAGGATGGTGGCCTTGCCACCCAGGCTGGCGATATTGCGTGCCACGTTGGCCGCACCGCCGGCGCGTTCTTCCATGCGGGCGATCTTGGCCACCGGCACCGGCGCTTCCGGCGAGATGCGCGACACATCGCCAAACCAGTAGCGGTCCAGCATCACGTCGCCCACCACCAGCACGCGGCTATTGGCCAGGCGGGCTTGCAGTTGTGCCGGGGTCTGGCCCAGCTGTTGCAACAGGCTCATGTGCGCTCCCCTCAGCCCAGCGTGGCCTGGTAGGCCTGGATGTCGGCGTTGATCTTGTTCAGCACCGCCAGCGGGTCGTCGGCGCGGGTAATCGGGCGGCCGATCACCAGGTAGTCGGAGCCGGCTTGCAGTGCGGACACCGGCGTCATCACGCGGCGCTGGTCGTCGGCGGCGCTGTCGGCCAGGCGGATACCCGGCGTCACCAGTTTGAACTCGCGGCCCAGCTCGGCCTTCAGCACGCCGGCTTCCTGTGCCGAGCACACCACGCCGTCCAGGCCGCTGTCTTTGGTGAGGCGCGCCAGGCGCAGCACGTGTTCTTGCGGCGGCACGGTAATGCCGATTTCCATCAGGTCGGCGCCGTCCATGCTGGTGAGCACGGTGACGGCGATAAGCAGCGGGCGCTGGCTGTACTGCGCCAGCGCCTCGGCCGAGGCTTCCATCATGCGGCGGCCGCCACTGGCGTGCACGTTCACCATCCAGACGCCGGCTTCGGCGGCCATCTTGCAGGCGTGCGCCACGGTATTGGGGATGTCGTGGAACTTGAGGTCCAGGAACACCTGGAAGCCGCGTGCGGCCAACTGCTCCAGCAGTTGCGGGCCGGCGGCGGTGAACAGCTCCTTGCCTACCTTCAGGCGGCACTGCGAGGGGTCGAGACGGGAAGCAAACGCCAGGGCGGCATCGGCGGTGGGGAAATCCAGCGCCACCAGTACCGGCGAGTTAACGTTGGCCGCAAAGCCGTGTGCCATCAACGGATTCATGTTTTCCTGTCTTTCTTGTCGCGTATTCGGTTCAGTGGTTTTCCGAGCGGTTGGGCGTAAAGCTTTCCCACTCGCTGCAGGCGGGGCAATGCCAGAAGAAGGCCCGCGAGCGAAAGTTGCAGCGCTTGCAACGGTGTACGGTCAGGCGCTGCGCATGTTTCATGATCAGCGCACGCGCCACCTCGGCGTCGAGGCGGCCTTCGGTGCTGAGCTCGTCCATCTGCGATTCCACCAGGCGGTAAACGCCCAGCAGGCTGGGGCGGGCGTGGACCGCCTCACGAGCGGCCTCCAGCGCGCGCGCCTCGCCTTCGTAGGTGGCCACTTTCTGGTACAGGAGGTCGGTCAGCTCCAGCTGCGAGAACGTGCGCTGGTAGCCGCGCAGCAGCGCGATGCCTTCCTGCGGCTTGCCCAGCGCTTCGTAGGCGTCGAACAGGCGCTCGGCCACCATGGCCAGGTATTCGAAGTTCTGCTTTTCGATGGCTTGCCACGCGGCGATGGCCGCGTCGTGATTGCCCAGCGCCGTTTCGATATCGCCCAGCAGGATGCTGGCGCGCACGCATTTGCGGTTGGCCGCAAACGCCTGCTTTACCGCCTCGCGGGCCTTGTCGTAATCGGACTGGTACAGCGCGCCCTGGGCCAGCTCGCAGTAAAACTGCGCCACTTCGTGCTGGAAACTGTGCGCATCGCTGCGCAGCTCCAGCGCGGTGGCGATGGCTTTTTCCCAGTCGCGGTCTTGCTGGTAGATGGACAGCAGCTGTTCGCGCGCGGCACGGCCCATGGTCTGGCTATCGAGCAGCTTGACCAGGATTTCCTCGGCGCGATCCACCAGGCCGGCTTTCTGGAAATCCTGCGACAGCTCGTAGCGCACCAGCGCCTTCTGTTCGCGGCTAAGGTCCGGCAGCTCCATCACTTGCTGGTGCAGGCGAATGGCGCGGTCGTTCTCGCCACGCTTGCGGTACAGCTTGCCCAGGCTAAGCTGTACTTCCAGCGAGTGCGGGTGGGCGCGCGCCACTTCCGACAGCGAACGGGCGGCGACGTCGGTCTGCTCGTCCACCAGCGCGTCCAGCCCCTTGTAAAACGCGGCAGGCACTTCGCGTGCCTGCTTCAGTACGGCACGCATGTCTACGCGTGCGGCCAGCCAGCCCAGGCCAAAGAAGGCCGGGAACAGCAACAGCCACCACAAATCGATATCCAAGATTCAACCTCGAGACAAATACGGGATGCTCAGTCGGCCAGCGCGTCGCTGGGGTCGACGACAACCTTGCTGGCACTCTGGCGCGAGCGCAGCTCTTTCTTGAGCTGGGACAGCTCGCGGCGTACGCGCAGCGAATAGGTGAAGGTGGCCACCAGGCCGATCAGGGCGCCAGCAGCAAAGAAGATCAGCAACAGCAGGATCAGCGGTGCCTGCCAGCTTTGGCCGAAGAACAGCTTGAATTCCACCACGGCGCTGTTCTGCACCGTGACGGCAATGAGCAAAACGAGCAGCAGGAGCTCGATCAAGCGGAACAGGTAACGCATCGGTACGCTTTCGCTGGGTCACAATGCTGCAAGTTTAAACGAAAGCGCAGCCCCCCCCAAGCGACGGGGGGATAAAAAAAAGCGCCGCAGGCAGGCTGCGGCGCTTTGAAGGCGGCGAAATGGCTTAATCGCTGGAATTGGTCAGGTCGACCCGTTCGCGAAGCTCTTTGCCGGCCTTGAAGTGAGGCACGTATTTCTCAGGAACGACAACGCTGGAGCCAGACTTGGGATTGCGGCCCATCCGCGGCGGGCGGTAGTTCAGATCGAAGCTACCGAAACCGCGGATTTCGATCCGCTGCCCTTTTGCCAAGCTGCTGGCCATTGCATCCAGAATGGTTTTAACAGCCAGCTCAGCATCTTTGGCGACCAACTGAGGATAACGCTCGGCAAGCCTCGCAATAAGCTCAGATTTGGTCATGTCCATCACTTATTCGTTGCCGCCGGACAGTTTAGCTTTCAGCAGCGCGCCCAGGCTGGTGGTACCAGCGGACACGTTGGCATCGCCAGCGCTGATAGCGGACATTGCGGCTTTCTCTTCCTGTACGTCCTTGGCCTTGATGGACAGGCTGATGGAGCGGGCTTTGCGATCAACAGCGATGATCACGGCTTCCACTTCTTCGCCATCCTTCAGTACCGAGCGAGCGTCTTCAACGCGGTCGCGGGACAGTTCGGAAGCACGCAGGTAGCCTTCAACGTCGGCGTCCAGGGCTACAACAGCGCCCTTGGCGTCAACAGACTTAACGGTACCTTTAACCAGGGCGCCTTTGTCGTTCATGGCAACGTAGTTGTTGAACGGATCACCTTCCAGTTGCTTGATGCCCAGGGAGATGCGTTCTTTTTCCACGTCGATGGACAGAACAACGGCTTCAACCTCGTCACCCTTCTTGAACTTGCGTACGGCTTCTTCGCCAGCTTCGTTCCAGGACAGGTCGGACAGGTGTACCAGGCCATCGATGCCGCCCGGCAGACCAACGAACACGCCGAAATCGGTGATCGACTTGATCGCGCCTTTCAGTTTGTCGCCTTTCTTGAAGTTGTCAGCGAACTCGTTCCACGGGTTAGCCTGGCACTGTTTCATGCCCAGGCTGATACGACGACGGTCTTCGTCGATTTCCAGGATCATCACTTCAACTTCGTCGCCAACCTGAACTACCTTGGACGGGTGTACGTTCTTGTTGGTCCAGTCCATTTCGGACACGTGTACCAGGCCTTCGATGCCTTGTTCGATTTCAACGAACGCGCCGTAGTCGGTCAGGTTGGTTACCTTGCCGAACAGACGGGTACCGGACGGGTAACGACGGGACAGGCCCACCCACGGATCTTCGCCCAGTTGCTTCAGACCCAGGGATACGCGGTTCTTCTCTTGGTCGAACTTCAGTACCTTGGCTTCCACTTCGTCGCCCACGGCCAGAACTTCGGACGGGTGCTTCACGCGGCGCCATGCCAGGTCGGTGATGTGCAGCAGGCCATCGATACCGCCCAGGTCAACGAACGCACCGTAGTCGGTGATGTTCTTGACGATACCTTTGATGATGGCACCTTCACGCAGGGTTTCCAGCAGCGCTTTGCGCTCTTCGCCCAGGGTTTCTTCCAGCACGGCACGGCGGGAAACAACCACGTTGTTGCGCTTGCGGTCCAGCTTGATAACCTTGAACTCGACTTCTTTGCCTTCGTACGGGGTGGTGTCTTTCACCGGACGTACGTCAACCAGGGAACCCGGCAGGAAAGCGCGGATGCCGTTAACCATAACGGTCAGGCCACCTTTGACTTTGCCGCTGATAACGCCGGACAGGATCTTGCCAGCTTCCAGAGCCTCTTCCAGGTCAACCCATGCAGCCAGACGCTTGGCTTTTTCACGGGAGAGCTTGGTTTCGCCAAAGCCGTTTTCCAGGGAGTCGATCGCAACAGTAACGAAATCGCCGATGGCAACTTCAACTTGGCCGTTGTCGTTCTTGAACTCTTCAACCGGGATCAGGGATTCAGACTTCAGGCCGGCGTTAACGGTCACGAAGTTGGAATCGATGCCAACGACTTCAGCGGTGATTACTTCACCAGCACGCATTTCTTGCAGAGCCAGGCTCTCTTCGAACAGGGCGGCGAAGCTATCCATAACGAGGGTAGTCATCAGATGTAACTCTCAGGCATGCCTTGCGTCACGCGGGGTTAGGTTTTTCATACGCCGTCAGCGCAAGGTATGACAGACGGCGGCTTACAAAAAATTAATGGCCGGTGCCACGGGTCTTGTCGAACCACGACAGTACCTGCGCCACCGCTTGTTCGATGGTCAGGTCCGAGGTGTCCAGCAAGTGGGCATCCGGCTCTTGTCTTAGCGGGGCAACCGCCCGTGCCGCGTCGCGCGCGTCACGATCGGAAATGTCCTGCTGAATCTGAACGAGATTAGCAGATTCCCCTTTTGCGATCAACTGCTTATAGCGGCGTTCTGCGCGCACGGCAGCAGAAGCCGTCAGGAACACCTTCAGTTCGGCGCGCGGAAACACCACCGACCCCATGTCGCGGCCATCGGCTACCAGGCCGGGCGGCACCAGGAAATCGCGCTGGCGGGCCAGCAGCGCGGCGCGTACCGCCGGCAGCGCGGCGACTTTGGACGCCCCCATGCCGATATCTTCGGCGCGGATGGCGGCGCTGACGTCCGCCTCGCCCAGCCAGGTCTTGCCGTCGTGGAACGACGCCGGCAACTGCGCAGCCAAGCGGGCCACGCCCTGTTCGTCTTCCCAGCTGACGCCTTCGCGCAGCGCGTACAGCGCCGTCAGGCGGTACAGCGCGCCGGAATCCAGATAATGCAGGCCAAGCTGCTGTGCCACCAGGGCAGCCACCGTGCCCTTGCCAGAGGCGGAAGGGCCGTCGATGGTAATGACGGGTTTGAGCGTAGGCATGGCAAAAACCTTGAAGCAAAACGACAGATTGTAACGCAAGCAGTACAAAAAGAGGCGTTTGCGTGGCGGTGCACAATACGGGTACAGTCGTTGCCGAGATCATCCGACGGGGCGCGAGCCCCGCAGCAAAACAGACCAGAACACCATGGAACAACTACACTTGCAGCCCATCGGGCGCCTGGCTGGCAGCATCAAGCTGCCCGGCTCCAAGAGCATTTCCAACCGTACCCTGCTGCTGGCCGCGCTGGCCGACGGCAGCACCCTGGTGCGCGACCTGCTGGATTCCGACGACATCCGCCGCATGCTGGAAGCACTGGCCACCCTGGGCGTGCGCGTCGAGCAACAAGGCGACAGCCGCGACTTCCTGGTGCACGGCACCGGCGGCGCGTTCAGCGTGAAAGACGCCGACCTGTTCCTGGGTAATGCCGGCACCGCCTTCCGCCCGCTCACTGCCGCGCTGGCGCTGATGCAGGGCCGCTACCACCTGCATGGCGTACCGCGCATGCACGAACGCCCGATCGGCGACCTGGTGGACGCGCTGCGCGTGGCCGGTGCCGATATCGACTACCTGGGCAACGACGGCTACCCGCCGCTGCAGATCAAGCCGGCCAGCCTGAACGCCGGCCAGGTCATTCCGGTAAAAGGCAATGTCTCCAGCCAGTTCCTCACTGCGCTGCTGATGGCACTGCCGCTCACCGGTGAAGACGTCACCATCGAGGTGGTGGGCGAGCTGATCTCCAAACCGTATATCGAGATCACGCTGAACCTGATGGCGCGCTTCGGCGTGCAGGTTGCGCGTGACGGCTGGCAGCGCTTTACCATCGCGCGCGGCCAACGTTACACCAGCCCCGGCGACATTCACGTGGAAGGCGACGCCTCCAGCGCGTCCTACTTCCTGGCAGCCGGCGCACTGGCTGGTGGCCCGGTGCGGGTGGAGGGGGTTGGCCGCAGCAGCATCCAGGGCGACGTGAAGTTTGCCGACGCGCTGGCGCTGATGGGGGCAGAAATCACCCTGGGCGATAACTGGATCGAGGCCCGCGCCCCGGCCGGCGGCCTGCAGGCCATCGACGTGGACCTCAACCACATTCCGGATGCGGCGATGACCATTGCCGTGGCCGCGCTGGCCGCCAACGGCACCACCACCATCCGCAACGTGGAAAGCTGGCGCGTGAAGGAAACCGACCGCCTGGCGGCGATGGCCACCGAGCTGCGCAAAGTGGGCGCCAGCGTGGTGGAAACGCAGGACAGCATCAGCGTGACGCCGCCGGCGCAGCTGACTGCCAACGCCGAAATCGACACCTACGACGACCACCGCATGGCGATGTGCTTCTCGCTGGTGGCGCTGCTGGGCACTCCGGTGGTGATCAACGACCCGAAATGCGTGGCCAAGACCTTCCCCGATTATTTCGAGGTACTGGGCAAGTTGGCCGCAGGCTGAGGCCTGCTAACACTACTTTCATGAAGAAACTCGGGCCCGAGGAGTCTTGCCATACCACGCGGCGTGCAAGGTACCGGGAAGTCCCCGGCGCAAAGCCGACAACGCCGCAATAGGCAGCGCGTGAGGCCCGTCAACAACACCCCCTGTCCGGTTTAACGGCAGGGGGTGTTGCATTTAGCGGTACCGATGCTCCCGACATGCCTTACCAGCCCAGATCCCCTATGCCGGTGCTTCCCCCAAGCGCATTCAGTTAACACTTGCCACCATAAAAACCTGCATTACCACACTCGCCTGCAAGGTATTTCCACCACTCAAGCCAGGCAAAAATCATCAAGCAAGCTACTGAATAAAAAGACTTTTTGCACTGCAAAATCAGCTTGGCTGATTTGAAGGATTCAAAAATGCGATTGGGAAGTGTCGCGATAAAGCGCGTATAGAGTAGCGTCTGTAACCGTTTGTAAGCTTTTATCGCTACCACACCCTAGAAGGATTTGTCGCCATGTCCGGAATCGAATCGGTACTGAAAGAAACGCGTAGCTTTCCCCCGGCAGCCAGCTTTGTCGAACACGCTACTGTCCCTGGCCGCGAAGCCTACAACGTACTGTGCGATAAAGCTGTCAACGACTACGAAGGCTTTTGGGGCGAACTGGCGCGTGAGTTGCTGCACTGGCAAAAACCGTTCAGCCGCGTGCTGGACAACAGCCAGGCTCCGTTCTTTCGCTGGTTTGACGATGGCGAACTGAACGCCTCTTACAATTGCATCGACCGCCACCTGCCACACAAGGCAGCCAAGACCGCCATTATCTTCGAGGCCGACGATGGCCAGGTGGAACACATCAGTTACCAGCAGCTACACGACCGCGTAGCACGCTTTGCCAACGGCTTGCTGAGCCTGGGCATCGCAAAAGGCGACCGCGTAGTGATCTACATGCCGATGGTGCCGGATGCGGTGGTAGCGATGCAGGCTTGCGCCCGCATTGGTGCCATTCATTCGGTGGTGTTTGGCGGCTTTTCCGCCGGCGCGGTGCGCGACCGCATTCAGGATGCCGGCGCCAAGGCAGTCATTACGGCCAACGAGGGGGTACGCGGTGGCAAGAGCGTGGCGCTAAAAGCGACGGTGGACGACGCATTGGCCGACGCTGCCTGCCCCAGCGTTCAGCACGTGATCGTACTGCAACGCACGGCAGCCCAGCCGGCATGGCACGCAGGGCGCGACCTGTGGTGGCACGAACTGGTACGAGGCCAGCCCGATACCTGCCCCCCCCAAGCCATGAATGCCGAGGACCCACTGTTCATCCTCTACACCTCGGGCTCTACCGGCAAACCTAAAGGCATCCAGCACAGTACCGCCGGCTACCTGCTAGGTGCGCTCAACAGCTACCGCTGGATTTTCGACGCCAAAGAAGACGACGTGTTCTGGTGCACCGCTGACGTAGGCTGGATTACCGGCCACAGCTACGTCGCCTACGGCCCGCTGGCGTTTGGCGCCACGCAGATCATCTTCGAAGGCGTACCCACCTACCCGGATGCCGGCCGCTTCTGGCAGATGATAGAACGCCACAAGGTCAGCATTTTCTACACCGCCCCTACTGCCATCCGCTCGCTGATCAAGCTGGGTGCGACGCTGCCGCAGCAATATGACCTGTCCAGCCTGCGGCTGTTGGGCTCGGTGGGCGAACCGATCAACCCAGAGGCATGGATGTGGTACTACGAAGTGGTGGGCGGTAGCCGCTGCCCTATCGTGGACACCTGGTGGCAAACCGAAACCGGCAGCCACATGATCGCACCGATGCCGGGTAGTGTGGATGTCAAGCCAGGCTCGTGCACGCTGCCGCTGCCCGGCATTCTGGCGGACATCGTTGACGAGGCGGGTGCACCGGTAGAACCGGGCAAGGGCGGCTTTCTGGTGATCAAAAAACCGTTCCCATCGCTGGTACGCACCATCTGGAATGACCCGGACCGCTTCAAGAAAACCTACTTCCCCGACGAGTTTAACGGCGAATACTACCTGGCAGGCGATTCGGCCAACCGCGACGAAGACGGCTACTTCTGGATTCTGGGCCGCGTGGACGACGTGCTGAACGTATCCGGACACCGCTTGGGCACCATGGAAATCGAATCGTCACTGGTAGCCAACCCGCTGGTAGCCGAAGCCGCGGTGGTGGGCAAACCACACGACATCAAGGGCGAGGCGGTAGTGGCCTTTGTGGTGCTGAAGGATGCGCGGCCAGAGGGGGAAGAAGCCCGCCGTATCGCCGCCGAGCTGAAAAACTGGGTCGCCCACGAAATCGGCAAGATTGCGCAGCCGGATGAGATTCGTTTTGGCGACAACCTGCCCAAAACCCGCTCCGGCAAGATCATGCGCCGCCTGCTACGCGCCATCGCCAAGGGCGAGGCCATCACGCAGGACGTCTCGACGCTGGAGAACCCGCAGATTCTGGATCAGCTGCAACAAGCGCAGTGATGGTCAGCCCCAGCAGGGGCTGGCACAAGGTTGGCCGCAAGGCCTGTTTTCAACCACGTATCAGGAAACAACGGTATCGCACGAGCATCAACCATCAGAGGAGAGTAACGAGATGTCTACAGACAATAAGAGCAAGGCGGATGCCTACTGGGCGGACACGCTGAAACTGCTCTGGATCGTGTTGGCGATCTGGGCTGGCGTGTCGTATTTCGCGGGCATTTTCTTCGCAGGTGCATTGAACAGCATCACCATCGGCGGCTACAAGCTCGGGTTCTGGTTTGCCCAGCAAGGCTCCATTTACATTTTTGTCGGCCTCATCTTCTGGTACGCGGCGCGCATGAACCGCCTGGACCAGGAGCATGACGTGCACGAAGACTAAGAAAGGAGCACCGCATGGACCTGAAGCTTCTTACCTATATTGTGGTGGGCCTGTCGTTTGCGCTGTATATCGGTGTAGCGATCTGGGCACGTGCCGGCAGCACCAAGGAGTTCTACGTAGCCGGTGGCGGCGTGCACCCGGTGGTGAACGGCATGGCGACCGCCGCCGACTGGATGTCCGCCGCCTCGTTTATTTCGATGGCAGGCATCATCGCCTTTGCCGGTTACGATGGCTCGGTATACCTGATGGGCTGGACAGGCGGCTATGTGCTGCTGGCCGTACTACTGGCACCGTACCTGCGCAAGTTCGGCAAGTTCACCGTGCCGCAGTTCATCGGTGACCGCTACTACTCGCAGTCGGCGCGCATTGTGGCGGTGATCTGCCTGATCTTCATCTCGTTCACCTACGTGGCAGGCCAGATGCGCGGTGTCGGCATCGTGTTCTCGCGCTTCCTGGAAGTGGAAATCACCACCGGCCTGATTACCGGCATGGGTCTGGTGTTCTTCTACGCCGTACTGGGTGGCATGAAGGGCGTGACCTATACCCAAGTAGCGCAGTACGTGGTGCTGATCTTTGCCTACACCGTGCCGGCTATTTTCATCTCGCTGCAGATTACCGGCAACCCGCTGCCGCAGCTGGGCTTGGGTGGCAGCGTTGCTTCCGGCGAGCCGTTCCTGAACAAGCTGGACAGCGTCGTCACCCAGCTGGGCTTTGGCGCGTACACCGTAGGCAGCAAGTCGATGATCGACATCACTGCCATTACCTTTGCGCTGATGGCCGGTACCGCCGGCCTGCCGCACGTGATCGTGCGCTTCTTCACCGTACCGAAAGTACGTGATGCGCGCTCGTCCGCCGGCTGGGCACTGGTGTTCATCGCCATTCTGTACACCACCGCGCCGGCAGTAGGCGCCATGGCACGCTACAACGTGCACGCTACCGTTAATACTGCAGTGAGCAGCGGCGGCGACCTGTTTGCACCTGAAGCCTCGCTGAAGTACGAAGAGCGCCCGGAATGGATGCAGCGCTGGGAAAAAACCGGCCTGCTGAAGTACGAGGACAAAAACGGTGACGGCCGCATCCAGTACTACAACGAAAAGAGCAAAAACGAAGCCTTCCTGGCCCAGGCTGAGGCCGCCGGCTGGAAAGGCAACGAGCTCAACGTTGACCGCGACATCATGGTACTGGCCAACCCGGAGGTAGCCAAACTGCCGAACTGGGTAATCGCGCTGGTGGCTGCCGGTGGCATTGCCGCCGCGCTGTCTACCGCTGCCGGCTTGCTGTTGGTGATTTCGGCTGCGGTGTCGCACGACTTGCTCAAGAGCGTGTTCGTGCCGGACCTGTCGGAAAAAGGCGAACTGATGGCCGGGCGGGTTGCGTCGGCGGTGGCGGTGCTGATTGCCGGTTACCTGGGCTATAACCCGCCAGGGTTCGTGGCCGAGGTGGTAGCGTTTGCCTTCGGCCTGGCGTGCTCGTCGCTGTTCCCCACCATTCTGCTGGGTATTTTCTCCAAGCGGATGAACAAGGAAGGCGCCATTGCCGGCATGCTCAGCGGCCTGATCTTTACCTTCGGCTACATTCTGTACTTCAAGGGTATCTTCATCACCCCGCTGGCAGAAAACGTACCGGCGAACTGGCTGTTCGGCATCTCGCCGGAAGGTATCGGCTCCGTGGGCGCCATCGTCAACATCATAGTGGCCTTTGTGGTGTCCCGCTTTACCGCTCCGCCGCCGGAACACATCCAGCACCTGGTGGAAGACATCCGTACCCCGCGCGGCGCCGGCCAGGCTCAAGCGCACTAAACCCGACGCCACCCTGCCCCACAGGGTGGCAGAAGGCGCAAGTCAAGCCCGCTGCCTGCAGCGGGTTTTGCTGGCTCCTTCCCCGGCCCACAGCATGCAAAGCGTTCCCAACCCGACCCTGGTCGAAGCCACGGTCAGCTTTCTGACCCAGCACAGCCCCTTCGACGCCATGGAGGCGGCGGCACTGCAGTTCCTGGGTGAGTCGCTGCAACTGGCTTACTATCCGCAGGACAGCTTCCTGCTCACCCCCGACGCAGGCCCGCCGCCGTTCTTCTTCATCGTGCAGCGTGGCAAGGTGTTGTCGCGCGAGGACGGCGATATCGCCAGCCACAACCTTACGCTGTCGGCCGGCGAATGTTTTCCCATCGGCGCCAGTAGCGGCAACCGGGCCACGGTGTGCCATTACTCGGCACTGGAAGACACCTTTTGCTACCGCTTACCCGCCCATCTGTTTCCGCAACTGCTGGCACTAAGCCCGGTATTCAACCGCTTTTGCGCCAGCTACCTGTCTACCTTGCTAGGCCAGTCGCGCCGCGACATGCAGCTGCAGTTTTCACAGCGGGCACTGGAACAGCAATCGTTGTCCACGCCGCTGCGCGATTTGCTCAAGCGTGCGCCGGTTACCGCCAGCCCGCAGCACAGCATCGAGCAGGTACTGGCCATCATGGGCGAACACAACGTCGGCTCGGTGGTGATGGTAGATGACCACGGCAAGCCGCAGGGCATCTTTACCCAATCCGACTTACTCAAGCGTGTGGTGCTGCCCAAGATCGACATGCAGCTGCCGATCAGCCAGGTGATGTCAACCCGGCCGCATACCATCAGCCGCCACGCCAGCGCCTACGACGCCGCGCTGGCGCTGGCCACGCATGGCGTACGCCACGCACTGGTGGTAGATGAAAACCAGATGTTGCAAGGGGTGGTTTCCGAACGCGACCTGTTTGCCATGCAACGCATCGGCTTGCGCCAGATCCGCTACGCGGTGGAAACCGCTGCCGACATGGATGCGCTGCACCAGGTTGGCCGCGACCTGCGGCAACTCACCACCAATATGTTGGCGCAAGGCGTAGGTGCCGAGCAGATTACCCAGTTCGTATCGGCACTGAACGACAGCATTACCGCCCGCATCATCGAATTGAACCTGCAGCAGCACGACCTGTACGGCATAGACTGGGTGTGGCTGGCCTTCGGCTCGGAAGGGCGCGAAGAACAAACCTTCAGCACCGACCAGGATAATGGCCTGCTCTACCTGTGCCCGGAAGCCTACGACAAAGACCAGGTACAGCTGCGTTTGCTGGACTTTGCTGCAGACGTCAACGCCGACCTGGACCGCTACGGCTTCCCGCTGTGCAAGGGCAACATCATGGCCAGCAACCCGGCGCTATGCCTGACCCTGGAAGAATGGCAAGAACGCTTCCGCCGCTGGATAGCCAGTCCGGACCCCAAGGCATTGCTGAACGCGGCCATCTTCTTTGACTTGCGCCCGTTATACGGTAAGCGGCATTTGGCCAACCAGCTGCAAAAGCAGTTGTTTGCCTGTAGCCGTCCCAACAGCTTGTTCCAGCGCATGCTGGCGGGCAACGCACTTAGCGTAGCGCCGCCGCTGGGCCTGTTGCGCGATTTCATTACCGAAGACCATCACGGCGAAGGGGGCTGGCTGGACCTCAAAACCAGCGGCAGTCGCCTGTTTGTCGACGCCGCGCGCGTGCTGGCGCTGTGCTACGGCATTGCCAGCAGCAATACCGCACAACGGCTGGAGCAAGCGGCCGCGCACATGGACACGCCGCGCGAAGAAGTACGCGCCATCATCGAGGCCTTCCAGTTCATCCAGATGCTGCGCCTGCGACACCAGCACCTGGAACAAGAACTGGGCCGCCAGGGTGACAACCTCATCCAGCCAGAGAAACTGAACCCGCTGGACAGACGCATCCTCAAAGAAGCATTGCGTCAGGCCCGGCGGTTGCAGCAGCGCCTGAAACTGAAGTACCAGCTATGAGCACCTGGCCACGCTGGCTGCACTGGCTGCAGCGCACTCCTACAGTCGTACTGGACGACGTGCAACGACAGCGACTGCAACACTGGCAGGCGCTGCCAGACACCGACTGGCAACAGAATGCCCGCCATACGCGGCTGCTGGTGGTGGATGTGGAAGCCAGTGGCCTGAACCTGCGCCGGGACAAGCTGATCTCCATCGGCAGCGTGGCACTGCAAGATGGCGGCATTGACCCGCGGGAAGCATTTGAAGTAGTACTGCGTCAGCAACAGGTATCATCCAGCGACAACATCCTCATCCACGGCATCAGCGGCGCGCAGCAACGCGAGGGCACACCGCCAGCCGAAGCCCTGCTGCAGTTTCTGGAATACAGCGGCAAGGCACCACTGGTGGCTTATCATGCCTTTTTCGACCAGCACATGATCGCCACGGCCATGCGCCGTCACCTTGGCCTGCACTACCAGCCGCGCTGGCTGGATCTGGCCTGGCTGCTGCCGTCACTGTTTGCCAGCCGCCAGGCCCACGTGGTGGCACTGGACGACTGGCTGCAGCGCTTTGGCATCCGCAACCACCGGCGGCACAATGCCATTGCCGACTGCCTGGCTACTGCGCAGCTGCTGCAACTGGCACTGCACCGCGCCGAAGAGCGCGGCATCACTACCCTGCAAGCGCTGGCCGCCACCGAACGCCTGCGCCGGCATAACAACCCTGTTTGACAAGGAGGCTCTATGGCAACGCTGTTCCTGATCCTGAACTGGATACTGTTCCTGCTGATTTTCATGATGGCCGGCCACTTCTTCCGGCTGGCGTTTCTGGTGGGTGTACGCCGGCGCCACGATCTGGTACGCAACTGGAAAGGCGAACGGCTGCCGGCCAGCAGCAACATGGTAAAGCGCTATGTGACATTGAACCTGCTGGCGGCAATCGCACTGCTGGCCGACGGCCTGGCCACGGTGCTGATCGGGCTGCCAATGCAAGTATGGAGCATGACCGGCGGCCTCATCCTGTGGCTGTACTTCACCAGCCTGCACCTGATGGGCTGGCGTGCACGCCAGGCCGCACAAAACGGCAGCCAAGTCTGAACGCACCCTGCGCCGCTAGCTGCGGGGCAAGCTAGCGGCGGCCTGCGGCCAACCTTTGCAGCAACTTGTCCAGCTGGGCGCCAAACGCCTGGCGGTCGCGCTGGCTGAAGGCGGCCGGGCCGCCGGTCTGCACGCCGCTGTCGCGCAGCTCGGTCATGAAATTGCGCAGTGCCAGCGCCTCGCGGATGGTGGCGTCGCTGTACAGCTCGCCGCGCGGGTTCAGCGCCAACGCGCCTTTGGCCACCACCTGCGCCGCCAGCGGGATGTCAGCGGTGACCACGATATCGCCCGGCTGCGCCTGCTGTGCGATGTGGTTGTCGGCCACGTCGAAACCGGCCGGCACCTGCACGGCGCGGATATGCGGCGACGGCGGCACGCGCAGCAGCTGGTTGGCCACCAGCACCGTCGGCGTGGCGGTGCGGTCGGCGGCGCGGAACAGGATGTCCTTGATCACAGCCGGGCACGCGTCGGCATCTACCCAGATGGTCATGCGTTGCCCCGGTTGAAGTGTTGTTGCCATTGCTGGCGGGCTTCGCGGGCGCGCTCGAAGCGGGTGGTCATCGCTTCCGCGTCGCCGTCCACCAGTTCTTGCCGCAGTGCGGCCAACGTAGCCTGGAACGCGTCCAGTTCCACCAGCAGCGCGTCGCGGTTGGCCAGCGCGATGTCGCGCCACATCTCGGGGTGGCTGCCGGCAATGCGGGTAAAGTCGCGAAAACCGGTGGCGGCAAAATCGAAGCAGCGCGCGGCGTCGGCCTTGGCCACGATGGTATCCACGTAGGCAAAGGCCAGCAGGTGCGGCAGGTGGCTGACGGTGGCAAACACCGCGTCGTGCTCGGCGGCGCTCATCTCGTAGACGCGGGCGCCGCAGGCCTGCCACAGCTCGCGCACCAGGGCGGCGGCGGCGGGGCGGGTTTCCGGCAGCGGCGTCACCACGATACGGCGGTTATCGTACAGGCCGTACTGCGCGGCGGCGGCGCCGGACAGGTCGGAGCCGGCAATGGGGTGCGCCGGCACGCAGCCGGCAAGGTGCGCCGGCAGGTGGGCGCGCATCAGCGCTACCACGTCGCTCTTGGTGCTGCCGCCGTCGGTTACCACACAGTGCGGCGGCAGGTGCGGCGCGATGTCGGCAAACACGCGCCCCATCTGCCCCACCGGCGTGGCTACCAGCACCACGTCGGCGGCGCGCACCGCTTCTGCGGCGCTGTGGCTGGCTTCGTCGATCACCCCCAGCTCGATGGCACGCTGCAGGTTGGCCGCAGAGCGCCCTACCCCGATCACTTTCGCCACCCGGCCGGCGCGGCGCAAGGCCAGCGCAAACGAGCCGCCAATCAGGCCCACGCCTATTACTACCAGGGTCAATCTGCCCTCACCCGCCTGCATGCTGTTGCCCATTGCTGTGTGTCAGAGCCGTTATCATAACCGCATTCCCGCTTGACCAAGAGGTGCATCATGTCTGCTTCGCTGTACATCTATTACCGCATTGACGGCAATTTTCTGTCTTTTGAACAATCTGCTCGCAAAATCATGGCGCAAATCGAATCAGAAATGCAGATAAAGGGCAGATTATTGCAACGTCGTGACGACGCACACACTTGGATGGAGATCTACGAGCCGGTGGCCGACCCGGCAGCCCTGACAGCGGCACTGGCCCGCGCCGTGGCTGCCGAGGCCTGCTGGCACAGTGTGGCGCGGCACGCCGAATGTTTCACGGAAATTTAAAAAAAGTGGCTGTTCAATAACCACATTGCAAACAATAGCTTGGCCACCTAGCCTGATAAAGGGAGGTAGACCATGTACCAACACTTTACCATTCGACAAAAACTGCTTGCCGCATTCGGCGTCATTCTGTTGCTGATGGCCGTGATGGCCGCGTTGGTCATGCAAAAGCTCAATGTGATCGAACACGATCTGGAAGAGATCGTAGAAGAGCTCAGCCCGGAAATGGTGCTGTCGGCCGAGCTGATGCAACTGAGCATGGACAACGCATTGCTAGCCCATCGCCGCCATCTGCAAGAAAGCACAGCGCTGCAGCAACAGATGCAGCAACGCCGCCAGCAAAGCCTGGCCAGCTTGAACAAGCTGCAGCAACTGGAACATCAGGAAGCCGGCAAACAGCAATTACAGCAGCTGCAAACCCTGCTGCAAGCCACACATGACAGCCAGCAACAGTTCGACCGCCTGCTGGCCAGCCAGGATGCTGCTGCCGGCCAATGGCTGCAAAACCGGCTGGACCCGCAAACCGAAGCGCTGGTCGTAGCGCTGCAGCAGTTCATCGCCCTGCAGCGCAACGAGATGACACGGGCGGAACAAGAAGCCATCAGTAGCTACCATGCTGCAGAACGCACACTGCTAACACTGGGCGTGCTGGCACTATTGCTTGGCATCGCCATCGCTTGGCTGTTCTCTGGCAAGCTGTCCGGGCACTTGGGCAGCATCGTGCGGGAAACCCAGCGTATTGCCGGGGGTGACCTACGACCTCGCCCTGGGCCACTTCCGGCGACCAACCGCGACGAAACCCTGCAACTGGCCCACGCCACCGAGCGCATGCGGCAACAACTGGCCGACACCTTGGGCAGCATCCGGCAGTCGTCGCTTGCCGTCAGCGACGCCTCGCACGAGCTGTCCGGCATGTCGGAGCAAGTGGCCGTGAGCGTGCAACGCCAGGCCGAAGCCACCAGCGAAGCCAGCGCCACGCTGGAGGAGCTTACCGTCAGCATCAATCATGTTTCGGATAACGCCGGCGACGCCGCCCGCCAGTCGCGGCAGGCGGGTGAACAGGCAGAACAAGGCGCTGCCGCCGTGCAGGCATCGCAACAGCTGGTGCGCCAGGTTGGCCGCAGCGTGCAGCAGACCGCCAGCGCACTGGGCGAACTGACACGCGAGGTGCAGGAAATCGACCGCATCGTCACCGTCATCCGCGAGGTGGCCGACCAGACCAACCTGCTGGCCTTGAACGCCAGCATCGAAGCCGCCCGCGCCGGCGAAGCCGGCCGCGGCTTTGCCGTGGTGGCCGACGAAGTACGCAAGCTGGCCGAGCGCACCGCCACCGCCACCGGCGACATCACCGGCATGATCGGCCGCATCCGTCAGGGCGTGGATGATGTGGAACGCCAGATGGGCAGCAGCGAACAACAAATGGCGCAGGCCGACGAGGCCACCCACGATACCGGCCACACCATCGAAGCAGCACGGCAGTACAGCCGCGAAGCCGGCAGCTCGGTGGCCGCCATCAGCGAGGCGCTGGGCGAGCAGCGCGACGCCAGCCAGCTGCTGGCACGCAGCATGGAACAAGTGGCGCAAATGGCCGAGGAAAACAGCGCCACCGTGGAAGAGCTGGCCACCACCTCCAGCCAGCTGAACGCACTGGCCGACAGCATGCAGCAGATGGTGGCGCGCTTTCAGCTGGCCTAGCACCGGGCACGCGTGCCCGGGCCAGGCTAGCGGCTGCGGCCCGTTCAGACGTTACCAGATGTATTTGAACGAGGTCGTAACACTGCGGCGGTTGCCGAAGTAGCAATAGTTTTCCGACCAGCAACCCGCCACGTAGTCTTTGTCGAACAGGTTGTTGACGCTCACCTGTGCCGACGCCCCTTTCAGCCCAGGCAACCAGCTATCCAGCGCGGTAGCGGCTGACAGGTCAACCAGCGTGGTGGCAGCCACCACCTTGCTGTTGGCTTCGTCTGCGTAAGATTTGCCGATGTAGCGCACCCCGGCACCCAAACGGGTGCCCTCTTGCGGGGTAAAGTTTACCCAGCCAGATGCCAGCTGCCGCGGGGCATTCACCGGACGCTTGCCTTCGGCAGTGGCATCCAGTGCCTGTTTCACTTGCATGCGGTTAGCGCTGTAAGCGGCTTGCAGATACCACTGCCGGTTCAGCGCCAGTTGCGCCTCCAGCTCCACACCGCGGGACGCTACGGTGCCGACCGGTACGTTGGCGCTGGCGCTGATATCCCAGCGTGCGACATTTTTCTGCTTCAGGTCGTACAGTGCCGCACTCAGCAGCACCCCCGGCTGCTGGTATTTAAGGCCGCCTTCGTATTGGGTGGCACGGGTTGGTTTCAGCAATTGCTTGCTGGCATCGGTGTTGCTGCTGGGGTCGAACGATTCGCTGTAGCTGAGGTAGGGGGCTACGCCGTTTTCAAAACGGTACAAGGCGCCCAGGCGCCGGCTCCATTCGCTATCCTGGCGCTTGGGGCTGCTGCCGGACAGCTCGGCCGACGTGGTGGCCCGGTCGTAACGAATACCGCCGGTGAGGCGCCAGTTATCGACGCTGACCTGGTCTTGCAGGTACAAGCCGGTCTGCCGGTACTGACGCTTGAAAGTGTCGGAACTGAGGTCGCTGATATTGGTATTGCCGTATACCGGCTGCAGTGCATCCAGCGCCTGCACATCCCCGTTCCACTGCGTACCGGTGGTTTTGCGCCGCTGGTAATCCACACCGGCTACCACATCGTGGCTGACCAGGCCGCCATCGAGCAGGCCCTGCACGCGGGTATCCACCGCCAGCCCCTTCAGCTTCTCGTCTGCGCCATAGTAACGGCGTGACAGCGTGGTATCGCCGGAACCGGTCCAGCCGGCCTGGTACACCTGGGCGGTGCTCAGGTCAGACTGCGTCAGACGCAGGTTCTGGCGGAAGGTCCAGTCGGCACCCAACTGGTGCTCGAACTGGTAACCCACCATGCTGACATCGCGATCGAAGCGGTCGCGCGCCGGCTCGCCATCGAAGAACGTACGATCAATCTTGCGGCCAAGGTGGCTACTGACGGCACCTTCGTACGGCACACCACTGTGATAGCCGCCTTTGGGGTCTTTTTGCAGATAGGCCTGCAGCAGCAAGGCAGTATCTGCCCCCGGCCGCCACATCAGCTGCGGCATCAGGGCTTGGCGCTCTTCCTGCGCCGGGCTTTGCATGCTGTCTGCCTGATGGTGGGTACCGGTCAGCCGGTAACTGAGGGTATTGCTCAGGCCGCCGGCAAAATCGAATGCCAGCCCGCGCTGGGCGTTATTACCCACCTCCACCTGCACTTCATGGTAGGGCTTCTGCTGTGGCTGTTTGCTGATCATGGCCACCATGCCGCCCGGCGCCGAGTTGCCGTACAGCACCGACATCGGGCCGCGTACCAGGTCGATGCGCTCGACAAAGTACGGGTCAACCTGCAAAGAGCTGTTGGTGGCCGGCTCGGATAGCAGGCGCATGCCATCCAGCAAGGTATTGGCGGCACTGGTATCGGTAAAACCACGCAGTGCCACGTAGTCATAGCGCGTGGCACCGCCGATCAGGCCCGAGAATGCACCGGGTGCATAGTTGAGCGCCTGGCCGATGGTGGCCGGGTGCTGGGCCGCGATCTGCTCTTTGCCCACCACCGTGACCGATTGGGCCAGTTCACCCAACGCCGTGGTGGTTTTGGTGGCGGCACGGCTGACGCCACTCCCCCAGTTGCCATCCGCCCGCGCCGGCTGCGCCAGAGGGGCCGCTTCTACTTTTACCGTCTCCAGCAAGACACCATCACTCGCCAGTGCCGGCAACGCCGCCAGCAGCAACCCTGCCTTGCCTAACTCCCGCACCAGTGCCTGCATGCGCCATTGTGTGTTTCCCATACGTCTCCATGCCTTTGCCATGTACAAAAACGTGTCGAATTTATCGCAAGGCTTGCGTAATGTCTATTGATAATCATTTTTATTTGCAATAGCATAAAAGCATGTACAGCAGGAAACCATCCGGCAAAGGAGAAACCGGCATGCAACAGAAGATTTACGACTTCATCGGTATCGGCATCGGCCCGTTCAACCTGGGCCTGGCCGCACTTAGCCAGCCGCTGCCCGGTGTCGATTGCCTGTTCCTGGACATGCAATCCCGCTTCAACTGGCACCCGGGCATGCTGCTCGAACACGCCACGATGCAAACCTCGTTCATTGCCGACCTCGTCACGCTGGCCGACCCGACCAACCCGTATAGCTTTCTGAATTACTCCAAACAAAGCGGCAGGATCTACGCTTTTTACATCAAGGAAGACTTTTTCCTGCTGCGCGAGGAATACAACCGTTACTGCCAGTGGGTTGCCAGCCAACTGCACAATCTGCGTTTCAACCAGAGCGTGCAGCAACTGCACTACGACGCCAAGCGGCAATGCTACGTCCTGGATTGCATCTCCACCCGCAGCGGCGAAGTGCAACAGTTGCTGGCACGCAAGGTTGTGCTGGGCACTGGAACCAAGCCACGGTTGCCTGCCTGCTGCGATGGCCTGCCAGTACTGCATAGCGGCCAGTACCTGCCACAAAAAGCGGCACTGCAAAGCAAGCAGCGCTTGGCGGTCATCGGCAGCGGGCAAAGCGCGGCCGAGATCTACCTGGACTTGCTGCGCGACGCCGGTCGCCTTGGTTACCGGGTGGACTGGCTGACACGCTCGCCACGCTTCTTTCCGCTGGAATACACCAAGCTGACGCTGGAAATGACGTCGCCGGACTACACCGACTACTTCCACGCGCTGCCGGCTGCGGTACGCGACCCGCTGCTGGCGTCGCAAAAAGGCCTGTACAAGGGCATCAACCGCAGCACCATCAATACCATCTTTGACGAACTGTACCGGCTGGGGCTGGACGGCACGCCACCCAGCACCCTGCTGACCAATACCGAGCTGCAAGACATCGCCTACCACCCGCAATCACAGCAGTTCACGCTGAGCCTGCAGCACCTTGAAACCGGCAGCAGCGGCGTAGCCAGCTACGATGCGGTGGTGGTAGCCAGTGGCTACGCCTACCAGGAGCCTGCGTTCCTGCAAGGGGTACAGGGGCGTATTGCGCGGGATGCACAGGGCCGGTTTGCCGTCCGCCGCAATTACAGCATCGACCATGACGGCTGCGAGCTGTTTGTCCAGAACGCCGAGCTGCACAGCCACGGCCTGGCCGCGCCGGACCTGACCATGGCGTGCTACCGCAACTCGGTACTCCTGCGCGAACTACTCGGCAGCGCCCCTTACCCTATCGAAGAGCGCGTGAGCTTCCAGACTTTCGGCCTGCCCAGCGCGCAGCAGCAGGAGCCGGCATGGGCTTGAGGTTCTGGCTTATCGCCATGTCGGCCGTCGCAGTGGTGGCCGACACCATGCTGTTACCGTTTTATCCGCAGTATTTTGCCGCGCGCTTCGGCGTCACCGACCCGCAGCACACCGGGCTGTACACCGCGGCCATCTGCCTGGTAGCGATGTTGGCACTACCGCTTTGGACCCGCCTGCTCAAGCCGGGGGGCACGCTGCGCCTGCTGTTGTGGACCCAACTGGCAGCCGGCTTGCTGTGTATTGCCTGCAGCTTTGTCAGCCAGTTGTGGCTGTTCTGGACGCTGTCACTGACCATGATTGCCTTCAAGGCCAGCTATCTGCTGATCTACCCCTACATGATGGAGGGTATTGCCGAGTCCGAGCACAGCCACACCATTGGCTTGCTGTCGATTGTGGTGCACTTCGGCCATATCGCCGGTGCGGTAGCCGGTGGCCTGGTACTGAGCTTCTGGCCGCTGGAGCACGCCTTCCTGTTGATGGCGCTGGGCGATCTGGTACAGATCGCGGTCTGCGCAGGCCTGATCATGGCCGGCATGGAGCGCGCAGCAACAGCCTCTGCTACCGCAGACAGCGCTGGCACCTCGCCCGGTATTCACGCGCTGGGGCTATTGATGCTGGTGTTTTACTTCAGCGAGTACCAGATCGTGCCGTTCTTCGTGGCGTACTGGCAGCAGATTGCCCCGCTGCATGGCGTGCAACTGGCATCGTGGGTTTATGCCATCCCAGCGGGCACAGGGCTGCTGGCGCTGTGGCTGAACCGGCGTTATGCACAGCTGGCGTGGGCACGCGGCATGGTGTTCTGCCTGCTGCTCGGCATCGCCGGCCTGCTGCTGCAAGCTTGCGGCCAACCCGGCTGGGTAGTGTTTGGCCGCCTGCTGTTCGGCTGGGCGTCGTTCCAGCTTACCGTCCGCCTGGACAGCATGATTTTCGAGCGCAGCTCGCCCGCCGCGTATGCGCAGGACTACAGCCGCATCAACCTGTACCAGAACATTGGCGTCTTGCTGTCGTACTACAGCGCTGGCTGGCTGGTCAGCGCCGCAGGCCCAGGCGCGCCGTTTTTGCTGGCTGCAGCCGGCCTTGTGCTCACCCTGTCACTGCTACCCGTCTTGCGGGCCCCTGCCCCTCTTGCCACTGCGGAGTCACCATCTTGAGCACACCACACCAGCAGCACGCCACGCCCTGCCACCAGCTCAGCGTTCCCGGCATCGGCTGCTTCGATTTTTATCCGCTGCACGCCGCGCACATGCCCTTGATCCGGCAATGGGTCAGCGCTCCGCGCGCCCGCTTCTGGGGCATGCAGGACCAGACACCGGAGCAGATCGACGCCGTTTACCTGAGCCAGATCGCGTCACCACACTGCCAGCCCTATCTGCTGTATTGCAACGGGCAACCGGCGTGCCTGCTGGAAAGCTACGACCCGGCCCACGACGAACTGGGCAGGTTTTATGCGGTACAGCCGGGCGATCGCGGCATGCACTTTCTGGTCGCGCCGGCCGCCGGTGCACCGGTACACGGTTTTACCCGCGCCGTGCTGCACGCCATTCTGCAGTTTCTGTTCAGTCAGCCACAGGTCAGCCGCGTGGTGGTGGAACCGGACGTCAACAACGACAAGATCCACCCGCTTAACCGCGCCGCCGGCTTCCGTTACCTGCACACCGTCATCTTGCCTTGTAAAACCGCCTGGTTCGCAGTGTGCGAACGCCACGACTACCAGACCCACGCCCTTAGCATGGAGAGCCACGCATGACCGCCCGCCACCCCCAAGCCCTGCCCGTCGACTACCCGCACCTCAACCCGGTAACGTGGCTGAAGGTTAACCGCCTGCTCGTACGCAAGGCCCTGAGCGAGTTTGCCCACGAAAGCCTGCTGCAACCGCACAGCACCGCGCCAGGCCAGTATGTGGTGCACAGTGACGACGGTCACGTCGCCTATCACTTTGCCGCCGAACAGCTGCCGCTCAACCACTGGTCGATTCCTGCCGAGTCGATACGAAAAGAACGGGACGGCATCGTGCAGGCCCTGGATGCGCTGCAGTTCATGATCGAACTGCGCCAGACCCTGCGCCTGAGCGACAAGGTACTGCCGGTATACCTGGACGAGATCAGCGCCACACTGTATGGCGCCGCCTTCAAGCACCATCGCGCCGCCCCCACTGCCGCAGCACTGCTGGACGCGGATTTCCAGACGATCGAAACCGCAATGACCGAAGGCCACCCGTGCTTTGTGGCCAACAACGGGCGACTGGGGTTCTCTGCCGCCGACTACAGTGCCTACGCCCCCGAAGCCGCCCAGCCATTCCGCATCGTCTGGCTGGCGGTACACCGGCAGCGCGCCGGCCTGTCGATTTCTGCCAGCCTGGACTACGAACAGCTGCTACAGGAAGAACTGGGCGATGTCCTGCTGCATCGCTTCCATGCCCGGCTGGCCGAGCTGGGCCTGCTGCGCGAGGACTACCTGCTGATGCCGGCCCACCCGTGGCAGTGGCAGAACAAGCTGTCAATGGCATTTGCCGCCGAGATCGCCAACCAGCAGATCGTTTACCTTGGCTGCAGTGACGACTACTACCTGGCGCAGCAGTCGATCCGTACCTTCTTCAACATCAGCGCGCCGCACAAACGCTACGTCAAGACCGCGCTGTCCATCCTGAACATGGGCTTCATGCGCGGGCTGTCGCCGTACTACATGCAGGCCACCCCGGCCATCAACGACTGGGTATACGCGCTGGTAGAAAGCGATGCCTACCTGCAGCAACAAGGCTTCCACATCCTGCGCGAGGTGGCCGCCATCGGCTATCGCAACCCCTATTACGAGGCGGCCATTAGCGAGAACAACGCCTACAAGAAGATGTTCTCTTGCCTGTGGCGCGAATGCCCGCTGCCACATCTGCAAGACGGCGAGCAGCTGATGTCCATGACCGCCCTGCTACACCTGGACAATGACGGCCAGGCGCTACTGGCAGCGCTGATCCAGGCCTCGGGCCTGTCGGCAGACCGCTGGCTGGACGGCTATCTGGACGCCTACTTTGCCCCCTTGCTGCACTGCTTCTACCGCCACGACATGATCTTCATGCCACACGGCGAAAACCTGATCATGGTCATGCATCAGCACAAGCCGGTACGGGTGTTGATGAAAGATATTGCCGAGGAGGTGGGCATTCTGAACCCCGAGGTCGTGCTGCCGGAGATCATGCAGCGCGTGTCTACCCATATCCCCGACGAGATGAAAACACTGTGCCTGTTTATCGACGTGTTTGACGGCTACCTGCGCCACATGGCCGCCATTCTGCAGGCGCAATGCCGCTACCCTGCCGAACGCTTCTGGCATGCCGTCGCCCGCTGCACCCACCGCTACCAGCAAGCCCAGCCGCAGCTGGCCGAACAGTTTGCCCGCTATGACCTATTTGCCGCCGACTTCGCGCACTCGTGCCTGAACCGGCTGCAAATGGCGAACAACCAGCACATGCTGAATCTGGAAGACCCGGCCAGCGGGCTGCAAATGGCCGGCAGGCTGGCTAACCCGCTGCACATCTGGCGCGACCCGGCCAGCATCCAGCCGGTAGGCGACTAAGCGTGCCAGCGCCGCGCCCGCTTGCCGCCGTGCTGCAGGACGTCGCCCGCCTGCTGCCGGCGCTGCACGGCCGTATTGCGGCCCTGCCGGCTGCTCAACCGGGGTTGAGCGCGGCGCTGCTGCAGTACTGGCACCAGCAGCAAGCGGAGGCCGGGCCGCATTACTGGGCCGCACGCAGCTGGAGCATGCTGATCTGGCAACCGGCGTACCTGAGCGTGCTGGCCGTCCACACGGGCCATGCCGCCTTACAACTGCACGGGCTGCAGCAAGACGTGCACAACGGTACTACCGCCGGCTTCAGCCTGCCCATGCACCAGCCGGCCACCGGCGACGAGCCGCAGCTGATCGCGCTGGCGGCGGCCCAGCTATTGGCCTACCAGCAGCAGCACCTGCCGCTACTGCAAGCCGGGCAAGCCTATTCCGGCTACCTCGCCAGCTGCATGACGGTGGACTGCGTCCTGAGCGCACTGCAAATGGCCGCACAGGACGCAGGCTGGTGCCCACTGCGGCAGCAACAGTTGGCCGCCAGCTGGCTGCAGGCGCTGCAACTGACCCGCCACGGCAACCTGATGCAGGTGGCCGTGGCACCAGGCCAGTGCCGCACCGCGCTGGCGCGCAAGGGCTGCTGCCAGCACTTCCGGCTGTCCGGTGCCGAGGCCTGTTGCGACTGCCCGCGCTGGCCGATGCCCGAACGCCTGCAACGTATCCGTCAACAATGGCAGCTTGCGGCCAACCCCTGAGCTTGCCCTTCCTCCTTGCTTACCATGTACCAGCTAACCGACGTCCGCGTACTGCGCCAGCAGCGCTGCATTCTCGACATCCCGCAACTGAACCTGCCGGCAGGCGGGCTGACCGTCATCCTCGGCCATAACGGCTCGGGCAAATCCACCCTGCTCAAACTGCTTAACGGCCAACTGGCGCCGGATCACGGCCAGGTCCTATTGCAAGGCAAACCGGTGAGCGGCTACCCGGCGCGACAGCTGGCACAGCGGCTGGCCTATATGCCGCAGCAGATTCCGCAGCCACCACAATTGCGGGTAAGGGAGCTGGTAGAACTGGGGCGCTTTACCTGGCGCGGCTGGCTACGCCGCTGGGCACCGGACGACCTGGCTCAGGTGGAACGCGCGATGCGCGACGCCGACATCGCCCCGCTGGCCGAACACGCCGTGGCGGCGTTATCGGGTGGCGAGCGCCAGCGTGCCTGGCTGGCCATGCTGCTGGCCCAGGGTACCCCCTGCCTGCTGCTAGACGAGCCGAGCGCTGCGCTGGACCTGGCGCACCAGTACCAGCTACTGGCACTGCTGCGCCGGCAAAGCCAGCAGTATCACTGCACCGTACTCGCCATCCTGCACGAACTGAACCTGGCGCTACGCTTTGCCGACCGCATCATTGCGCTGCGCCAAGGCCGGATCTGGTTCGACGGCAGCCCGGAGCAGTTGCTGCAACACCCGCAGCTGCACCAGCTGTACAGCATCGAGCTGGACATCCTGCCACGTCCGGGCAAACACGCCGTGGCGGTGGTGGCATGACGGCCCGCACACGCTGGCTGATAGCCGCCGCCCTCCCGCTGCTGGCCTGGCTGCACCTGCAATTGGGCACCACATTGCCGCTGGCGGGCCAGCTTGCGCTGCTGCACGGCAGCGCCCCGCTCACCGCGGCCGACTTCCAGTACCTGCATGCGCAGTTGCCGCGTACCGTGTTGGCGCTGTTGCTGGGTATGGCCATGGCGCTATCCGGCAGCCTGATGCAGCTGCTCACCCGCAATCCGCTGGCCTCGCCGATGACGCTGGGCACTGCCGCCGGCTCGTGGTGCGCGGTAGTGGTGGGCGGGCTGTGGTTACCCGCTGCCTGGCAGCCCGGCGTAGCGTGGCTGGCCATGGCTGGCGGGCTGCTGACCTTGCTGCTGTTGGTCTGCCTGACCGGCTGGCGGGAGCTGCACGGCCTGGGCGCGCTGCTGGCCGGCACGGCGCTGAACCTGCTGCTGGGGAGCCTGGCGAGCGTGGCCATCATGCTGAACGACCAGTACAGCCGCAGCCTGCTGGTGTGGGGCGCCGGTGATATGGCACAAAACGACTGGCACTGGGTAGGCTGGGTACTGCCCCGGCTGCTGCCGGCCCTGCTGTTGCTGCCACTGCTGTGCCGGCCCTTGCAGCTACTGCAGCTGGGCAATGCCGCTGCGGCTGCGGCCGGCCTCAATGTGGGACGCTTGGCACTGGCAGCCAGCCTGCTGGCGCTGTGGCTTAACAGCCTGGCGATCAGCGCGGTTGGCCTGATCGGCTTCATCAGCCTGCTGGCGCCGACGCTGGCACGCTTGCTGGGCGCCAACCGGCCATCAGCACACTTTACCGCCAGCGCGATGCTGGGCAGCGCCAGCTTGCTGGCCGCCGACCTGCTGGCACAATGGCTCAGCCAGTCCTTGCCCGACCTGCTGCCCACCGGCGCCGCCGCCGGCTTGCTGGGCGGCCCGCTGCTGATCTGGCTCTGCCTGCGCCTGCCACTGCCAGACAGCCAGTTCGGCCACCTGCCGCCACACCCGCGACACGCCCTGCCGGCCTGGGTATGGCTGCTTGCCTGCCTGCTGCTTGGCGGCGGCTGCCTGCTGGCCGGCCGCGACGTGGCCGGCCAATGGCAACTGGCCTGGCCCGACAGCATGATCTGGTCGCTACGCTGGCCAAGAGCGCTGGCCGCTGCTGCGGCCGGGGTCGGGTTGGCGCTGGCCGGAACCATCCTGCAGCGGGTGCTGAACAATCCGCTGGCCGGGCCTGATCTGCTGGGCATTTCATCCGGTGCCAGCCTGGGGGTACTGGCCGGCTTGCTGCTGGCTGGCAGCGGCGTGGCGGCCAACCTGCCCGGCTGGCTATTCGCCAGCCCCGGCGCCGCGCTGGTGCTGCTGGCGCTGCTGTGGCTGGCACCACGCCACCCGCCGGCCCGGCTGCTGGTACTGGGGATAGCGCTGTCGACGCTGCTGGAAGCGGCCGTACAGTTTGTGCTGGCACAAGGCAGTAGCGACAGCTTCCGCCTGCTGAACTGGCTGGCCGGCTCCAGCTACCAGCTGGACGCCGATAGCGCATTGGGCCTGGCGGCCAGCGTCGGCCTGCTTGGGCTGCTGTGCCTGCCGGCACGCCGGGTACTGACGCTGTACCTGTTAGGCGAACCGGCGGCGCAATTGGCCGGGCTGGACTGCCGACGGGCCCGGGTGGGGCTGCTGACACTGGCAGGCCTGCTGACACTGGCGGTCTGCAGCCAGTTCGGGCCGATGGCCTTCATCGGCCTGCTACTGCCCCAGTTGGCGCAACAGCTGGGCGCGCGTCATAGCGGCCAACAGCTGGCGTTGGCCGCACTGCTGGGCGCCAGCCTGCTCAGTCTGGCCGACCTGGCCAGCCGTACGCTGGTTTACCCGGCTCACATTCCAACCGGTGCCCTGGCCTCGCTGCTATGCGGTGGCATGTTACTGGCCAGCCTGTTGTACCAGACCCGGAGACAGCCATGAAAATCCTGCTGGCAGCGTGCTTGAGCTTGTGCTGGCTAAGCGCCAGCGCGGCCACCCCGCGTGTGGTCGCACTCAGTTGGGAGGCCGCGGAATACCTGCTGACGCTGGGCGTGACGCCACTGGCCATTGCCGACCGCGACGACTATCGACAATGGGTCAGCGCCACACCGTTGCCCGCGCAGGTACTGGACGCCGGCAGCCGGCTGGAACCGGGCCTGGAGCGGCTGTACGCGCTGAAGCCGAGCCTGATCGTCATCAACCCGGCACTGGCCGGCATGCAAGCCAGCCTGCAGGGTATCGCGCCCACGCTACTGCTGGACGCCTACCGGGAAGACCACGATAACCACGCCGCGGCCGAGCGTCTGCAACGCCAGCTTGCCAGCCGTTTGGGGCGTCTGGCGGCGCACCAGGCCTTTGTACAGCAGCACCAACAGCAAACCCGCCTGCTGCGCAGCCGCCTGGCAGCCCGCTTCGGCAGCGCACCACCAGCGCTGTGCGTGGTGCGTTTTGCTTCGTTGAACAGCTTCTGGGCGTATGGCGCCAACTCGCAGCCGGAAGCGGCATTGCACGCGCTGGGCTTACAGAACGCGTGCCCGCAAGCACGCAGTGCGTGGGGTGCCCGCTTGCGCAAGCTGCCGGATCTACTGACCCTGCAACGGGGCTGGCTGGTGCATATCGCCCCCTTCCCGCAGCAGGCCGAACTGGCGCGCAGCGTGCTGTGGCAAGCGCTGCCCTCGGTACGACAACAACGCGTCATCGCCCTGCCGGCGGCATGGACCAATGGCGGGCTGGCGTCGCAAGCGCGGCTGGAGCAATTGCTGGCCACCGCGCTGCTGGCTCACCCGCCGCTCAGCCCGCCGGCAGCGCCTGCTGCAGACGGCTGGTAAGCGGCCACGCCTGCCAGGTGCGGCCATCAAGCTGGCGCAGCGGCCAGACGCCGGCCAGGCTGTTGCAGACAAAAGCCTCGTCGGCCGCCAGCAGTTCGGCCGGCAGCAGACGCTGCTCGGTCACGGCAATGCCCAGCTGGCGCGCAGTGTCGATGACGCAGGCGCGCTGGGCACCAGACACGCCGCAGCGGTCCAGTGGCGGGGTGTACAGCTGGCCGTCGCGCACCCAGAACAGGTTGCTCATGGTGCCCTCCACCACCGTGCCGTCGCTGTCCAGCATCAGCCCTTCGGCGATGGCAGGGTCGTCCCACTCGCTGCGCGCCAGCACGTTTTCCAGCCGGTTCAGGTGCTTGATGCCGGCCAGGCGCGGCTGCAGGCCCAACTGCGTATCGCACCAGCGCACCACAATGCCGTGCTGCGTCCGCTCCGGCGGGTAACCGGCCCAGGCGGCAGCACTGACGATGCGGGTGGGCTGCACCTGCGCGGGTATGGCGTAGCCACGTTGGCCGCTGCCCCGCGTCAGCACCACCTTGGCCACCGCACGCGGCAAACCGGTGCAAACGGTGGCGATTTCGGCCAGCAACAGCGCCTCGTCCGGGCACGGCAGGCGCAACGCGGCGCAATCTGCGGCCAAGCGTTGCCACTGCCAGCGCCACAAGCGCGGCTGGCCTGCGACCACCTCCAGCGTGCGGTACAGGCCGTCGCCGTAGGCGAGGCCGCGATCGGTGGCCGGCAGCAGCTCGGCCTTCACGCCGTTGATCAGCATGATTGGTGATGAAGTGAAGTGACGCGCATACAGTCTCCCTGCATCTTGGATCAGGCTTGCTCGACGCCCAGCGCGCGCAGCAGGCCGCGGGCCTTGTGGCGGGTTTCCTGCAGTTCGCGTTCCGGGTCGGAGTCGGCCACGATGCCGCCGCCGGCGCGGAAGCGCAGCTGCTGGCCTTGCTGCATAAAGGTACGGATCAGGATGTTCACGTCCAGCGTGCCGTCGCGGTTGAGGTAGCCCAGGCTGCCGGTGTAGGCACGGCGGGCGCTGTTTTCCAGCTCGCGGATGATCTGCATGGTGCGCACCTTGGGGCAGCCGGTGATGGTGCCGCCGGGGAACAGCGCACGGAATACTTCTACGGTATCCACGCCGTCACGGATGCGGCCGCGCACGTTGGATTCGATATGGTGCACATAGGCGTAGCTAGCCACCGCCATCAGCTCGTTCACCTCCACGGTACCGGGCTGGCAGATGCGGCCAAGGTCGTTGCGCTCCAGGTCGATCAGCATCACGTGCTCGGCGCGTTCCTTGATGCTGCTGATCAGGCGCTGCTTCAGCGCGGCGTCTTCGGCGGCGTCGGGCGAGCGCGGGTGGGTACCGGCAATCGGGCGGGTATCCACCCAGCCGTCGTGCACGCGCACCAGGCGCTCCGGTGACGAGCTGACGATGTAGGCATCGCCCAGGTCGGCCAGCGCCGAGAATGGCGCCGGGTTGGCACGGCGCAGCGCGGCAAACAGGTCTACCGGGCGCACGCTGTGGTGCAGGGTGGCGCGCCAGCCGCGCGAGATGTTCACCTGGAACACGTCGCCTTCGTAGATATAGTCCTTCAGCCGCACCACGGCGTCGGTGTACCAGTGCGGCGGGTCTTCTTCCAGCGCCTCTAGCTGCACCGGGTTGGCCGCAAAGACCGGCACAGCCTGCAGCGCGGCTTTCAGCTCAGCCAGCTGGGCAGCGGTTTCTGCCATCAGCCAACAACGGCCGCTGGCGCGGTCCAGCTGGATGGCTGCCGGAATGCGGCACAGCGCGGCCAACGGAAAGCTGTCCGGGATAGCGGCCGGCACGCTGGGTTCAAACTCGGACAACAGGTCGTAGCCCAGGTAGACAAACCAGCCGCCGCTGAACGGCAGGCCGTGCGGGTTGGCCACCGCCGCCTCGCGCGGCAGCGCACGCACCGCCTGCAGGAACGCCGCGCCCTCGCCTTCGCCGTAAACGTGGCGCTGGCCGGGCAGGGCCATCAGGATGTCCCAGCCGATATCGCCGGACGACTGCATCAGGTAAGGGAAACGGGCGCGATCGGCGGCGTGCAAGGCCAGCAGGTCGGGTGTGGAAGCGAGCAGTTCGTAATGCATGGGTGGTGGGCGCCGCCATGACGGCAGCCGCAAAAGAAAAAGACCGCGCGAGTTTATCGCAGCGGTCTTGGGTGTCAACGTCGCCTGAGCGAGGTGTGGCTTTTACACGCGCTTGAACACCAGGGTACCGTTGGTACCGCCAAAGCCGAACGAGTTGGAGATCGCCACGTCGATCTTCAGGTCGCGCGCGGTGTTGGCGCAGTAGTCCAGGTCGCAACCACCTTCGATGTCCTGCTCGTGCAGGTTGATGGTGGGCGGGGAAACCTGGTTGTGCACGGCCAGAATGGAGTAGATGGCTTCTACACCGCCGGCGCCGCCCAACAGGTGGCCGGTCATCGACTTGGTGGAATTCACTACCAGCTTCTTGGCGTGGTCGCCGAAGGCAATCTTCAGCGCGTTGGTTTCGTTGGCGTCACCCAGCGGGGTGGAAGTGCCGTGCGCGTTCACGTACTGCACCTGGTCGGCGTTCAGGCCGGCGTCACGCAGCGCGTTCAGCACGCCGCGGGCCGGGCCGTCGGCGTTAGGCGCAGTAATGTGGTGCGCGTCGGAGCTCATGCCGAAACCGGCCAGCTCGGCGTAAATCTTGGCGCCGCGCTTCACGGCGTGTTCGTACTCTTCCAGCACGATCACACCGGCGCCCTCGCCCATCACGAAACCGTCACGGCCCTTGTCCCACGGACGGGAGGCAGTAGCCGGGTCGTCGTTACGGGTAGACAGCGCCTTCATGGCAGCAAAGCCACCAACGGCCAGGCTGCTGATAGTGCTTTCGGCACCACCAGCAATCATTACGTCGGCGTCGCCGTACTGAATGATGCGGGCAGCGTCACCGATGCAGTGCGCACCGGTGGTGCAGGCAGACACGATCGCATAGCTGGGGCCTTGGTAACCCTTCAGGATGGATACGTGACCGGAAATCATGTTGATCAGCGAACCCGGGATGAAGAACGGGCCGATCTTGCGGATGCCGCCTTCGTGGCGGGCCACGCCGGTTTCCTCGATCAGCGGCAGACCGCCGATGCCGGAACCGATATTGACGCCCACGCGGGTCTTGTCCAGGTCAGCCACGTCGTCCAGACCGGAATCGGCCACAGCTTGCAGCGCGGCAGCGATACCGAAGTGGATGAACGTGTCCATGCGACGCGCATCCTTGGGCGAAATGTACTGGCTGACGTCAAAATCCTTGACCTCGCCGGCCACCTGGCAGGCGATATCGCTGGCATCAAAGCGGGTAATGTTGCCGATGCCACTCTTGCCGGCCAGGAGATTGGCCCAGGCGGTGCTCACATCGTTGCCAACCGGGGACACGTGTCCGAGGCCGGTCACTACTACTCTGCGTTTTGACACAGGGTATCTCCGTGAAAAAAGGGAGCGGGCTCCCGATAGTCCCGAAACGGTTTGCGCATACAGTAAATCAAACGCGCGTTTCAGGGCCACTACAGCAAAAAGACCCCTGCGGGCGAGCAAATGCCACCAGCAGAGGTCCAGGCAATCCCGGAAAGGATTACTTGTTCAGGTGAGCTGTTACGTAGTCAACAGCCTGCTTAACGGTGGTGATTTTCTCGGCCTCTTCGTCCGGGATCTCGCACTCGAATTCTTCTTCCAGTGCCATTACCAGCTCGACGGTGTCCAGAGAGTCAGCGCCCAGATCGTCCACGAAGGAGGAGTCGATTTTGACTTCGGCTTCGTTCACGCCCAGTTGTTCGGCAACGATCTTCTTAACGCGCGCTTCGATGTTTTCCATTTGTTTAAACCCTTTACCTTTCTGTGCTCGGGATAACAAAACCCCGCCATTCTACAAAAAAAAACCGGTGTAGCCTACCTGAGCCGGCGATTCTTGCCGAATTACCTTGCCGGCAGGCCCTTTGTTACGTTTTATGGCGCCGGAAATGTTGCATCCGGCACCAATGCGGCCAACCCGAAGGCCGGCCTTGTCATCACGGCATCAGCATACCGCCATTCACGTGCAGTGTCTGGCCGGTGATGTAGGAAGCCTTGTCGGACGCCAGGAACAGCACGGCGTCGGCGATGTCTTGCGCGTCGCCCAGACGGCCCAGGGCGATCTGGCCAACCAGCACATCACGCTGCTCTTGCGGCAGCGCGCGGGTCATGTCGGTATCGATAAAGCCCGGCGCCACGCAGTTCACGGTAATGCCGCGGCTGCCCACTTCGCGCGCCATGGACTTGGTAAAGCCCATGATGCCGGCCTTGGCCGCTGCGTAGTTGGTCTGCCCGGCGTTACCCATCGCGCCCACCACGGAAGCGATGTTGATGATGCGGCCGCTGCGGGCCTTCATCATGGCGCGCAGTACGGCTTTGGAGGCCTTGAACACCGACTTCAGGTTGGTGTCCATGATGGCGTCCCAGTCGTCGTCCTTCATGCGCATCAGCAGGCCGTCACGGGTAATGCCGGCGTTGTTCACCAGGATGGCCACGTCGCCGTGCTCCTTGGCGATGGCGTCGATCAGCGCGTCGATGGCACCGTCTTCACCCACGTTCAGCACCATGCCCACACCGCCCCACTGCGCCAGGCGTTCGCCAATGGCGGCAGCGCCGGATTCGGACGTGGCGGTACCGATCACCTTGGCGCCGGCGGCAGCCAGGGTATCGGCAATGGCAGCACCAATGCCACGGGACGCGCCAGTGACCAGCGCTACTTTACCTTGCAAGCTCATGTTTCTCTCCTGCAGTTGGCCGCATGCGGCCAACCAGCTTTGATCGTTACGCCAGTTCGGCGCGGGCCGCGTCCAGCTTGGCGGCGTCGGTCAGCGCGTGGCAGTTGACGTTGCCGTCAATGCGCTTGGCGAGGCCAGCCAGCACCTTGCCCGGGCCGCACTCGGCCATCAGCACGATACCGTCGGCAGCCAGTTTCTGGATGGTTTCGGTCCAGCGCACCGGGCAGTACAGCTGACGGGTCAGCGCGTCGCGGATCTGTGCCGCATCGCTGTAGCTGGCCACGTCGGCGTTATGCAGCACCGGGATCTGCGGGGCCTTGATCTCTACACTGGCCAGCGCAGCGGCCAGACGCTCGGCTGCCGGCTTCATCAGCGAGCAGTGCGAGGGCACCGACACCGGCAGCGGCAGCGCACGCTTGGCGCCACGCTCCTTGCACAAGGCCATCGCGCGTTCTACGGCAGCCTTGCTGCCGGCGATCACTACCTGGCCGGGCGAATTGAAGTTCACCGGCTCGACCACCTCGCCCTGTGCTGCGTCGGCACACGCGGCGCGGATGTCGTCGTCGGACAGGTTCAGAATGGCGGCCATGGCGCCTTCGCCGGCCGGTACCGCTTCCTGCATCGCCTGCGCACGCAGGCGCACCAGGCGGATGGCGTCGACAAAGTCCAGGCTCCCGGCAGCCACCAGGGCGCTGTATTCGCCCAGGCTGTGGCCTGCCACGGTAGCCGGTACCGCACCGCCTTGCGCCAGCCAGGCACGGTAGGTGGCCACACCGGCGGCCAGCATCAGCGGCTGGGTGTTGACGGTAGCGTTGATCGCATCGGCACTGTCGGCCTGCAGCATGGCCCACAGGTCTTCACCCAGGGCGGCCGAGGCTTCGTCGAATGTCTGTTTAACCACCGGCAGGTCGGCAAAGCCGTCCATCATGTTGAGGCTTTGCGAGCCCTGACCGGGAAAGAGAAAGGCAAACGCCATTTTGGGGTCTCCTTTTGAAACGGGGGGAATGATGACTGCTTGGCGCAATTAATGCAAAGAAAACACTCAAACGCTCGTATGATCACCGACGTTCGCCGTGCTTTGCCGACATTCATTGATGAAGCGCAACACGGCTGCCCGGCGATCACGCCAGGCAGCCGGCCTCGATCAGAAGCGCAGCAGCAGCGCGCCCCAGGCAAAACCGCCGCCAATGCCTTCCATCAGCACGGTCTGGCCGCGCTGGATCTTGCCCTGGCGCACGGCATGGTCGAACGCCAGCGGAATGGACGCCGCCGAGGTATTGCCCTGCTCCGGCAAGGTGACGATGACTTTGTCCATCGACAGTTGCAGGTGCTTGGCGGTGGCTTCGATGATGCGGATATTGGCCTGGTGCGGCACCAGCCAGTCCACGCTGTCTTGCGGCACGCCGGCCTCGGCCAGGGTTTTCTCCGCAATGTCGGACAGCGCCTTCACCGCAAACTTGAACACCGCCGGGCCATCCATGTGCAGGTAAGGCGTACCTTCCACCTCGCCGTCGATGATTTGCGCTTCGGTCTTCAGGATGTCGCGGTAGCGGCCGTCTGCGGCCAACTTGGCGTGCAGGATGCCCGGCTCGTCGCTGGCCCCCACCACCACGGCGCCGGCGCCATCGCCAAACAGCACGCAGGTGCGGCGATCGTCCCAGTCCAGCAGGCGGCTCATCACTTCGGCGCCCACCACCAGCACGTTTTTGGCCATGCCGCTCTTGATGTAACCGTTAGCTGTGGCCAGCGCGTACACGAAGCCGGCGCAAACGGCCTGCACGTCAAACGCGGGCACGCCCGGAATGCCCAGCTTTTCCTGCAGGATGCTGGCGGTACTGGGGAATACCATATCGGGCGTGGTGGTGGCCAGGATGATCAGGTCGATATCGCTGGCTTGCAAGCCGGCGCTTTCCAGCGCGCGCTGCGCGGCGAGGTAGGCCAGATCGCTGGTTTTCTGATTATCTGCTGCGATGTGGCGCGCACGAATACCAGTGCGAGAGACAATCCACTCGTCACTGGTTTCGATGCGCTCGGCCAGCATCGCATTCGTCATGATGGTGTCCGGCAGGTAGCTGCCGGTACCGAGAATGCGTGAATAGGTCATGAGCTAACTTTAAGCTTCAGACTCGGAACGCTTGAGATGTTGTAGTTGGGAAGCGACCCGGTCTGCGATGTGACCAATCACATTGGCGCGGACTTCCTCGCAAGCCTGCTCCAATGCAATACGGAATCCCAGCGCGTCGGTGCCGCCGTGGCTTTTCACCACAATCCCCCGCAGGCCCAGAAAACTGGCACCGTTGTAGTGACGGGGATCAACACGGGCCTTGAACCGCTTGAGCACCGGCATGGCCGCCAGGGCGCACAGCTTGGTCCACCACGTGCTGGCAAACTCTTCGCGCAGGAAGGTAGCAATCATGTGCGCCAGCCCCTCGGATGCTTTCAGCGCAACGTTGCCGGTAAAACCGTCGCAGACTACCACATCCACTGTCGATTTGAAGATGTCGTTGCCTTCGACGTTACCGTGAAAATTGAGACCGGACTCACGCAGCAGCTCGGCTGCGCGCTTGATGGAATCTGTACCCTTGATATCTTCCGAGCCGATGTTCAGCAGGCCCACTGTCGGGTTGGGCTTGTGCGTCAGGCTGGAAGCCAGTTCGGAACCCATGATGCCGAATTGCACCAGCTGCTCTGGCGAGCATTCGACGTTAGCGCCCAAGTCCAGCACGCAGGTGCTGCCCTTGATGCCTGGCATCATCTTGGCGATGGCCGGACGGTCGATACCGGGGATGGTTTTAAGAACAAACTTGGCTGTGGCCATCAGCGCACCGGTGTTACCAGCGGAAACGGCAGCCTGGGCTTGACCTTCTTTGACGAGGTTAATCGCCACCCGCATTGACGAGTCTTTCTTGTTCTTCAACGCCAGCTGCGGCGATTCGTCCATGCCAACCACTTCGGTTGCATGATGAACGCGCACGCGCGAGCGCAAAGACACGGGAAGGTCAGTCAGTTCGGCTTCGATGGCCGTACTGTCGCCTACCAGAATCAGAGCAATGTCGGGAATGTCTTGGAGGAAACGGATAGATGCCGGGACGGTGACCTTGAGGCCAACGTCACCGCCCATTGCATCGACCGCTACGGTGATAGTCATCAACGTGAAACGGTAGTCTACCTACCTGTAGTTATGAAGGTAAGGATGAAGCGGGAGCGAATTACTCGCCTTTGGCCTTCACAACCTGGCGGCCACGGTAGAAGCCGTTCGGGCTGATGTGGTGACGCAGGTGGGTTTCACCGGTGGTCGGCTCTTTAGCGAGCGACGGAGCGGTCAGAAAATCGTGTGCGCGGTGCATGCCACGTTTGGACGGGGACTTTTTGTTCTGTTGAACAGCCATGGTCGACTCCTAAGAAATACAAGTAAAAGTTCAGGACCCGGATTTCTTAAGCGTTGCCAGTACCGCAAAAGGGTTCGGCTTGTCAGCCTTGGCGCGCTCCAGATGCTCCGTACCGCAATCGTCGTGTTTCGCCGACAGCGGCAAGCCCATAATGATTTCGTCTTCGATCAGCGCAGTCACGTCGAATGTTTCTTCGGCCAAGATGGCGTCCAGTTCGTCGTCGGCGTCTACGGCGGCTTCGAGCTTCTCTTCGCTGACAAACAGCGTGATCACCCCTTCGCTCACCAGCGTCTGCGGCATGGCCGCCAGACAACGCTGACAATTCACCTCGACATCGGCTTCCACGCGGTAACGCAACGACGGACGCCGCAAGCGGTCAATAAAACCACTTACGGTGTAACGGGCTGCGCCGGCCGTGGTAGCCAGCACCTCGTGCACGCGTACATCCATTGCCGCAATGGTGCGCTCGCCTTCCAGCGAAGCACCGTCGCGGGCAAACGCGAGCGGATCAATCAAAATCGGGTTAGACATAAACACCAGATGATATAATCGCCGCCACTATTTTGTCAAAGCAATCAGGACTTAACCCGCAACCCACTGCCGGCAGCCGTTGCGAATGCGCCCGGCCGCCGCCCCATCTGGCGTACCCACCATGCAGATTGTGCTTGCTTCTACCTCGCCCTACCGCCGCGACATCGTGGCGCGCCTGGGCCTGCCCCTCATTACTGCCGCTCCGGTCTGCGACGAAACGCCGCTACCGGAAGAAACCGCACTGCAAACCGCCGTGCGTCTGGCACGCACCAAGGCCATGTCGCTGGCTAGCCAGTACCCGGACGCGCTGATCATCGGCGGCGACCAGGTGGCCCTGCTGGACGGCCGCCAGATCGGCAAGCCCGGCAGCTTTGAAAACGGCGTGAAGATGTTGCAATGGATGAGCGGCCGCACCGTGGTGTTCCATTCGGCGCTGGCACTGTACAACAGCCGCAGCGGCCAGCTGCAAGAAGATGTCGGCATCACCAAGGTAACGCTGCGCACGCTCACCGAGCAGCAGATCCGCAACTACCTCAACCGAGAACCGGACGCATTGCACTGCGCCGGCAGTGCCAAGAGCGAAACCCTGGGTGGTGCGCTGATGCAAAAAGTGGAGGCCGACGACCCCAACTCGCTGATCGGTGTACCGCTGTTCGCGCTGGTGACCATGCTACAAAACGAAGGCGTGGAGATTCTGTAATGGCCGGCACCCTGTATCTGATCCCCACCCCGCTGGGCGATGGCGACACCCCATGGCTGCCGGAAGGCGAACGCGCCCGCGTCACCCACCTCACCCACTTTGTGGTGGAAGCCGAAAAAACCGCGCGCAAACACCTGAAGCAGCTGGGCGTCACCACGCCCATCCGCGAGCTGGTGATGCACACGCTGAACGAGCACACCAAGCCGGCCGACGTGGCCGCGCTGCTGGCACCGTTGGCCGCAGGGCAAGACCTGGGCCTGGTATCCGAAGCCGGCTGCCCGGCGGTAGCCGACCCCGGCGCACAGCTGGTGGCGCTGGCCCACGAAAAAGGCTACCGCGTCGAGCCGCTGATCGGCCCGTCGTCCATCCTGCTGGCGATGATGGCCAGTGGCGCCAACGGCCAGTGCTTTGCCTTCCACGGTTACCTGCCGGTGGATGCCGCCGAACGTGCCAAGGCCATCAAGGCACTGGAGCTGCGCTCGAAGCAAAACAACGAAACGCAGCTGTTCATCGAAACGCCGTACCGCAACAACGCGCTGCTGCAACAGCTGCGCGAAACGCTGGCCGGCAGCACCCGCCTGTGCGTGGCCGCCGACCTGACCGCACCGACGCAAACCATCGTCAGCCGTCAGGTAAAAGACTGGCCGCGCGAAGCGCCGGACTTCCACAAGCGCCCGGCCATCTTCGTTATTCACGCCTGAGCGCACACCACCGTGCAGCACGCCAGACGCTGCACGGTGGCACAAGCAGACCGCAGGCAAGCTATGATGAAACGGTTGTATAACCGGTTTGCATCTGCCTGCCCGCCATGCCCGACACCCTGCACCGCCATCTTCTGCCCAAACTGCAGCAGCTGTACCAGCACAGCGAGCTACTGGTGGCGTTGTTCGATAGCAGCGATACGCTGCGTTACGCCAACCCGGCCTTTCGCCGCACCTACCACCTGGCCAAGAACAGTTACCCCAGCTGGGTACAGCTGATGCGCGACAACTATGCCAACGGCACCGGCACCGTCATCCAGACCGACAATTTTGACAACTGGCTGAGCTCGGCACTGAGCCGGCGCGGCAAGCAGGCTTATCGCATACTGGAAACCGACCTGCACGACGGGCGCTGGCTGCTGATGACCGAAACGGTGGACGAAACCGGCTGGATGCTATGTACGGCGGTGGATATCAGCGAACTGGCAACACGCGGCCGCAGCCTGCGTACAGCACGCGACCAGGCACTGCGTGCGGCTAGCACCGACGCGCTCACAGGCCTGAGCAACCGCCGCCACATCCTGGCCTTGTTGGAGGCACTGCTGCCCAAAGCCGGCCAGCACTGCATCGCCATCGTGGACATTGATTACTTCAAGCGCATCAACGATCAGCACGGTCACCCGTTCGGCGACCTGGTACTGGTGGACTTCGCCCGTCACCTGCAAGGCCAGCTGCGGCGCAGCGATGGGGTTGGCCGCCTGGGCGGCGAAGAGTTCATGCTGATCCTGCCGGACACGCCGCTGCCGCAAGCCAGCCTGGTGCTGGGCAATCTGCTGGCCTGCCTGCAACTACCGCGCCACATTGGCGAGCAGGTAGCGTTCCGCTACCAGTTTTCCGGCGGCATCACCCGCTTGTTGCCAGATGACACCGTTCAAAGTGCCTACCACCGCGCCGACCAGGCGCTGTACCGCGCCAAGCAGAGCGGCCGCAACCGCGTCGAGCTGGGCTGACGCCCGGCCTCATGCGGCCGGCTGGCGCAAAGCGCGGGCTACCGCGGCCTGCCGCTCGTCATCCAGCCGCCCCGCCGCCAGCACCAGCGTCGCTTCGCCCAGCGCGCAGTACAAGGCATCTTCCGCCGCCGTCATTACCGCGCGGTGTCGTACCAGGGTACCCGCATCGCCGCGCACAATCGGCCCGGTCAGTGCCGCTGCCGGCCCCAACGCCAGACTGTTGGCCAGCGTTTTCTGCATCAAGTCGCCAATTACCGCCTGTGCCTGCTCGGGCACCATGCCTGCCGTGGCAGACAGCTGCAGCGCCAGCTGGTGCACGGTCACCAGATAATTGGACGCCACCGCCAGCGCCGCGTGGTAGGCCGCCTTGCCACCCGGCGCCAACAGGAAAGGTTGGCCGCCAATGGCGCGTGCCAACGCCTGCAACGGAGCAAACGCCCGCGTATCGCCCTCCAGCGCGCAGCGGGTACCGGCAAAACCCTGTACCGACCGCGCCGGGTCGGCAAACGAGAACGCCGGGTGCCAGCTGGCACAGTACAGCCCCTGCGCGGCAAGCGGGGCCAGCAACGCCGCTTCGCCGGCACCACTGGCGTGAAACACCACCTGCCCCGGCTGCAAACGGCCAACCTTGGCCAGCGCCGTTGCCACACTGGCGATATCACCATCCGGCACCGCCAGCAGGGTAAGCTCCGCCGGCGCCACCTGATGCAAGGCGGTATGCGGCTTGCCGGCCCCGATAAAGGCGCACGCCGCCTCGGCAGCCGCCACACTGCGGCACAACACGCTGCCAATGCCATAGCCGGCCTGCTGCGCCAGCCGGCCCAGCGTTTGCCCCAGGCGCCCGGCGCCAATAATGTTCAATGTCTGCATGGCTTCCTTTCTTGACATCCCCCTGCCCCGCCGCCACGATGAGCCGGCGCGGCCCACGCCGCCGCCCGCTTACGAAAGGGAAAGCAATGCCGATGTTTCTGTTCATGGCCGCGCTGGCCGTCCTGTTCTTCTACGGGGTAATGCTCTACAACAGCCTGGTGCGGCTGAAGCACGAGGTCACCCGCTGCTGGGCCAATATCGACGTCCTGCTGAAACAGCGCCACGACGAGCTACCGAAACTGGTAGACGTGTGCCGCCACTATAGCCAATTCGAGCAAGACACCCTGACGCGGGTGATGGAAGCCCGCGCCATGCTGTCGGAAGCAGCACGCAGCGCCAACGTTGGCCGCATCGGCGAGCTGGAAGGCCAGCTGCGCGGCCTCACTGGCCAGATTTTTGCTGTAGCCGAAGCCTACCCGGCGTTAAAAGCTGACGAGCAGTTCAGCCACCTGGCACAGCGCATCACCCAACTGGAAGACGGCATCGCCGACCGTCGCGAACTGTATAACGAAGCCGTGAACCTCAACAACGTGCGCATCGAACAGTTTCCCGACGTGATCGTCGCCAGCCTGTTCAGTTTCCGCCCGGCAAAACCGCTACGCTTCAGCGAAGCCGAAAAGCGTGACGTTGATGTTCGTGCCCTTTTTCAACGCTAGCCGGCTGGCCAGCGGCTGGGCCGGCCTGCTGCTGTACCTGCCGGCGTGGCCACTGTGGCTGGCCAGCCGCGACAGTTGGCCGCAAGCAATTCCGGCGGCCGTGGGTGCGCTGGCACTATGGCAATGGTGGCGCCAACACCGCCGCTACCGCTTTGTCGCCGACACGCCCACCGGCCGCTGCCACAACCCGGTACAGGGTTACGGCGAATACCACGGCCAGGCCCGCGCCTGCGGCGGCCAACCTTTGCTCACCCCTTACGGCCAGATGCGCTGCGTGTGGTACCACGCCAGCCGCCAGCAGCGAGACGACCGCCGCCAGCCTGCCGTCAGCGCGCGGCACCTCAGCAGCGACAGCGCCTTCCTGCTGCAAGATACAGTAGGTCAACTGGTGATCGAACCTGCGGGCGCAAGCGTGGAAGCGCTGCACCACCGGCAATGGGAAGATCGCGACTATCAATACCGCGAAAGCTGGATTGCCGACGGCGACCCGCTGTACGCACTGGGCAGCCTGGTCACCCTGGCCGGCGCACCCGACCGCCAGGCCTGGCGCGAGGACCTGCAGCTACTGTTGAACGACTGGAAAGCCGATCAGGCCGCGCTGCTGCAACGCTTCGACCGCGACGGCAACGGTGCGCTGGACGCCGACGAATGGGAAGCCGCACGCCAGGCCGCCGCACACAGCATCGACCGCCAGCACCGCGAGCTGGCCGCCACCCCGCCCAGCCACCATCTGCAAAAACCGGCAGACGGCCGCCCCTTCCTGCTGAGCTGGCGCACACCCGCTGCCCTGGCGCAGCGGCTGCGGCGGCTGGCCTGGAGCCACGCCGCCGTAGCCGTGCTGGCCGGCTACTGGCTGGCGCGGCTGGCTTAACGCCGCGGCAAGGTAGCGATGCGCGCCACCGCTTCGGCCAGACGTTCTACCCCGGTGGTGTACGCCACCCGCACGTAACGGCCGGCCTGATGGGCACCAAAATCCGCTCCTGGCGTAATCGCCACCTGCACCTCGTCCAGCACGCGCTGACAATAAGCAAAGCTATCGTCGGTCACCGCTGACACGTCGGCATACACATAAAATGCCCCGTCCGGCTGCGCCGGCACACGCCAACCCAGCTGTGGCAGCGCCTGCAGCAGATAATCGCGGCGGCGGCCAAACTCGGCGCGGCGCGCCTCCAGCTCGGCCAGCACCGCCGGCTGGAATGCGGCCAACGCTGCGTACTGCGCTGCCGCTGGCGCGCACAGAAACAGGTTCTGCGCCAACCGCAACGCCGGTTCCACATACGCATCCGGCACCACCAGCCAGCCCAGGCGCCAGCCGGTCATCTGGAAATATTTGGAGAAACTGTTGATCACGAAGGCGTCGTCCGCCAGCGCCAGCGCACTGAACGGTGCCTGCCCGTAGCAAAGGCCCTGGTAAATCTCGTCCACAATCAGCGCCCCGCCGCGGGTGCGGCACACGGCGGCCAACGCTGCCACCTCGTCCGCCGTCAGCATGGTGCCGGTCGGGTTGGCCGGCGTCGCCACCATCGCCGCCACGGTATTGGCCTGCCAGTGCGCGTCGGCATCGGCCGCCAGCAACTGGAAGCGGCTGGCCGCATCCACCGCCACCGCCTGCGGCTGGCCGCCCAGCAGGCTGACAAAATGACGGTTGCACGGGTAAGTGGGGTCGGCCATCAACACGCCATCGCCCTCGTCCACCAGCAAGGACAGCGCAATCTGCAAGGCCCCGGACGCACCGGGGGTTACGATGATGCGCTGCGGCGCCACCGTCACGCCAAACTGGCTGGCGTAATGCCCGGCAATCGCCTCGCGCAGTTGCGGCAAGCCCTGCGCCGCTGTATAGAAGGTGTGCCCGGCGGCCAACGCGGCCCGGCCGGCATCCACAATCGCCTGCGGCGTGGCGAAATCCGGCTCGCCGATTTCAAGGTGAATCACGTCGTGCCCGGCGGCCTGCAAGGCACGGGCTTTTTCCAGGATGGCCATCACCTGAAACGGGGCGATGGCATCCAGCCGTCTGGAGAGTTTCACTGCTGCTGTCCCTTTGCTTGTGCGGGCCTGTACGGCCTCTATCGAACTGGCAGTATGCCGCAGCCGCCGCACAGCCGGCAGGCTTGATAAAAAAATGCATGCACAGCTGTTGACAGGCTCAACAAGCCTACCTATACTTCGCAGCCTACTGAGTCGGAGAGGTGGCAGAGTGGTCGAATGTACCTGACTCGAAATCAGGCGTACGTGCGAGCGTACCGAGGGTTCGAATCCCTCCCTCTCCGCCAGTACACACTTGATAAAGTGTTGATTTAAAAGGCAATTTTGTATTTTACCGGCCACAAAAAATCAACGCAACTATCAAAGTTAATATCAAATAAGCGATGCTACCGTGCATCGCTTTTTTGCTTTTAGCCCCACCACACGGATTGCGCACTGTCCGACGCTGCAGGCTGCCAAAGTTTTACGCTCCTCGATCCAGGCTGTTTGCCGGTGATAACGTAAAAACGCCACCGTCCCTACTACTGGCTACGGCCCGGCACCACGCGCAGCCATCCTCCTTGCCCGTCTTGGGCACTCCCTGTGAATTTCGCCTTACTTGCCACATTGCGGGCAGGTGCCGCTGCGCCTTTTCCATCCGGATCAGGAGCTTCACCATGACTACCCCAACTTCTCTGCAGCCTTTGTTCAAACGCGTCGCCCAGCAAGACCGCCACGACGATCTGCTGGCCGTGATCGCCACCCTCAGCAGCAAACCTTTAGACACCGTGTACCAGCAGGCCGAAACACTGGGCATGCCCAAAGTCGGCCCGTTTTATCCGTGGCTGGACGAAACCTTGCTTGGCAAGCTGTTGGCCGCCAACAACCTGAAAGGCGGCGCATGGAAGCCGTGCACCAGCTACACGGAGCTGCCAGAAATCGCCATTGTGATGACTGACTATCACACCGACTGGGAGGTAGGCCGGTGCGTGCTCTACCACCGCAACACGGGCCAGGACGGCAAATCGGCCCAGCCTTACGTGATCGACCCCTACCCGCACGCTGACCCCAAGCTGTACCTGCGCAGCGGTGTGGGTAATATCGCCAAGCTGCGGCCTGCTTGGTATATCGGGGTCACCGAGTTGTATCGCGATGCCAAAGGCTAAGGACGGTGCACCATGCTGCTTGAAGACTTGTACTTCCAGCAGCTGCACCGCATCGAGCTGGTGGAGCCGTGGCGTCTCGATAACGGGACGCCCGGCCTGCTAGCCGGTGCCGTGTTGCTGCACTTCGAGAATGGGATGTTGGCGTGCTGGTCGCCGCTGCGTTACGGCATGCGGCCAACCGGTACTGCGCTGGGTATCGCGGCTAATGGTGTGCTGACTTCGCCAGGCTACAGGCTGAGCGTGCTGCCAACTGAGGCAGGCGATAAACGGTTCGACCTTTCCTTGCCCCGCCACTGCATCAGCGGCCACGCACTGAAAGACCTGCTGGGCACCGATACCGCCCCCAGATTGATGCTGGCAAACATGGTGCTAGACGAAGCCATGATTACCTTGCGGCTGCGTTTGGGCTTAGGTCAAAACAGCACGTGGCAGCTGGCCTACTTTCCGGCACTGGATGGTAGCGTCAGCTTCAGCCCACAGGGCCATACACTTACGATACGCACTTGGCGCGTTGAAAACGCCGACTCTCCCGCTAGCTGGTTACTGCCAGAAAGTCCTTATCCCTTCGTCTTGGCTGGCCGCCTCTGGCCATCCGCCCATCCCAACCACTGGCCATTGGCTTTACGCAAAGCTTGGCAATCACAGCCAGACAGCACCGCCTACCGCACTATCCTGCACGAAGCCCTGATCGCACGCTTCCAACAGCATGATCAGCTCAGGCAACGTTTGCTCACTATGCAGCTGCCGGAATCGGTCAAAGGACTGCCGGAAGGATTGCTAGTCGAAGTGATCGCGGCACTCAGGACTTGGCAGCGACAGATTGGGCAGCTTTGACCAATGCCCGCGACACTAACTAGCCATACAAGCCATTCGGAACGGCACAACGCCTTAGCCAGGGTTATGCGACTGCTGCCCTTACTACCACTAAAGAGCAGTTTCGAGGTCGATTATGAAGCTGCAGACCCGGATGTACTGGTGGAGATCGCCGAGCAAGGAGAAGTGGTACTGCAGCATCTGGCGAAAGGCTTGTGTGCTGTGGGCAGCTGCTTGGCCTATGCGGCCAACGCGGCGGAGAGCGAGCCGGACCGCATTTTTGTTGTGGAACTCGGAAGGCTGACTGCCGAGCTATCCGAGCTGGTATCGACACTTCTGCCACTGGTGCAAGCATGCCGATTTAACACTGTGGATTATCTAGCCCACAAAGACGAGCTTACCAAGCAAGCCATCTTCTAGGTCCTGCAAAGGTGCGTCACTCACATCTCAAAGGCAATCAAAACTACTCGGGCTGCTGATCGAGGTCTGCAACTAACTCGCTCATGGTTACGCCAAGTGCCAAAGCTAGTCTCTCGATATTGCAGATTGAAATGTTGCGCAAAGCTCGTTCAACGGAGCTGACATAGTTGGGATGCAATGAGGCAAGCTCTGCCAGCTTCTCCTGCGTCAGCTTTTTTTCCAGCCTGATACGCCTGAGGTTCTTGGCAAAGATCACTTTTGCGTTGCATTTATCGGAAGAGTTGGGCATCCCCGGAGTCTTTGTTAACCCAACCCAAAGTTCCACACACTTTGAGTTCAGTCCGATACACTCGTCTTAAAACCAAACCCAAAGTGTTAGAACAGGAGAAAACCATGTATCACTTCAATAGACTGATTTCACTCGCTGTTTGCAGTGCAGCTATCTTGCTCACGGCCTGCAGCAACAAGCCGGGGGATGCTGACATCCAGCAAGACCTAGCGGCCACTTACGAATGCCCGATTCTGCAAGTGTCGGATGTGAAGAAGGTGGATGGTGCAGAAGTTGACGGCAAGGTGTATGAAGTAGCGTTTACCTACACCGTCAGCATCAAAGGCGGTGCCGAAGCAGCCGGCAAGATGTTTGCCGAATGGAGCCATCTGGATGCACAGATGCACCCCACACAGCTGGCATTGGAGAAAGCACAGTTCGACGCTGATACTCGCATCGCCAATGGTCAAGCTAGCGGCGACCGCAATGCAGACCCGGAAGTCAGAAGACTCACCGAAGCCAAAGACCAGCTGGTTAACCGCATCAACGCCCTAGTGCCCTGCCAAACCCAAGAAGCCCTCACCCGCTTGCTCATCATGCGCGGCACAGCAGAAGAAGCTGCCAAATCTGACCAAAGCCAGATTGCAGTGCCAGTAGCGATCAAAGTGCGCGGCAACGGACATATGGGCAAAGCAGAAAGCGGCTGGCATTTTGTAGATACCCCAGCCCTGAGTACCGTGGAAGTCGTCACCGAAACAGCCACCTACCCTCGCTTCAAACAGGCAGAAGCACCCGCCACCGCACAGCCATCTGCTGCTGAGCTAGACCCGCCACCTGCACAGCTAGCCAGCATTGCCGCTACGCCTGCGGATGCGATGAGCACCACAGATGGCAGCCCCAGCTTTGACTGCGCCAAAGCCAGCACCACCGTAGAGAAGATGATCTGCGCCAACCCGAAGTTGGCCGCAGCAGATAGAGATACTGCAGCAGCCTATAAGGCAAAGCTGGCGGCAAGTGCGGATAAAAATGGATTGAAACAGCAGCAGGCGAACTGGCGCAGTACAGTGCGGGATATCTGTACAGATGCGGACTGCTTGGAGGGTTCTTACAAGCAAAGGCTGGCGGAGTTGCGTTAGTAGGTCATACAGTAGGTCCGGAGCTCGGCCAAAGCAGACGTTCAACTAGCAAATGGGCGGTACCCGCTTACCGATTAAAAGCGGACACAGATGTATCTGATAAACGTAGAGCGATTCATCTCCATTTAATACCCTATGATGAGTGGGTTGATGTTTCTCTATCTGGAAGAAAATGCAGGCAATGGCAAGAACTGATGAAATTTTCTGTGCGCTACAAGTATGGACACCTGAATTGACTGAGAGCTTTCAATCGCGGGCATAACTAGGATCAGAGCCCTCTATCAAATGGTTCAACAAATCAGAGTAGTCATCGCAACTGGAGTCTCTGATTCACTCTCACTGTGGCACCTCGATGCCGCTAATGGTAAAGGGCATCCATTCCATTAACAAAGCCTACCTGACGCAAAAAGCCCACTCAACTGAGTGGGCTTTTTTTACATCATATAATTCAACATCACTACTGAATCATATACTCGCCATCATTGAAAACAGTAAGGCAACTTTCATCCAAGCCCAACACAGCCATATCAGCAACAGGAATACTAGTAGCAATAATAACCTGTCCTTTTACCGAAAACTTTTCCTTTGATTTTTTCAGCAAAGCGATGAAACTTTCATGACTTGCCTCATGCTGTCTAGGCTCATCAAAAACAACAAACCCCCCATGCTTAACCGCATCAAACTCCACACCAAGCTCCATCAATGCTAATGTATATGCCCAAATAATTCTAATAGAGTCACTCGCAGAGATGTCAGCCACAATGTCAAATCCATCCAACTCAGGACGAAAAGTTTGACTGGAAATATCAAGGGCATGGATGTTCATGTTTTTATATGAAAAATCTTGCAGATTGGCAATTAAGCGCGACTTCAATGCATCAAAAATTTCTTTTGAGACCCCACCCAAGTCAGACTTCATTGCAATCTCAAGTGATTCAAATTTTAAAGAATGCTCTTTAAACACCCTCTCAGCATTAGCATTTAACTTATCCCGCTGTGAAATTATTTTCTGAAGCTCTCTTTCCAAGAATCTCAACTCAGCAACTTCTTTTATTTCACTTCCGAAAGCATCTAAATATTTTCTCTCTTCATCTTTAAACGAACCGATTAAAGCTTCCACTTTCTCCAATTCACTTTGCATTGATCGCTCTTGAACAATGCCAGCCCTTAACTCTTCATTATTCCGGCTACTGATAGCATCATAGAATTTTTTCTGATCTTCCAAGTATGCAATATTTTGATCTATGGTCATGGGTTCATAACCATCTTCAACTGGTATAAAACTCTCTTGCAATTTGGTGTCACATACTGGACAATTTTTCGTCTCAAAATTAATGCCATTTTTAGCGCCAACACTAATCAACCGACGAAGCTGCTTATATCTATCAAGGTCATTTTCGATAGATATAAGTTTTCTATTTATTTTTCTAGTTGTAGCCTCGATGTTGTTGTTTTTTTCTGAAAGTGCAAATATTTTTTCCGATATTAACTGTCGCTCTGTTATCGCGACCTCCAATTCACGCCCAAAACTCCAGCCCTGCAAACTCTGATCAATCTTCCTAATTCTTCTCTGCAAGTTTGATAAATATTCCCCAATCGTAACTCTATCGCCATTGCTAACATGATACAAAACACCGAGACGAACATAATTATCAGAATCTATATCGCAATCAAAATTCACCAACAGTCCGTTCAAATCACCCAATGTCTTAAAAGATGACTTAATGCTTTCCCACTGCGTTTCAAGTTGTCTTATTTCAACTTTGTATTTTTCAACATCACCACGACGACTAAAATCAGAAACGCCAAGACAAAACTCAAGTGCAGTTCTTTTGAGATTTTTTATCTTATAATAAAGTGGCGCATTGGCTTGTATTTCAGACCACCCTCTTTTTTGTTCGATAAAAAACAAAGGGAAAATGCATTCTAAATACAAAGGTGAAAGACTGCCATCGAATCTTGGGACCATCGGCAAATTCCAACCAATAAATTTTGCCAACCAGTTATGAAAACCCAGCTCACTAATAGCAGAGCCAACCGATCCTGCCGACTTCAAGAAAAAATCTTGAGCCTCACCATTAGAAACAACCGTTATTTTGTCAGGATTGCCCTTTACCTCTCGCCGCAAACAAACAATATCGCCATTCTTGTTAGATACTTCCAAGTCAACAAATGACCCAACAACAAAAAAACCTTGTTCATTATTGTTGTTTTTATTCTTATTCAAAAAAATTGCATTTGTAATTGCAGCAGGAAACGGGGCCCTTCTGCCTGGCCCTAATATAGATTCCAAGCCTAAAGCATATGCAATTGAATTGACAAAGGTAGACTTACCAGAGGAGTTTTCAGCACGAATAACATTCAAACCATCATTAAACGGAATATTTACAGAAAAATTCTTATTTTTCGTAATCACATTTATTGAAAGCCTCAGCAATTTCAAACCAAGCATATCACCCCCAAATAATAGATTTAACCACTTTGTCGGTTAGTTTAGATTTTATGTCTTGCAAAAATTCTCGCTCAGCCGATGCCACATCTACCTTTTCAGCCAATTCAATCAAGGACTTACCCATTGGCATCAACTCAATACGCCCACTATCGGACATAGAAAAGTAGCCTTTTGCAATGCCGATCTGAATAGCTCTGTCAACATTACTATCAGGCATCACTTTAGGTGATTCGTCAGAATATCCAAAAAGAAAATCTTTATATTCATGCCACCTAGCTGGCCTCAAAACCATCCAACTACCCGCTCTTATTTTTGCTGTTGGCAAGCCGATACCATCCGAACTTAATAGTTTGATACACAAGCATAGCATCAACAATCGCCATAGTGGCCGATTTTCAATTGGCACCTCATAACCAGCGTCACTGATTACAATGCGAACACTACCATTCATATCATTCATGATAATATAAAATCCATTTTACATTCAGCAATCCATTTAGAAACAAAGCCGATTGAGAATTTCTCAGAATTCTGCATAGATATTTTTTGTCTCAGACTGCTGACATTAGCTCTGTTCTTTTTTAACAAATCCATCACAAGCTCTGCAGGATCTTCCTTTGAAAAAAACGCATTTGTTTTTAATATGCTCAAATTGGCAGCAACCATTTCCGATATTTCTTTATGCAGCTCAGGAAACTCTTCCCTGTATGCCACAATCAAATCCTCCAACACCAAATAGTCACCAATCAAGCTATCAACCATAGCGTCAGGGGATGGCGCAATTTTCCCACACTTCCTAATTAAATTGTCATGGAAATTAGTATTTATAGACTTCCACTGGTCTTTTTCTTCTTGAGTAATTTCACGAACAGGGAAGTCAATTGTACTTTCGATAAGAATTCTAGCCTTGTGCTTCTCCAATGGATAAGCATCATCACTTTCAATTCTCACTTTAAAATTATTCTTATTTATAAATGACGGCGCCTTCTTCAAGAATGATTTTGTTTTTGCATTACAATAACTTATCAAATCTTTACTGCGCACACTAGGGATTAACAATAACCATTGTGTAATAACCAACCCATCGAGCAACAAACTTATTCCACTCTCATTTTTAATCAATTTATTAAGATCATCATTAATTTTCTTTTTGACCCTCAGTTTGTAATCTTCCATGCTACACGAAGGATCTGGAAAGTAGCATTGGAATAATGTCCCATCATTCGCAAAAAACTCTAGTCCATGATCGCCACGATCTGCATGAGGAACGGAAGTAAAAGATCTAACACCATAGTGTATTCTTAAAATCTTCTCGCAATAATCTTCCCAAGCAGTTCCATCCATTGCATCCTTAAAAGAAGAACTCATATTCAACCCCTGCAAATAATTTAAATATTATCAATTAACTGATTTTATCAATAGCGGCAGGCTTGGCAGGAATTTTTGCATTCAATTTATTAATTGTTGCCATTGCTAACTCTTGCATATTAATTTAAAATGCATCTTTTAAAGCCATTGAAAATCACACTGTGCAGATATCCTATCTGCCATTTCAATTTTGTTGCCACTGCTTTTCTGGCAATGTTGTCAGATATGGACTCAACGCTTTCAAAATTAGTGATGTTTGCAGCTGGCTATGGATGTTTTGCAGACTCTCTGACCAAATGTCCAGCAGGCACCAATAGAAATTATGTCATAGTCATAAAAGAGGGCCGACCCGGCAAAGGCATTCCATCGCTGGATGCTCCATGTGCTAGCACAAAATCATAATTCCAACGATTATATTGCCTCGTCATCACAACTGTCTTCGAATGTAACAAAATTTAACGGCCAAGCATTGATGACTGCCCGAAGGTTGGTCGCATGTTTTGGTCTGGGTCGAACTGCGATCCGCAACTACGCCCGCGAACACGCCTCGCAGCTACTCGAAATCACCTACTACTCACAGCTCATCGGCGAAGCGCAACGCCTCTTCCGCTTCGATATTTGCAGTCCCCCCGATACACCATCATGTAACTAGCCCTCCCTCACCGTCTGGACTCAGGCTGGTACCCTACAGCTGACACAATGTATCTCGCCCACCTTCGCCACCCAGGCCATGCCTACCGTGCGTCGCTACTTGTACGCCGCAGCCCATGTCCCAGCACAGCCCGACACCACGCTGAAAACCTTGGTCACAAACCCTGATGGCAGCCGCCTGCTGCTCAGCACAGATCACCACGGCAACATCCAGTCCGAACTAGTACCGCTGGACGCCTTCCTACAACAAACTCGGTATCTTCCGCTTCGCCACCGGCCTGATGTACCTGGCCAGCATCAAGTCGCTGGTATGCCCGGTTTGCTCTCGAATCTGCCACGGCTGTAGGCCGGCGATGGCGGCTTGGGTGCAGTAGCCTGCCCGCAAGCTGTGGCCACTCACTTGGCTGGGGTCGCCACCCGCCTTCTTCACCGCCTCTTTCAGTATTAGCGCCACGGACTGGGCGCTAAGCGGTGTGGTGGACACGTTCTCGTGGCGGTCTACCGCCCGGAACAGCCAGCCGTCTTTAATCCCGGCTACTTCGCGGTAGTGCTTTAGGGCCAGCACCGGGCAACGGTTACCGCCCGCATATGGAATAAAGCACGTGCGGCCAACGCCTTCTTGGTCTGTTTTGGACCTTCTCAGCAGTATCTCCAGCCCGTCCGGGTACTCCGTCACGTCCTCACACCGCAATGCCACCAGCTCCGAGCGCCGTAGTGCAGCCGCCCAGCCAACCAGTATCAAGGCCTGGTCACGGGCTGCTCGTATTGGCCGTTGATCACCCAGCGCGAACAGGACCTCCAGCAAGTCATCGCGCACCAAGGCTTTGACGCGGCGCTGCCGTTTGCCAAAGGTACGCCGGATGCCCTGCATGGTGCGCTTCACCAAATCGTGCTTTACCGGCGATGGGTAGCCTTGGTCAATGTGCGCCTTATGGATGGCCACCAGCCTGCGCTCTAGCGTAGCCACAGCCAGTTTGCCGGCCACTGCCACCAGGTACTGCACCAATTGCTCAGGCGTGGCCGGGATACTGCCACCAGCGCGGCAGAAGTACCGCACATCATTGGCATACTCCCGTTTCGTTGAAAGGGACTGCGCTGCCGCCATCAACTCTTCGGCCGTATAGGCAGGCTGGGCAAGGCTTTCATCTGTTGTATCCACCTGCTGCTCGGTGGTCAAAATCACGTTTTTCATGGCTTTGTCATCAATTCGAATGTTATGTTTGCGTTAGTCAGCGCATCGCAATAAAGCGGCACGCTGGCCGCTGACTGGCTAGTACTCGCAAGGGAACAGCAAAGTGGTGACGCTGCGGTCGGCTTCGGTAATAACCCAGACGCGCTTGCCGGCCATCTGATAGCTGGAAAAGATGCGCAAGCTGTTCTTCACGGCAAAGTCGTTTTCGGCGGCATCTTCGGGCGGCACATCACCCCAGTCGCCGTACTGGTGACGTTGCAGGAATGACTTGGCGTCGAACAGATTGGCCGTCAGGTGATCGAACACGCCGCGAGTAGCGACAACACTGCCGAGCGAAAAGAGTGGTGAGGATTGGGGATGCTTGGTTTGCATGGCTGGCTCCTTGAAAGGTTGGCCGCCGTGCGGCACCGGCTGCAGAAATGCAAAAAGCCAAGACGCGTGAACGTCTTGGCTTGTGGAGATGCGGTAACCGCTTGGCGGCATGGCAAAAGCTGCCGCAGCTTCAAGCTACCAGGCGGTTAGCCACAGGGCGATGGCGGTGTGACTTTGGTGAAGGCAAGCGAGAGTGTCCGCTCATTGCCAAGAACGACCACTGAAATCAAGCACAGATATAGTCTGTGCAATGCGGCGCTCAGCCATCCCTAGAGCTGGCCTTGTAGCAAAACAGAATCTGGTTACTAGGTGGCTAGCCACTCTACTCCGACTCAGTACATCTTGAGCAGGTACCTTCAGACGAAATGCGAGCTGCTCACTGCTACAGCAAGAGTGTGTTGGATTGTTAAGCTGCGCACAGGAGTGTTAACGATTGTTGCAAGCCATCTTCAAGTATGTAAATGCGAATTATTATGGCGTGATTGTAGCCAGCCAGTTGCCAGTAGCCCATCGGTTCCGTGTAGCAAGCCAGCCAAATCTAGCACCCACATAATAAGGAACGTTGAGATGGCTTTCATTAGCAGCCGGAAGCACGATGTGCCTGCTCAGGCCCACCGAACTGCGTTGTTATCCGCACTGATGCTGACTTTGCCTGCTGCCGCGTCGGCAGCGGATGCCGCTGTTGAAAATGCAGCAGACGCCGTGTTGCCCACGGTGAAGGTTGAGGCTGCCCCGGTCAAACCTGCTTACAAGACAGAATCGTCCGCTTCGAGCAAATTCACCGCTCCGCTGCTGGATACGCCCAAAACCGTCACCATCATCCCTGCCGAGGTGATTCAGCAAACCGCTGCGGCTACCCTGGCAGAGGCTTTGCGGGCTACCCCGGGTATCACCATGGGTTCCGGCGAAGGCGGTAACCCGATTGGCGACAATATCTACATCCGTGGCTTCATGTCGCAGAGTGATACCTTCATCGATGGTGTCCGCGATACGGGCTCCCAATCGCGCGAAGTGTTCAACCTGGAGCAAGTGGAAGTCAACAAGGGCCCGAGCTCTGCCTACGGCGGGCGCGGCTCTGCGGGTGGTAGCGTCAATCTCATCAGCAAAGCACCCAAGCTGGAAGAGTTCACCCGTGGTTCGCTGGGTGTTGGCACCGATGATTACAAACGTGGCACGCTGGATATCAACCGTACACTGGATGACACCACCGCTATCCGCGTGAACGCGATGGCTTATGCCTCCGATGTGGCAGGGCGTGATGCTGTCAATATGAGCCGCTGGGGGATTGCACCCAGTATCGGCTTTGGCCTGGGCACGGATACCACGGTATTGCTCAGCTACTACCACATGCAATCCGATGACTTGCCGGATAGTGGCATCCCGTTTAACAACCCCTTCAGTTCCGGCACTAACGTTGCCAAGAACGGTGACGGCCAGCCGGTCAGCGTTGACCGCAACACCTTCTACGGCCTGGCTAACCGCGACTTTCACAAGACCGAAGCCGACATCGCCACGCTGGACGTCAAACACACTTTCGGCAGTGGCATGACGCTGCGCAACGTGGCGCGCTACGGCAAGACCAGTAACGACTATGTCTGGACCCAGCCCGATGACAGCAAGGGCAACGTGGTGCTGTACGGCAATGTCTGGCGTCGTGCCAATAGCCGCTTCACCGAGACCGAAACCGCCACCAACCAAACCAGCATTGACGGCAAGTTTGAACTGGGTGGTATCAAGCACAGCTATGTGCTGGGGCTGGAGCTAAGCCGCGAGGAAACCAATCGTGGCAGCTACGTCTTCTCCCCGGGGACCAACAACCTGCTTACCGGTAACACCACCTGCGCCACCGCGGGTGCGGCGACAGGTTACAACTGCACCTCCCTGAGCAACCCCAATTACAACGACCCCTGGGTTTACACCCGCAGCATTTCACCGGCTAGAACCAATGTCGTGACCGATACCAAGTCCTTGTACGGTTTCGACACCGCCGAGCTGAGCGAGCGTTGGTCGGTCAACGCTGGTCTGCGCTTTGATGACTACACGTCCAAGCTGCATACCCCTGCTTATGTTTCCGGTAGCACAACCACCGCAGCAGTGTCGGCCCGGAACCACAGCAGCTTCTGGAACTACCAAGCCGGCGTGGTGTACAAGCCCGCTCCGCAAGGTAGCGTGTACGCGTCGTATGGTACTGCTAGCACCCCGCCTGGCAATGATGGTGGCGATGGTCTGGATGGCTTGACCACAGCAGTACAGAACCTGGACCCGCAAGAAAGCCGCAACATCGAGCTGGGCGTGAAATGGGAGCTGTTCGACCGTACCCTGCAAGTGGCCGCGGCCGTATTCGATACTGACATGAAAAATGCGCGCGTGACATCTGCAGATGGCACCAGCCAGAACGTTGGCCGCAAGCGTGTCAAAGGCTATGAACTGTCTGCCAGCGGTAACCTGACGCGCAACTGGCAAGTGTTTGCCGGTTACACCCATCTGGATGCCCGCGTGGTGGATAACGGATATGTGAACGTTGGTACAACTGCCGCACCGGTGTATGTGGCATCGCCGTACAACGGTAATCAATTCCCGACCACACCGGAAGATAGCTTCAGCCTGTGGAATACCTACCAGCTTGCCCCGGGTGTCACCATCGGTGCGGGGGCAAACTATGTTTCCAAGGTATATGCCAACGTAAACAACACCAAGTGGGTACCGTCTTACTGGCGTTACGACGCGATGGCCAGCTACGTGGTGAACAAGCACACTACACTGCAGCTGAACATCCAGAACCTGACGGATGAGGTTTACTACAACGCGGTTTCTTCTCCGCATTACGCCAATATCGCACCGGGCCGCTCTGCAACATTAACGGCCAACTTCACGTACTAAGACATCACTAGGCCATTGCGCCTTAACCGCTTATCCAGCGGCAAAACAGCCCCGGCTTCACCTGCGAGCTGGGGCTGTTTTTGTTGGTTGCGTCAGCAGGCAAGCGATCAGCAAGGAAACCGCAAGGTAAAGCAATTCACACCCGCGGCTGAGTCGACGGTAATGTGCCCACCGTGCAGCTCGACAATCGACCGGGTAATGGCCAAGCCCAGGCCTGCGCCATCGGACTCCCCCGCGACGCGTGCAGGGTCTGCTCGGTAGAACCTGTCAAACAAGCGCGGGATGGCCGCTTCGGGTATGGCGTCCCCTTCGTTGCGTACCTGGAGAGTCCTGCCGGTAGCGTCTTCTGCCATGACGATGCTGACGACACTGCCGGGATAGGCGTGGCGCAGTGCGTTGGACAGCAGGTTGCTAAGTGCCCGTCTCAGCATCAGACGGTCACCTTGCAACTGACTGTGACCCGTTTGCTGCAAGCAGATGTCTTTCTCTTCTGCTAGCGCGTCGTAAAACTCGAACAGTGCCGCGACTTCATCCTCGATGACAATCGTCTCGCGGCTAGGCAAAACCAGACCATGCTCGGCTTTGGCCAGAAAGAGCATGTCAGACACGGTGCGGGCAAGGCGCTGAAACTCTTCTGCATTGGATGCCAGTACCTCTCGATACGCTTCCGCGCTACGCGGTTGGGCGATGGCGACCTGTGTTTCGGTCAGCAGATTGCTGATGGGCGTGCGCAACTCATGGGCCAGATCGGAAGAAAATTCAGACAGTTTGTGAAAGTCGTTCTGCAGCCGGCGCAGCATGGCATTAAGGGTGTGCGCCAGGTCGGCCATTTCTGGTGGCACCGAGTCAACCGGCATTTGTGCGTCCAGATGTTGCCCGGTGATTTGCTGCGCTTTGGCTTTCATGTCACGCAGCGGGGCCAGACCATTGTGCGCCACCCACCAGGCCAGCAAACCGCCCAATAACGCCGAGAAAACGATGTATCCAAGCAGTGAGTGGCCGACGGTATGCATGAAGTGCTCATGCCTTTTGGTGTCAATCACGGCGCAGATGGTCAGCTCGGTCCGTTGCTGGTCTGCCAGTTGCCCTGTACTGCACAGGCCATGGTAGTTGGCGCCCTTGTGCTGCCAGCTCTGCATGCTCTGGTTGGTGCTGGGCCGGGTATCGGGAAAGTAAAATCCCGCTGGCACGGGGGAGGTGTACACCGGGTAGCCCAGACGCTGTAATTGCACGTAAAGGTCGCGGTGGTTATGTACCACGTCATCGAGCCGGGTAGCCAAAGCGCCAAGGTTGGCCGTGGTGCGCATGACTTCCTGAATCAGGCCAATCTTGTCGCGCAGGTCATCTGCATCTTGCTCATCGAAGTGGCGATTCACCATCACGCCGACCAGCATGCCCAGGCCTGCTAGTAACAGAACGGAGACCAGCGCGTACAGCAATGTCAGTCTGGCCGTGAGTGACAGACGGTACGTCATACATCCGTCTCCGGCACTTCCAGTACGTAACCCATGCCGCGTACGGTATGAATGAGTTTGGGTTCGAAGCCGTCATCAATTTTTACTCGCAACCGGCGTACGGCCACATCGATGACATTTGTATCGCTATCGAAATTCATGTCCCACACTTGGGAAGCGATCAGGCTGCGCGGCAGGACCTCGCCTTGGCGGCGCATGAGCAGTTCCAGCAAGCCGAACTCTTTGGCAGTCAACGTAATCCGCTTGCCTTCGCGGCAGACCCGTCGCCGTAGCAGGTCCAGCTCCAGCCCGGCAATCTGGAACGTTGTCGTCTCTTGCTGGCTGCGACCACGGCGCAAGATGGTGCGTACCCTGGCCAGCAATTCTGCGAACGAAAAGGGTTTGACCAGATAATCGTCTGCGCCCAGCTCCAGGCCCTTGACCCGGTCCTCCACCTGGTCGCGTGCAGTCAGGAAGAGGGCCGGCATGGTTTTATGCCGCAGCCGCAACTGCGTCAGCACTTGCCAACCATCCATGGTAGGCAGCATCACGTCCAGAATCAGCAGGTCATACATCCCCTCCAGGGCAAGGTAAAACCCCTCCTGCCCGTCTTGTGCCAGATCCACTGTAAAGCCAGCCTCGCGTAGCCCCTGGCGCAAATACTCCCCGGTCTTGAGTTCGTCTTCGACAATCAGAATTTTCATCGCCATTCCCGTATCAAGCCGACAGTTTGCCATTTCCCGCGATGGAATGCGCCAGATGACAGATTTGTAATCTGACTGTCAGTTTGTTGTTGGCTGCCGTCGGCCAGACTAGGCGTACTGAATACGGACCTGATTTTCTGCCAACGCGACGCAAGGTTTGGGCGGTGGCAGAAAAGGAGAGTGGAGTATGAATAAACACACAACATGGCTAGCCATCCTGCCACTGCTGGCCAGCCTGGCGCAGGCACAGCAAGCCCCGGAAAGCGAGTGGCGGCAAGCCAACCGGCGCGTGGCCGAATTCCCGCGCGGGCATGCAGATGTTTTGAAATGGGAACAGCAGCAGGCAGTCGCTGCCGTGCCAACTGTCACCAACGCTGCCCCATTGCGGATTGGGCAACTCGCCGAGGGAGTACGCCTGGCTTGGCAAGCTCACCCTGAACTGGCGAGATCACTGAACCAGCTTGGCACCGAGCAAACCGAGCTGCTAGCGACTGGGCAATGGCAGGCCTTGTCGCTGACACAGTTGCGCCGAGTGGAAGATGCCGCAGAACTGATCGAGATTGCTCACGCTACGCGCAAGGTTCTGCTCGCCGCCGTTGCCGCAACACAAGCGCAGCCCTATCAGCATCAAATCCTGAAAGCCGCCGAAGCCGCATCCGAGCTGGGTGAGCGTATGGCGAAAACCGGTAACTGGAGCCAGCTACAGGCGGCACAGCGGCAGCTCATTCATCTTGATGCGCAGCAGCAGTGGCAGCGCGACCAGTATGCCGTGACGCAGAACGAGATGGCGCTACTCAAGACAATGCAGCAATGGGCTCGCACCACCCCACGCAGCTTGCAGCTGCCAACCGCACTGCCCGAACTGCCGGTTACTCCGCTGAGCGAGCAAGCCATGCAAAGCCGGCTGGCTCAGGTGCGAGATACGCTGCCTCAGCGTGAAAAAGTCACTGCGCTTCCCAATGCCGAGATGGCCTACCGCGCCTACCGTACCGCCCATGCGCTGGCTAGCAAACAGCAGCAGATACTGACATTGAAGCAGTTTGTGTATGACGAAACGGTGCTGCGTTACAACGGCATGCTGATGAATACCTGGGAATTGCTGGACGAGGCGCGAGCCTTGGCGGAAGCAAGGGTCCGGGCCATCAACGCCATCCGCGACTTCTGGCTGGCAGAGGCAGACCTGCAACTGGTTCTGCTGGGTGGTCAGCCCGAAAGCTTTGTAACGTTGGCCGCAGGCAGTGGTGATAGCCCTGCTGCTGCGGGACATTGAAAGGATAAGGCATGAGTATTGATCAATCCCGCCGCCAATTTTTTGCGGGCGCTGCCACCGCCGTCGTTGGTGCTACTGTCGCCCGTTCGGCACTGGCTGCGTTACCGGAGCCAGTCATTCAGACCTCGGTAGAAACCGCGCCACCACTCATTCCCGATAGCGGCCGCCCGTACAACCCGGTGGTGACCCTTAATGGCTGGACGCTACCCTGGCGAATGAACAATGGCGTCAAGGAGTTTCACCTGGTCGCCGAGCCGGTAGAACGCGAAATGGCCCCCGGCTTTACTGCCCAGCTGTGGGGCTACAACGGGCAGAGCCCGGGGCCGACCATTGAGGTTGTCGAAGGTGACCGCGTACGTATCTTCGTCACCAACAAGTTGCCGGAGCATACCAGCGTGCACTGGCATGGCCAGCGCCTGCCTAACGGCATGGACGGGGTGTCCGGGCTGACCCAGCGCAGCATTAAACCCGGTAAAACCTTTGTTTACGAGTTCGAAGCACGGCGCCCGGGGACATTCATGTACCACCCGCATGCCGACGAAATGGTGCAGATGGCCATGGGCATGCATGGTTTCTGGGTCACCCACCCCAAGGGCAAGCACCCGCTGATCGATGAGGTCGACCGTGACTTCTGCTTCCTGCTTAATGCCTTTGATGTAGAGCCCGGCAGTAAGACGCCCAAGGTCAATACCATGACCGATTTCAATATCTGGGCATGGAACAGCCGCATCTTCCCGGGTATCGATTCGCTGAATGTGTGCCTGAACGACAAGGTGCGCATCCGGGTGGGCAACCTGACCATGACCAACCACCCGATCCACCTGCATGGCCACGAGTTCCTGGTGACCGGCACCGATGGCGGGCCAACACCCAAATCCACCCGCTGGTACGAAGTCACCACTGATATTGCCGTCGGCCAGATGCGCCAACTGGAGTTCATTGCGGACGAGGAAGGCGATTGGGCCATCCATTGCCACAAAAGCCACCACACCATGAACGCCATGGGGCATGACGTACCAAACATGATTGGTGTCGATCACCGAGGACTGGTGGGCAAGATCCAGCAAGTAGCACCGGATTACATGCTGATGGGCGAGCGTGGCATGGCGGATATGGGGGAGATGGAAATGCCGATTCCCGATAACACTGCACCCATGATGACCGGGCAAGGCCCGTTTGGCCCGCTGGAGATGGGGGGCATGTTCAGCGTGCTGAAGGTGCGCAAAGACCAGCCTGCCGGCAGCTACAAAGACCCGGGCTGGTTTCAGCACCCGGCGGGTACGGTGGCGTACGAATACCGGGGGGAATTACCCGCGGCCTCGCGTCAGCCCGCAGCGGCCAACCCGGCCGCTGCCACGGTAAAAGCCAAAAAACCGGGGACAACGCCCGGTCACCACTAATCACACCCTCAGGAATAGACCACATGAAAACTACCCGCCAATTGATCGCCATTGCCTTGCTGGCTAGCGTGGGGATTGCCCCAGCCTGGGCTGCCGGCAGTCATGCAGGCAGCCATGACGAATCTGCCATTGGTTTGCCGGGTAAGGCTGCCAATGTCACTCGCACCATCCAGATGGACATGTCTGACAACATGCGCTTTTCAGCGCCGTTGATTCGTGTGAAGCAAGGCGAGACTGTCCGTTTCGTTGTGCAAAACCTGGGCAAGGTAAAGCACGAGTTCAGTCTGGGGACAGAAAAAGAGCTGCTTGAGCACTACGAGCAAATGAAGAAATTTCCGGACATGGAGCACGACGAGCCCAGTAAGGTATCGCTCGCACCTGGCGCCAAAGGCGAGGTGATCTGGCAGTTCACCAAGGCAGGTACGGTTCACTTTGCCTGCCTGCACCCCGGGCACTACGATGCCGGCATGAAAGGCTTGGTCAAAGTAGACAAGAAGTAAAACCAAGCGGGCGAGCAGAAAGCCTGCCCGGCGTATTGATGTTTGAGGAGTATGAAACCATGACCATTCGTACCGTGTTTTTCGCTACCGCTTTGGGCTTGGCTGCGTTCAGCCCTGTCGTTCAAGCTACCCAGCACACCATGGCAGGCAGCCACATGAGCGCCAGCAATCACATGAACATGATGGCTGACGGTGAAGTCCGCAAACTGGACCTGGCTGCCGGCAAAATCACCATCAAGCATGGCCCGATTGCACACATGGACATGCCAGGCATGACCATGGTGTTCACCGCCAAAGACAAAGCATTGCTGGATAAGGTCAAAGTGGGGGACAAAATCCGCTTCATGGCCAGTCATGAGGACGGCAAGATGATGGTTACCGACATCCAGCCAGCCAACTGATACCCGTGCGGCCGTGTCACCACGGCCTTTTTCACCTTTCAGGATGTCGACTCAATCATGTCGTTGCTGACGTCTAAACAGAAAATAGCCTTCATCGTGTTACTCGGGCTGGTGGCTACAGGGGTTGCCGTTTATTTGACGACCGATCCCGGTCCGGCGGCACAACCGTTTGCACTACGCCCGGATGATGCGGCACTGGTGACGCGTGGCCATCAGGTGTACCTAGAAAACTGCGCCAGTTGTCACGGCAGCGAGCGTGAAGGGCAGGCGAATTGGCGTGAGCGTAACGCTCAAGGCATGTTGCCGGCGCCGCCACACGATGAAAGCGGCCATACCTGGCACCACCCTGACGAGATGCTGTTTGCGCTGACCAAGTACGGCGTTGCCAAGGTGGCCAATATGCCGGGCTACCAGTCCGCCATGCCAGCATACGAAGGCAAGCTCAGTGATAGCGACATCATCGCGGTGCTGTCCTGGATAAAAAGCCAGTGGCCAGAAGAAACGCGCAAGCTACACGATCAGGTAAATCAACGCGCACAGGTAAAGTGAGGGCATTGCCATAGCCTTTAGCGAGGCTTTAGTTTGGTGTCCGATTGCCATCAGGTTGCTGATTGGAGAGTGCCATGATGGCTATTGCCTTTGGTGTGGCATTTCTTTTTGCTCGAACAGCCCATCACCTCTCTGTGCTAACCACTGCTATTTATTAAATCCAGCGGCTACTTGCTTGGTTGTATCCTCCCGGGTAGGATTCTGCACCATGAGCACACACACTTCCCATCCCGACATTATCAAGCGGCTCAAGCGTGCCGAAGGCCACCTCAGGAGCATCATCACTATGCTCGAAGAGGGGCGCAGCTGCCTGGAGATCGCCCAGCAGCTACAAGCCGTAGAAAGCGCCGTGACCAATGCCAAAAAGACGCTGGTTCACGACCATATCGAGCACTGTCTAGAGCATGCCGTACGCGAAGGCGCGCAGACTGCAGACGATACCCTGCGCGAATTCAAAGCCATCACCAAATACCTCTGAGGCGCTACCTGCATGACTGAGTTTGCTACCCTTCTGCAGCAGGGCAATGCCTGGCTGTTTGTCCCTAGCGCCATCCTGCTGGGGGCGTTGCACGGTTTGGAGCCGGGTCATTCCAAGACCATGATGGCTGCTTTTATTGTGGCCATCCGCGGAACGCTGGGGCAGGCGGTGTTGCTGGGCTTGTCGGCTACCTTGTCGCACACCGCCGTGGTGTGGGCTGTGGCCATGACTGGGCTTTACTTTGGCCAGAACTGGGACCCTGGCAAGACTGAAGCCTATTTTCAGCTGGCATCTGCCGTGATTATTGTCGGTGTAGCCGCCTGGATGATCTGGCGCACTTGGCGCAACCAGCAATGCGCACACGACCATGACCATCATCACGACCATGACCATGATGAAGACCAGACCATTGATACCGGTCACGGCAAGGTAAGGCTGCAGGTATTCGAAGATGGCGTGCCGCCTCGTTTTCGCTTATATCACGCAAGCCAGCGCGGCCATGTGTGGGAGGCTGGGCATATCCGCGTGGAAACCCTGCGTCCCGATGGGCAACGGCAGGCTTTTACTTTTGTGCAGCGAGATGGCTTTGTGGAGTCCGAGCAGTTCATTCCCGAGCCGCACCAATTCGTGGCACGTCTGAGCCTGGGGCACGGGCAGCATAGCCACAATTACGAAGTGCAATATCTAGAACATGGCCACGATCACGCTGTTAATGACTCGGATGGCCTGAACGTATCGGCAGACGGTTACCAAGACCCGCACGAATTAGCCCATGCAAACGATATCCGCCGCCGCTTTGCCGGGCGGGAGGTCACTACCGGGCAGATTGTCATGTTTGGCCTGACTGGCGGGCTGATTCCGTGCCCTGCCTCGATTACTGTCTTGCTGCTGTGCCTGCAGTTGAAGAAAGTCGCACTCGGTGCGGCGCTGGTGCTGTGTTTCAGTATTGGCCTGGCGCTGACCATGGTGGCTTCGGGGGCGTTGGCCGCACTCAGCGTACGCCATGCCCGAAAACACTGGGGCGGCTTTGGGGATTTTGCGCGTAAAGCGCCTTATTTCTCTGGTGGCCTGATCATGCTGGTGGGGCTGTACGTGGGCTATCACGGCTGGCTCGCGTTGCCAGCGGCCTAGCAAAGTACCGGCAAAGATTGTTCTGTGATGCGATGCAAGGCCATGGCCGCCATGGTGAGCACTCCCGATGAAACGCCATGGCAAATCGTCATGGCGCAATTGCCATTGGCTTTTGGGCTGGCAGGCCATAATTTTCTGGTACTGCTGGATGGCAACGCGTATGTGGTGTCAGAGGTCAACGGCTTGGCCATAGGTCGGGATGGCAGCGTGCGCGCGGTAGGCTGGCGGCCTGGCGACCGATTGCGGGCGGTGGTCAGTAGCGGGGCCTGTTACTACCGGGCAGATTTGGGCCAAGCGGTGCTGTATGCTGGCCCAAGGCAAGCAGCCATGGATCTGTGGCTGAAAGCCGAAGAGAAAGCATGTGCCATCAACACCCTGGCCCTGAAATATCCGTTTTTAGGCTGCGGGAAAAACAGCAACTCAGTGGCCAGTACCTTAATCCATGCCATGGGTCTGCCAGAGTGTCAGCCATCCCGGTCTGCAGTCATCGATTTTGGCCGTGGCATGCTTGTGGTTTGATCACTTTCAGGCTGTTACCGTCCGTGACCGGACTGGTTCTTGGCCAAAGGAGGCATTCATTCAGTTGTTACGTACCAGATACAGGCAGCAATCGGCGCCAGCAGCGGGGTCGGTAGAGGCGATAATGCCTTAGCTATCTGCATAAAGCGCATTGGCATCGAAACTGACCTTGCGGGCGTCGACGCGTAAAATCAGCCTCAGCTTGCCAATGTCCCTCAGCTCAAAGTCCGTTGAATAAGCAAGCCTATGCCAGCTCATGTAGCAGCAATACAGCCCGGTACTGGCTTTGGTCGGTGCCGGGTTTGTTTTTGGCAGGCTTACCATTGGTCACCTCCCCACTCTGCGGTGTCGGTGATACTGGCAGCGGGTTCGGTGCTTTCAGCGGGGCAAGCCGTTCCGACCGGTCGCACGCGAATGTCCCCGTTATCCAGTAAGCGGACGGAAACGTAGTGACCTGCGGCCAACCCTGCGGCTTGTAGCAAGGCTGCGGGCAAGCGCAGGCCGGTTGAGTTGCCCCAGCGGCATAAGCGGACGGTCATGGTTTTCTCCTTGTATCGCCAATGACAATCAACAAATTGCCGTGGGGCGTGGCGAGCTGGCTTAGCCGAGTGGCGGTACGTAGCACGCAGTACCGTGTGCCCAAGCAGGTACCGGCAGCACGTTGTCGGGGCTGAACAACTCGGCCAGATCGACGGCGGGCAAGCGTTCTGGTCGGCGGTGGCTGAGGATGTTGATGCCGGTTTTGCGCTCGATGCTGCCAACGTACTTGTGCACGCTGCTGCGGCTACGGAACAAGGATTTGACGTCGCGCCCGTGTAGCCATGCTTCGTAGACGTTGCGTTCGGGCAGGGTCAGCATGACGAGTTCGTCGTCGGTGAGCAGGCGCTGGATGGCGTGGCGCAGACGGTAATGGCGCAGACCGCGAAAGTACAGCTCAGCGAGGTCGAGGTCCCACCACGCACGGCCGCTTTGCAGCTTCAAGTACGCCAGCCCTTGCGAGTACAGCTTGAGTTCCACCCGCAGTGCATCGCGGAAGTCGGCCAGAATGCGCTGTTGCAGCGGGCCGGGCTTGCGCCAGTGTTGTTGCAGCTCCTGGTACTTGTCGTAGAGGGTGAGCACGTGGTGGGTGCTGCGGCGTTTGCGGGTAAAGCCCAGGCTGATTTCGCTGTCACCGTTGCGGTGCTTGCCCTTGCCGTGGTGCTGGTCCACCGCGTCGATGATGGGCTGCAGCAGCTCGCGCTGGCAGGCAAAGTTGGCGGTGAGGTGGACTTCGGTAAGCCAGTACAAGCCGTCCAGCCAGTACTGCCGCTCTCGCGGGTCGACGGTGATGTGGTAGCGGTGGGTCAGCAGATCAAAGATACGGCAGACGTAATCATGCAGATTGCCGTGCCCGAACACATTGTGACGCTGCAGCAGCTTGGGTGGGCACACGTGGATTTCCAGCTGGCCTGCCATGCCATTGCACACCTTGCGCGAGCGGACATAGAACTGGCTGTCGGGGTGATCGAGCTTGCCGTTTAAGCCGTTGCCGGCGTGACGGATTTCGCCGCTATCAAAGTCGATGTACTCCCACTGGCCACCGCCCAGCACGCTATGCGTGCAGGGTCCGGTAACGCGGAAGCGGTCGATGTGGATATTGGCTGGCTGGGTGCTGGTGATGCTAGAGGTAGCGGTGAACATGGCAGAGAGGGCTTGAGGGCCTGGTTGGTGAGTGACATGTTCAAATTGCGTACAAATCTGATGTGGTATAGCGGTTGGCATGCCATTGCGGCCAACCTCGCCGTGGTCCGTTTGATGCAAATATGCATGCATGCGGACGATGCATCAGACACCGCCGCCTGCATCAACGCTGCTCAGCTTTGCCCGCCACGCCCCAGCGTACGCGCCACCGTGGACTGATGAATGCCCAGGCACTTGGCGATTTCGCGCTGCCGCCAGCCCGCGGCGGCGTACTGGCGGATCAGCAACTGGCGCTCGGCCAACGCCACCTGTTTGGCGGTGCGCTCGTCTTCCGGCTCCGGAATCTGCCAGCCGGTGTGGAATTCGCCTTCTTTCACCAGCCACCACCACTGGATGCAACGCGGCAAGGGCTCGTGCAGGCCGCGATGCGTTCGCTGCAGGCGCAAGCCGCCGCCAATCTCTGCCGGCGCACACGTATCGGGCGTGAGGCACACCTCGTGCATGCGATGCGCCAGATGTTGCTGACAAAAGCGGTCACCCGCTTTGCCGTTGGCCGCAAATAGCACCAAGGCGATGCCGCGCTTGTCCAGGTCTTGCAGCACCAGCTCGACGCGCACCTTGTCGTGAGGTGGCGACTTGCTATCGCTGAACCAGCTCAGCATGTTATCCACGATCACCACCTTGGTGCCGGGCTGCAGCGAGGCCAGCAAGGCGTTGCGGCCTTCTGCGCTATCTAATAGTACGGACTCGTCTTGTTGCTGAGCGCGGTGATAGAGGTGTAGGTGCTGGCGCGTATCGGTAACCGTCCAGTCCGCATCGTAGCTTTGCAGGGCGGCCACGTAGGCGGCATCGGAAGGCAGCAGGCCGTTACTTACCAGCAGCAAGGTACCGGCCGCGCCTTGGGTCTGAAACGGCCCCAAATCGACGTCGGATGCCAGTGAACGCGCCAGCAGATACATGAACTCGCGCCACGCCGTACCGGGCTGGTGCCGGAACACCGTGATCTCGCCGGGGTAGATCAAACCCTGCATCAGGTACGGCGGGGTGTGCTGGGCCAAAGCGGCCAACTCGTCCAGCGTGCTGAGTTGAAACTGGCTAAGGCGATGGAACTCGTCTTTGGGCGATGCCATCATGCCTCCTCCTGTGCGGTGGCGGCCTGCTGCGCGGCGGTACTACGACGCGCCATCAGCTTGGCCGCCCAGGCGACCACCTCCGCTTCTACCCAGCGCACGGCCGCACGGCGGCTGCTGCCCAAGCGAATCGGCTCCGGAAAGTCTGGCTGTTCGTACACAAAACTCTTCTTGAAACCGATGATCTCGGTGACGCGGGCCAGGGTAATCAGGCGCAAAGGCGGTGGCGTGTCGGGCGCAAGCGGTGGTGCGCAGCTCACCGTCAGACGGCTGGCGTAACGCGGTGGCTTCTTCACCGGGGTGCCATCGTGGTGGCGGATGCGCACCGGCACGGCATGACGATGCGGGTCCAGCACCGTGTGCACACCATTAGGCGATACGTCATGGTGCAGGCTGGGGCGTACCGGGTCTTGCACGATATAGCGGCGGCTATCTTGCAGTACCGGTTTGAACAGCGCCGCGTATTCGGCACTGACCAGTACCAAGGTACCGGCAGGGCTTTGTGCAATACGGGCCATGATGACGTCGCGGCTCAAGGTTGGCCGCAAAGCAGCGGGTTTGGCGGTATGGGACATGGTGTTTCCTTTGCAGCGGGGGCCGGAATGACAAACGCCAACCAGCCCGGTTAGGGTTAGTTGGCGTCATTCGGTCCTGCCCGCTACTGCAGCGGATTCAAGCCATGCTTCAGCGGTGCTGAAGGATCGCCTCGACAATAAAGCAGTGTCGATTCAAAGACATCCGTGTGGATGTCGGGAGTATTTTTTGCCCGCGAAGGGCGATTTGTCAATGCAGCCTCAGCAACTAATTTCCGCTGATGTTGATACCGGCAATTCTGGCCAAGGCCTTCACATAGGCTTCGGCGTTTTCGCGCTTGTCTACCGCCAACACCAGCACGATCAGTTCGCCGTCCTCCACCCGATACACCAAGCGGTAGCCGGCTTTGCGCAGCTTTATCTTGTAGCAATGGCGCAACCCGCCATGAAGCTCCGCACCGGGCACATGTGGCTGCAGCAGCCGCTTGGCCAGCAGCTTTTTGAGTTCTTTCTTGACCGAGCCATCCAGCGCCTGCCACTCGTCAAGCGCCTCGGGTACAAACTTCAGCTTGTATGGGTAGGCCTGCGGCGGCGCTTGCTCAGAGGTCATTGATATCTACTTCTACTGCCTTGTCGGCACGAGCCAGCCGGTCATTGAGCAGAGGCAGTAATTCAATGTCGGCCAGCTTCTCGATCATCTCCTCGTAGACCTCCGGGGGGATCATGTAGAAAGCCGGCTTGTTATGACTCAGTACCGCCACCGGCTCATCACCGGCCTCGCGCAGCACCTTGGCCGGATTCTTCTTGAAGTCCGACATGCTGACTGCCAGATTGGTCAATACGGCTTGCATAGCAATGTTTCCTCGTCAGATATCAGGGTTGTAGACAGGTAGCGACAACGCAAGTGCTACCACATTGTAGCAAAATAAAGCGCCAAAATAAGAGCTTATATAAGCGCGATATTTATCCGGATCGGGATGCCACAGCCCCATGCGCAGTCTTGCTTTGTAACTTGGTACGTGGCCTTAGCTCTCCGATAAACAGTACTTTTCCCAGTCAGCCAGCAAACTGACTCGTTTGTCGTAAAAGTCGGAGCGCAGATACGCCGCCGCTACGGCATCCGGTAGCCGATGCGCCAACGCTTGCTCGCAGACTTCGAACGGGTAAGTCGTCTGCTCGCCCGCCCAGCAGCGGAAGGTCGATCTGAAACCGTGAACAGTGACGTGCCCATACCCCATGCGCCGTAACAGCTGCTGCATCACGCTACCGCATAACGGCCGGTCTTGACGATGTGCGGTAAACACAAAAGTCGGACCATTAAGGGCACGCACATACCGCAAGATCGCCATCGCCCGCTCGCTCAGCGGCACACGGTGAGCAACACCTGCTTTCATGCGGTGCTTGGGAATAGTCCACATTTTCTTGTCGAGGTCGATTTCGTCCCAACGCGCCCCCAGCACTTCCCCCGTCCGTGAGGCGCACAAGATCAGAAACTCCAATGCAAAAGAACTGGCCCCCTCTTGCTGCCGTAGCTGCGCCAAAAAACCGGGCAACGCCTCGTAAGGCAGTGAAGGGAAGTGTCTTTTGCGATCTGCCCTCAGCTTAGGCAAGCGGTGCTGCAGCAAACCTTTGTAACGAGCAGGATTATCGCCTTCCCGGTAGCCATTGGCCGTGGCCCAGTCGATCACGGTCTCGATTCTGGCTCGCACGCGGGTGGCCGTTTCCGTCTTGGTTTGCCAGATCGGTTTCAACACAGCCACTACGGCATCGGTTTTCACCGCCTCAATCGGCATATTGCCCAGCACAGGGTAGGCATAAGTCGCCAAGGTACTGCTCCACTGCAGTGCATGCTTGTCATTGCGCCAACTGGAACGAGCCAAGTCGATATAGGCGGCTGCACAGTCGCGAAACGTCATAATGGGCGCTGCCGGCGGTTCAGGCGCTCGCGCTACTGGCTTTTTACGCCGTTTACGATGTACGCTGAGGTCATGCCCTCTCGCCCGGGCTTCGCGTAACTGCTGCGCCGATTCGCGAGCCAGGTGCAAGCTGGTTGACGGATACGCGCCCAAGCCCAGCGATTTCGCCGTACCTGCTTCCATGTAGCGAAACAACCAACTGGCCGCGCCGTTCTTATTGATACTGAGATACAAACCATCGCCATCCCCAAGCAAGGTGCACTTCGGGGCAGAGAATGCAAGTTTCTGGATCTGCTTGATACGTCCTCGAATCTTGTTATCAGTGAGTTTGTTTCTGGCCATCTTCATCACCATTCCTGCAGGTTGAAAAATGTGCCCTTCAATCAAATCACATATCAAGTCAGCGCGTTTGATAGTAGCCTTAGGCGGAAAATGGCGGAATCACCCCAACAGCTAAGCTGTTGAATTTACGCGACAAAATGGCAAAAAGGACAATGGCGAACTTCAATTTTCTTGCCTCCCTCTCCGCCAGTACACACAGCTAAGCCCTTGAGCAATCGAGGGCTTTTTTGTTTTGTACTGCGGCCAACCCGGCCGCCTTGCCCGCCCGTAGCTCCTGCCCCCTTGGCAAACTCACGCACGGCGGGTTGCCACCAGCCGCAGCCCAGGCAGCCGACTCCGGCAAGCAGCGCACGGCTATCCCCGGTTGACACGCCCCGGCAGAGCTGCCACCCTTCCCGCCTCGTTTTTTAGGGGAACCACCATGAAAATCACCCAGAACTGCGCCGTTACCGTGCGCATGAAAGTCACCGACAGCCAGGGCAATGTATACGACGACGGCAAACAGCCGGTGTCCTACCTGCACGGCGATTACGACAACCTGTTCCCCAAGCTGGAAGCAGCCCTGGAAGGCCAGGAAGCCGGCTTTGAAACCGTGGTGCAGCTGGCCAGCGCCGATGCTTTCGGCGAGCGCGACGAAGCACTGGTTACCACCATGCCGAAGGCCGACTTCCCGCCCGGTATCAAGGTAGGCGGCCAGATCCGCCGCATGGGCCCGGATGGCGAGCCGCGTTACTACTTCGTGACCAAGATCAAGGGCCCGACCGTGCTGCTGGACGGCAACCACCCGCTGTGCGGCAAGTCGCTGCGCTTTGCCATCAAGGTACTGGACGTGCGCGCTGCCACCGAAGAAGAAATCGCGCACCAGCACGTACACGGCGAACACGGTCACCAGCACTGATTGCTGCCAAGCCGGCCAGCAAACAGTCTGAGCAAAAAAAGCCCTCCCGTTGCGGGAGGGCTTTTTCGTATCGGCGGCAGCTGCGTGTTTACAGCGCGGCGCGGTAGATGGCTTCCACCTCGGCCTGCGTCGGCTGGATCGGGTTGGTCAGGCCGCAGGCGTCTTTCAGCGCGTTGGCCGCCAGCGTGGCGATGTCTTCGTCTTTCACCCCCAGCTGGGTCAGGCCGGCCGGAATGCCGACATCGGCCGCCAGTTGACGGATGGCGGCCAGTGCCGCGTCAGCCGTCGGCTCGGCGCCCAGCGCCACCGCCACGTCGGCCAGGCGAGCCGACGCCACGCGGGCATTGAACGCCTGCACGTGCGGCAGCAGTACCGCGTTGCACACGCCGTGCGGCAGGTCGTAGAAGCCGCCCAGCTGGTGCGCCATCGCGTGCACATAGCCTAGCGACGCATTATTGAATGCCATGCCGGCCAGGAACTGGGCGTAAGCCATCTGCTCGCGCGCAGCCATGTCCTTGCCGTTGCTGACGGCGGCACGCAGGTTGGCCGCAATCAGGCTGACCGCTTTCAGTGCGCAGGCGTCGGTAATCGGGTTGGCCGCAGTCGAGACATAGGCTTCCACCGCATGCGTCAGCGCGTCCATGCCAGTGGCGGCGGTCAGGCTGGCCGGCATGCCAACCATGGTTTCCGGGTCGTTTACCGACAGGATGGGCGTGGTGTGCTTGTCGACGATGGCCATTTTGATGTGGCGCGACTCGTCGGTAATGATGCAGAAGCGGGTCATTTCACTGGCGGTGCCGGCGGTGGTGTTGATCGCCACCAGCGGCAGCTGCGGCTTGGCCGATTTGTCCACGCCTTCGTAATCCTGGATCTGGCCGCCGTTCACCGCCACCAGTGCGATGGCTTTGGCACAGTCGTGCGGCGAACCGCCGCCCAGCGAGATCACGCTGTCACAGGCTTTTTCTTGCAACAAGGCCAAACCGGCGCCCACGTTGGCGGTGGTAGGGTTCGGTTGTACGCCGTCGAACACGAAAGACTGAATGTCGGCAGCGGCCAACTGCTGTTGCAGCTGGGCCACCAGGCCGGCTTTCACCAGGCCGCCGTCGGTCACGATCAGGGTGCGGCGCAGACCGCGGGATTGCATGGCGTCGACCGCCTTCTGTACGCTACCGGCGCCCATCAGGTTGAGTGCGGGGATGTGGAATTCGCTAACAGCCATTTTCTTGCCCTTTCATGAAAACGATTTCATGCCTTCAGGCTACGCTGTCTGGCCAAGCGTTTTTTGCGCCAAATCAACTACCGTGCACGCAATAATTTATTAGCATCGGCAATGAACTTGGCGAGGTTTGATCTGTCACGCTGCAAAGCACCCCAAATGCCGAACCGTACTGTTGCCCACAGCGTGCATGCTATTACCGCATTGCAACAAAATACTGGCATCGATACCAACAATAAGGCAGGCATGAAAAAGCCGCCCGCAGGCAGCATTCTCCCTCCCGCCCCACGCCGCTAACCGCACGCCCCCACGTGGCCGCAGGCGGTGCAGAACTCGCAGCCGTCTTTCTTGATCAAGGCGCGGTTGCCGCACTCCGGGCAGGCTTTGCCGGCCATGGTGGCGGGGGCCGGCGTTACCACGCTGCTGCCGAACAGCTCGCCCTGCTCCGGCACCATCACCCCCATCTCCTCCACCGGCACACCTTCCTCGCTGAGGATGCCCAGCATCGCGTAACGGTGGATCAACAGCCGCGCCAGGTACGCCTCGGTAGACGGCCAGCTTTGCGACTTGTCGCTGCCGGGCACGCGGGCAAAAAAGTCGGCTTGCGGCTCGGCGTAGCTCAAGAGCTTGCGCAACTTCATGCCTATCCACGCCGGGTCGATCACGCGCATGTCCAGGCTCAGCATCTTGCACAGGCCGTCCAGCTCGCGCGGGTAGTGGCCGGCCAGCCACATCGAGTACGGCCGGCGCTGGCCGTTGGGCAACACCAGCTCTTTGACGAACAGCACGAAGTCGTCGCCGGTTTGCGGGTTCACCACGTCCACCGACCAGCTGATGGTGCCGTCGGTGCCGGATTTCGGCTCCTTGCGCGCAAACAGCGCGTCCATCACCGGGCTGGCCTCGCCGGCGGCTTGCGCCAGCGCGCCCAGCTGCGCCACGCGGTACTTCACCACCCGCGCCAGCGCGGCGGCAGCGGCGCTGCTTTGCAAGGCGCCATCCGCCAGTTCCAGCCGATAATGGCGGTCGCCGCGGGTGGCGGCCAGCGCGTCCAGTTTGGCCGCCAGCCAGGCGCGGTCGCGGCAACGCATGTCCATCGATAGCGTCTTGGCGATGGCGCCCAGGCCACGCGGCACGTCGCCGTTGACCCAGCATTCGAACGGCAGCGCCGCCTCGCCAGGCTGGCTGCCATCAAGGTGCCCCACCATCACGGCAAAGTCGCCCTCAGCGCCTTCTACCATATAGGTCCACGACGGGTTGCCGTGCTTCAGCTTGGGCCGGTGCGGCCACTTCAGGCTGGCCAGCGCCGGGCTGGGGGCGCTGTTCAGCGTGATGCGGCGGTCGGGGTCGCTCTGGTTCAGGTCTTGCGGCAACGTCTGGCTGCCAGAGTTGGCTGCAGAGGGCTCCAGCGACAGTACCGAGCCCAGCACGCTGTTGGGGCGATAGGTGGTAATGCCCTTCAGGCCGGCGCGCCAGGCTTCCAGGTACAGGCTTTCAAAATCGTCAAACGGGTAGTCGGCCGGCACGTTCACCGTCTTGGAGATGGCGGTATCGATGAACGGCGCCACCGCCGCCACCATGCGCATGTGGTCCAGCGCGCTCATCTGCAGGGCGCTGACGAAGTAATCGGGCAGCGCGTCGGTGTCGCCGCCCTGCATGCGGTACACGCGGTAGGCGTGGTCTTCTACCAGGTATTCCTGCTGGCTGCCGTCGGCCATGCGCTTTTTGCGGCTATAGAACCAGCTGAACGGCGGCTCGATGCCGTTGGACGCGTTGTCGGCAAAGGCCAGCGAGATGGTGCCGGTGGGCGCAATCGATAGCAGGTGCGAGTTGCGGATGCCGTGCTGGCGGATGCGCGCCTGCAGCGCCGCCGGCAGCCGGCTGGCGCAGTGCGGTGCCGCCAGGTAGCGCTCGGCGTCAAACAGCGGAAACGGCCCTTTTTCGATGGCCAGATCCACCGATGCCTCGTACGCCGCGTCACGCAGGCTTTCAGCAATGCTGGCGGCCAACCTTCTGCCTTCCTCACTGTCGTAGCGCACGCGCAGCATGATCAGCGCGTCACCCAGGCCGGTAAAGCCCAGCCCGACACGGCGCTTGTTGTGCGCCTCCTGCGCCTGCTCCGGCAGCGGCCATACGGTGAGGTCCAGCACGTTGTCCAGCATGCGGATGGCGGTGCGCACCACCTGGCGGAAGCCAGCGTCGTCAAAGCTGGCGTGTGCGCTGAACGGCTGGCGCACAAAGCGGCACAGGTTGATCGAGCCCAGGTCGCAGCAGCCGTAATCGGGCAGCGGCTGCTCGCCGCACGGGTTGGTGGACTCGATCACCTCGCAGTACGACAGGTTGTTGTCGGCGTTGATCTTGCTCATGAACAGCACGCCGGGCTCGGCGTGGTCGTAGGTGCTGTGCATGATCTGCTGCCACAGCGCGCGGGCGCGCACGGTGCGGTACACCCACAGGCCATCGTCGCGCTGGTAGCTGTCGGGGAAGGCGCTGCTGTCGGGCGCCACGCTGTGGGTGAGCGGCCAGTCGGCGTCGGCCTCCACCGCCTGCATGAAGGCGTCGGACACGCCCACCGACATGTTGAAATTGCGCAGGTCGCCCTGGTCTTTGGCGTGGATGAAGTCTTCGATGTCGGGGTGGCTGATGTCCAGCACCCCCATTTGCGCGCCACGGCGGGCACCGGCCGACTCCACCGTTTCGCAGCTGCGGTCGAACACGCGCATATACGATACCGGGCCGGAGGCACGGCTGTTGGTGCCTTTCACCCGCGCCCCGCGCGGGCGGATGCGGCTGAAGTTGTAGCCGACGCCACCGCCACGGCGCATGGTTTCAGCCGACTGCAGCAGCGCCTCGTAAATGCCCACCTTGCCGTTGTCGCGCTGCGATACCGCGTCACCTACCGGCTGCACGAAGCAGTTGATCAGCGTGGCTTTCAGGTCGGTGCCCGCCGCCGAGTTGATGCGCCCGCCGGGGATGAAGCCCTGGTCCAGCGCGTCAAAAAAAGCCTGTTCGAACTGCGCCGGCACCGCCTCTTGCGCGGCCAGCGCCCGTGCCACGCGCCAGCGTACCTCGCTGACGCTCTGCTCGCCGCCCTTGGCATACTTTTCCAGCAGCACTTCGCGCGAAATGTCTTGTTCCACCCATGCCATTGCCTGCTCCCCGCTCATCGCCTCAACACCATATGTAGCACTCAATGGCATTGATTACACAATTTTTTGTGTCAAACGGGGTTGATGGGTATCAACAGTCCAGCTGCCGGCATGCCCGGCCAACTATATGGCAGCCCTTATACCCGGAAACGCTGAACCGCCTGCCTGAGGCTTTCGGCCTGCTGGTGAATGGCTGCCACTTGCTCAACAGCTTGTTGTGCCGACGACAGCGCGTCTTCCACCACGCCGGCCACTTGCTCCACACTGCCGGCGATGCTGGTGCCGGCCTTGCTTTGCTCGGCCATGGCCTGCGCTACCGAGCGGATGCGCGACAGCGAATCCTGGGCGCGGTGGTTGATGGTCTGCAGTGCCGACGACGCTTCCTGCACCCGTGCCACGCCCTGCTCTACCACCGGGGCAATGCTCTGCACCTGGCCAGACACGGTGCCGGTATCGGCCACCACCGCCTGCACAATGGTGCCGATCTCGTCGGTAGCCAGCGCGGTGCGTTCGGCCAGCTTGCGTACTTCGTCGGCCACCACGGCAAAACCGCGGCCGGTTTCGCCAGCACGGGCGGCTTCGATGGCGGCGTTCAGTGCCAGCAAGTTGGTCTGGTTGGCAATCTCGCGGATGGTTTCGGCAATGCCGCTGATGTTGCGGGTTCGCTCCGACAGCGACTGTACCTGGGTATTGACTTCGCCTACCTGGCTGGCAATCAGTTCGATATGGCGGCTGGCTTCGGCGGTTAGCGTGCTGCCACTGGCGGCCTCTTCCACCGTGTGCACGGCGTCGTTTTCGTTGTCGCGGGCGCTGGCGGTCACGTGGTCGATACTGACCGACAGCTGCTCGATGGCCGCCGCTGCCGACGAGGTAGATTCACTGGCATTGTGCGACACGCTTTGCAGGTGGCCCATGTGCTGCTTGAGCTGGTTGCCGGCGTCGGCAATGTCGTGGCTGCCCTGACGGATCTCGCCGATGATCTGCACCAGCTTGTGCTGCATGGTACGCATGCTGCCCAGCAGGCTGTGCTCGGGGCCGTTGACGTCAATCTGCTCGGTGAGGTCGCCCTCGGCGATGCGGCGCACCACCCCGGCAGCGTAGGCCGGGTCGCCACCCAACGAACGCAGGATGCTGCGCGACAGCAACCAGGCAAGCCCCCCTACCGCCAGGACACCCAACACCACAAAGGCCAGCATCAGACGCGCGGCGTGCCAGAACGCCTCGTCGATATCGTCAACAAAAAAGCCGGTGCCAATCACCCAGCCCCAGGGCTGGGCACGCACCACACCGTTCAGTTTGGGGATATCGACATCGCTGCCGGGCCGCGCCGCTACCACGTACACCAGCCCGTACTGCGCTTTGCTCAGCGCCTCGGCATAAACCTCTACCGAAGTACGGCCATCCGGTCCTTTGCCGCCGTCATCCACTTTGCCGATACGCGAGGTCTTGGGGTGATACAACATGACGTTACCGGGGTCACGCACAAAGTAGTAAACGTCATCGGTCGCCACATGGGCCAGCGCCTTCAGCGCCTGCTGCTTGGCCTCCGCTTCCGGCAGCTTGCCCTCCGCCACCAGCTTGGCGTGGCGGGCTACGATATTCTCGGCGATCTGCAGCAGTTGAGTGATCTGTAGCTCCTTCTCCCGCAACAGATCCTGTTTCTTGAAATACAGCGACATGCCACCCAGCAGCAGCAAACCAAACAGGCTGACGGCGGTGAGGATGGCAAGACGGGTTGATAGTTTCATGCGAATCTCCGTTTCTTATCGTTATCAGTGGGGTAGATAAACCGCTACCCCCGTTGGCAGCAAAGGCAAGTCAGCCATCGCTCTTTTATTGCTATTGCTGTGGTATGAACCAGCCCAGTGCAATAGGCAAGCCAGCACGCACCATGATGGGCACTGTAGCTGTCAGCAGGCTTTCAATAGACAACGCGGGCAGCTGACCGAAAGTGCAGCTGCCCGCGTTGTCTGTGCCGCAGTGTGACGTGGTTTTATTGCAATTTCAGCAGCAGCGGCACGCCGTCGGCGCTGGCGCGGCCCGCCTGCGGCGGCAAGAGCGTGATGCGCTCGGCCAGCGCCGGCTGTGCGGCCAACAAGAGCTGACGGGCGGCGCGGGCGCGGGCGTCGGCCAGCGCTTGCAGCGCCTTGTCGTCTACCTTGCGGGCGGCCAGCAGTTCTGTGCGCATGGCCTGCGCCCGCGCCGGGGTGTCGGCGGTGGTGGCCACATGCTTGAGCCAGGCTATACGACCGAACTGCACACTGTAGGCGTCGCCGACCGCACTGCGCACCGCCGGGTCACCCAGGTCGGGCACCGGTAGCGGCTCGTCGGCGTGCAGCTTGTACGCGGCACGCTGCAGGATGTCGCGGTCCACCTGCTGCCGTACCAGCGCAGCCACGTCGGCGTCGGCATCGTAGCCGCCGCCCAGCGCCAGGCTCAGCTTGGGCCGCTTGGCCAGTACCTCGGCCAGCTTGTGCAGTTTTTCGCGCTCTGGCGGCGGGATGCGGTCGTCGCCGGCGTCGGCATAGATCTCGTCAAAGCCTTCGCCGCCAAACAGCGCCCGCAGCGGCGCTGTGGCCACCTTCACCAGCACATTGCGCAGCGCCTGCCATACAAGGTGGCCGTAGCTGAAGTCCGGCGCGTCCAGGCTGCCGGCCACCGGCAGCGACAGGTCGATGCGGCCGTCGCTGTCTTCCAGAATGGCCACGGCCAGCCGCAATGGCAGACGCGTGCCCTGATAGTCGGCCACTTCCTCGCCCAGCTGGATGTTGTCCACCACCATGCGGTTGTCGCCCTTCAACTGGCGGTCTTGCAGCAGGTAGCGCAGCTCGGTGCCCAGACGGCCGTCGGTAATCTTCCAGCCGGCAAAGGTCATCGCGTACGGGTTGAGGCTGCCCAGCGGGATGTTGCGGAAATTCAGCGCCATGTCCAGATCGCGGGTGACGTCCAGCGGCGACAGGCTGCCGCGGATGCGCACGTCGCCGTATTGGTCGACGCGGCCATCCAACGCTACCGTGCCACGACGGCCCGGCTGGCTGGACAAGCCCAGCACCGTGCCGGACAGGCTATGGATACGGGTACCGAACGCCGGGTTCAGGCCGCGATCGGCAAAATCCAGCCGCGCGTCACGCACCCGCACCGCCCGCACGTCCACCACCGGTACCGCTGCCGGTTTGGCGGCAGGGTTGGCCGCAACCGGTGCGGCGGCGGTGGCAGGCTTCGGTTTCAGCACGTGGGTAAAGTTGGGTACCCGCTGTTCGTCCAGGATAAAGCGCAGCTGCGGTGCCACCAGCCGCACGTCGCCCACGCTGATGCGCTGCGGCCGCGCGCGGATACCGTCCAGCTGCAGGCGCTGCCAGCCCAGCAGCGGCTCGCGCTGGCCGGGCTCGTACAAGGCCAGGCGGGCCAGCGCCAGCTGGCCGTCAGCCTGCCAACGCTGCGCTCGCCAGCTGCCTTTCACTTTTGCCGACAGCTCGCCGCCGCCAAAGCGCAGCGTGGTGGCGTCCAGCGCGTACGGTGCCACGCCTTGTAGCGGCAGGTTGCGGGCGTCCAGCGTGGCGGTGACGTCTTGCAGGTTGGCCGCCAGCCGCGCCTGCAGCGCCAGTTGGCCGCGGCCCAGCCGCGACTGCCAGTCCAGCGCAAAACCCTGCTGCGGGTTGCCTTGCAGCGTGGCCTGGTCGATTGCCAGTTGCAGCGCCACCGGCTGCGCGGTGGTGGCGTCGCGCCAGCGCAGCTGGCTGTCACTCAGCGTCAGTTGCGGGTACTGCAGTTGCCAGGCCGGTGCCGGCGCACTATCCGCGCTGCCGGTTACGGCCACGGCTGCCGGCTGCGGGTGGCGACGTAGCAGGCGTTGCCAGTCCAGCTCGCCCTGCTTGTTACGCGCGGCGGCCAGCTGCAAGCCGCGCAGCTGGATGTCGCCGACGACCAACTGGCGCCGGGCCACATCGGCACTGCTGGCGGCCACGTCCAGCGCTGCCAGGCGGGCCTGGGCCGGTTGGCGGCCGCTGGCCAGCGCCAGATCGCGCAGCGCCAGCGTGGCTTTATCCAGTTTGACGCCGCCAGCGGCGTCGATAGCCAGCGATGCCTGCAAGCGTTGCAACGTCAGGCTGGCGCTAAGCGGGCTGACAAAGCGTTGGTCGGTAGCTTTCAATTGCCAGTTCTGCAGGGTGATGGCCGGCAGCTGCAGCTGCCAGCCGGGGCCGGCGGCAGGCTTGACGGCCGGCTTGGCAGCAGCGCTGGCCGGGGCGGCGGGCGGCAAGGCGGCCAGCCAATCGGCGCGACCGTGGCGGTCCAGCACCGTGGCCAGCTCGGCACCGCTGAGCGTCAGCTGGCGAAGGGCCAGCCGGCGCGAAGCCAGGTCGAACTGGCCGCCGTCCAGCGTCAGGCTGGCCAGTTTCAGCGGGCTGCCGCTACCCGGCGCCTGTAGCGCCAGCCCTTGCAGCTTTGCCGCAAAACCGTGGCTGGCCAGTTGCAGCGTCTTGCCCTTGAGGTCAAAGCGGTACGGCACGCGCAGGCCCAGCCTGCCGGCCGGCGCGGCCAACTTCAGGTGCGGCTGCACATACGGCCACAGGCCGGCCAGCGTCAGGTCGCGCACGGTCAGCACGCCGTCGGACTGCAGCGGTTGCAGTTGCAGGCTGCCCTGCCAGTCCAGCTGCGTGCCGTCGTCCAGCGCGGCCGCCAGCCGGTAACGGCCGTCGCTGCCGGGCAAGGTGGACAGGTCTTTCAGCTGCAGATCCAGCGGCAGTACCTGGCGGTGCAGGCCGCCGGCCAGCGCGTCCTGCAACTGCACCTGGCCACGCAGGATGGCCAGGCGGGCGATCAGCAGCTTCACTGGCTCGCTGTCTTTGGGCTCGGCCTTGGCCGGGCCGGCAGCGTCGGCGGAAAAGCGCGCCCAGTTCCACAGCCCGGCTGCATCGCGACGGGCCAGCAGCTGCGGCGCCTCCAGTGTCAGTTCGGCCAGCGACACCCGCCCCAGCAACAGCGGCAGCGCATCGGCGTCTACCACCAGCCGTTTGGCGGCCAGCAAGACGCTGCCGTCGCGGTCGGCCAGGCGGATGTCGCGCAGTGTCAGCCGCAGCGCCCACGGCTCGAAGCGCACCTCGCCCAGCGTAAGCTGGCGGCCGATACCCTGCGCCCACTGGGCAGCGTAGTGCTGCACCAGTTTAGGGACGGCGGCCCAGCTGGCCACAGCCAGCACGGCAACGCTGGCGGTGCTCCACAGCAGGCGGCGCGGCCAGGGCGAGGAAGGGGCAGAGGTGGGCGGCGTGGTTTCGGTCATCGGGTAGCAGGCAGAAAAAAAGCGGATGGGGCGTCATAAGGCATGGCCCCGATCTTGCTGAAAGGGCAATGCGTACAAGCGTTTGCCTCATTCTATAACTTTTCCCGGCTGGAATTGTGTCGGAAGCGTAAGCCCAAACCATAAAGGCTTGCCTCGACGCGGTCCGTCCCCTTGCAGGAGCCCGCCCATGAATGATGCCCAAACCATCCAGCGCTGGCTGGACGAACACCACATCACCGAAGTGGAATGCCTGATACCGGACATGACCGGCCTGGCGCGCGGCAAGATCGTGCCACGCCACAAGTACAACGCCGCCGAAGGCCTGCGCCTGCCGGAGGCGGTACTGATGATGACGGTCACCGGTGACTACCCGGAGCAGGACTTTACCGCCCCCGCCGACCCCGACATGCGGCTGATCCCCGACGCCAGCACGCTGCGCCCGGTGCCGTGGGCCAAGGAACCCACCGCCCAGATCATCCACGACTGCGTCAATTTCGACGGCACGCCGGCAGCGCTGTCGCCGCGGAACGTGCTCAAACGCATTCTCAAGCTGTACGAACAACAAGGCTGGAAGCCGATTGTGGCGCCGGAAATGGAGTTTTACCTGGTGCAGCTGGAGCCGGACGAGGACATGCCGCTCAAGCCGCCGGTGGGCCGCACGCGCCGCACCGAAGCCGGCATGCAGAGCTTCAGCATCGACGCGGTGAACGAATACGACGACATCTTCGACGTGATGTACGACTGGTGCCAGGCGCAGGGGCTGGCGCTGGACACGCTGATCCACGAGATGGGCACCGCGCAGATGGAAATCAACCTGGACCACGGCGACCCGCTGGCGCTGGCCGACCAGGTGTTCCTGTTCAAGCGCACCGTACGCGAGGTGGCCATCCGCAACAATATGTACGCCACCTTCATGGCCAAGCCGATGCAGGGCCAGCCCGGCAGCGCCATGCACATCCACCAGAGCGTGGTAGCGCTGGACGGCGGCCACAATATCTTCAGCCAGCCCGACGGCAACCCGTCGCCGGCGTTTTTCCACTTCATCGGCGGGCTGCAAACCTATCTGCCGGCGGCCATGCCGTTCTTCGCCCCCTACGTCAACAGCTACCGCCGGCTGTCGCGCTTTACCTCGGCGCCGATCAACCTGAGCTGGGGCTACGACAACCGCACCTGCAGCCTGCGCGTGCCGCACAGCGGCCCGGAAGCACGGCGCGTGGAAAACCGCCTGGCCGGCGTGGACGTCAACCCCTACCTGGCACTGGCCGCCAGCCTGGCCTGCGGCTATCTGGGCATGACGCAAGGTCTGCAGCCGGACGCGCCGCTGGCCGGCAGCGCCTACGACCAGCCGCACCAGCTGCCGCGTCACCTCGACGACGCCATCGACCTGCTGATGAACTGCCAGCCGCTGGCCGAGCTGTTCGGCGAGCATTTCATCCAGGCTTACAGCGCCATCAAGGAAGCCGAGTACGGCGAGTACTTCAACGTGATCAGCCCGTGGGAGCGGCGCTTTTTGCTGCTGCACGTGTAGCACGGGCAACGACCCTGCGGCCAACCTTGCTGCAAGGTTGGCCGCAGGGCTTGACCTATCACGCGTCAGGCCGGGCACTGCAAGCTGGCAGTGGTCTGTCCGGACAAGTCCAACACGGCCGGCGTCAGTATGTCGCCTTGTACATTCACCGTCTGCAGCGGGTAGTACTGCAAGTGCTGCTGGCCGCCCACCATCTCTTCGGACTGCAGCAGGAACAGTAACTGGCTACCCGTGGCCTTGGGCAACAGGATGTTGCCGTTGACGATCTGGGCTTCCTCGCTGCTGTGCACCAGCGTGGCACAATCTGGCGTACTACCCGCAGGCAGGCGGAATACGCTCACCAGGTTGCCGCCACGATACGCCAAGGGCAGCGTGGTATCTGCCACAAAGCCGCGCAGCGTACCCGCCAGTTGCTGGCGATAGACGGCATACGCCACGCCGCCGAACAGCTCGCTGGCAACCGCATGGCGGAAGGTGTCCGGCTGCTCGGCCAGCGGCTTGCCTGACACTGCCTGCAGCACCTTGCGCACCTTCTGCTCGAAGTTAACCGGCCCGCCATTGGCATGCTGCAGCTGCCTCATGATCATGCGGTACATCGGGTAGTACCCCATGTCGCTACCCAAGCGGCCATTGACCATGCCCTGGGTGCTGACGTCCATCGGGTGCAGCGGGTGGCCTTGGGTGTCAGCAAACCAGTTGTCACTGTCCAGCAGCCAGCCGTCCTGGCCAGCAAAGTGCAGCGCTAGCCCTTCGTTAAACCAGGTCTCCACCATGCGCGGACCGCCAGCGTAGAGCGCCGACGTATTACCAGTGGCAGCGTTTACAACGGCATGGATGATCTCGTGCTGCAGCGTACGGCGCCATTCGGCGGGGCCGTCGCTACCGACACCGCTGACGTACACATAGTGACCGGCCCATGCCAGGCCATTGCCGCTGGTACCTGCCTGCTTGCTGCTGTCCACACATACCTGCATGCGCGGCTGGCTGGCCGCCTCCAACCCGAAACGCGCCAGCTCTTTGGCACGGTAGGCTGCTGCCAGCATGGCCGTTTCGCGCAGCAGTGCTTCACTACTGGCCTGGCCGTAAACATCCACATCACCGGCACGGTATACCTTGCTGCTGAGAGCACCCTTGCAATAGGTGGCAAAACTGACATCAGGCTGAAACAAGGCCGGTGCATCAGCCAGATTGAGTGTGGTAAGCGGTGCCTGCAGCAGCTGACCCGCGCTGCTGATGCCCTGAGTATTCACCGCCAGCGTGGTGTAAGGGTGCGCGTCCAGCACCGCGTCCCAGCCGGTGCCATCGGCACGAAAAGCCAGGTCGGTGCGCAGCGTGCTGCTGTTACTGCCTACACCGGCAGCCAGCCCCAACAAACGCATGTCTTCATCAAAGCTGGCCGCAGTCAGCACGGCCAAGCTCACCTGCCCTGCGGATAGCGGGATACCCAACGGCTGGGTCTGTACCGCACTGCGGCAAGCGTCGCTACCACACTGTTGCTGCAACAGCTGTCGCAGCTGGGCGCTGGTGAGCTGGTTGGCGTTGACATGGCTATCACCGGCAAACACAGGTGCATACACGCGGATATCATTACTGACGGCCTCCAGCAGCATCGGCGGCTGCAAGCCCTGACGGTCCAGACTGAAGTGACCGTCGGCATCGGTACCGCCACTGCGCTCCACCCCGACCGCGTCACGCAGCGTAACGCGGGCGCCGGCCAGCGGTTTGCCAATGGCTACCACGCCAGTCAGCCACTGCGGCGCTACCGTGCTGCCCCCCCCTTCCGCTGTGGCTGCAGCCCCCGAGCCGCCGCCGGAGCAGGCCGCCAATATAGTGGCCAGACACAACGACAATGCCCATCTTACGCTATGAAACGTCTTCATCAGGCCGCTCCTCAATGCTGGCCGTATTGGTAAATGCAGCCGCAACGGTGACACAACCAGCTGGCCTGCCACTGTCGATAAAGAGGTGGAAACACGTCGCGGTTGTAGGTAGCAGCCCGTTGCAGCAGCTGGAAACCACCGGCCAGCGCTACGCCCCCCAGCAGCAACAGCCAGCCGCTGTTACCGACGCCCATCCAGCCAAGCAAGATGCCCAGCAGCAGCAGACACACGCCTCCCACCTTCGACTTGCGTTGCGGCGGGGCTGCGCGGCTGGCCAGCTTGGTTTGCTGGATACCGCTGGTGGTCGTGGTAGCCGTGCCCGCACCAAAGTTGCCGTTACCCGCCGCGCCTACCGAGGTGCTCTGGGTGCGGATGGTGGTGGTGCCCTGTTCGTAGATCACTTCCAGACGCTGGGTCTGTTCCGACCCGCATTGTGTGCACTGCATGTTTGTCTCCCTGGGTTTATCAATCTTTGCGGTAGCAGCCGTCGGTACCGATCTGGCTCAACACGCAAGGCGGCATCGGGGTGGGTAATACGTACGCAGGCTGCTGCCATTGCTGGCGGTCCGGGATGGACACCACCCAGAAACGGTGTTCGTCCGGGTGCTTCTCGATATCCAGCCCCACGCTGGACATAAATGCATTGAGCAGCTGCATGATCAGCATGTCGTCGATCACCACCACGTTTTTGCCTTGCGGGTAGTTGTGCTGCGGAGGCGTGGGGCCGTTGGTACGCTGCAGGCCACTGTGGCGCAGGTCCAGCGTGCTCATCGTGCGCCAGCGCATGTACTGGTAATTGGCGCGGATCGCCTTGCCGTCCTGAGCGTCGCTAAAGCAATACACCAGGTCGGGGTAGCGCTTGCTGCGCTTATCGTCCTGCCACAGCACGGCATCCATACGCATGCAGTAGTGCGGCGATACCGTAACTTGCCCGCGCACGTACCAGTAATAGGCCTCTTGCGGTAGCGCCTTGATGGTAATCGCCAGCCGCGGCCACTGCGGCCGGCTGGCCATATCGGTGGCATCGAACACGCCACGCAAGCCGCTTTGCTGGAAAGTGGACACCGGGTACCGGCTGTCGCTACTGACTGCCGGTGCCCCCGGCAGCGTACCCACCGTGCCGGCCACCACCTTGCCGAGCGCCTCGCGCCAGGCGGTATCTACCTCCTGTAACAGCGGCTGCTGGCTGGCACAGCCACTCAGCAGGGCCACCATGCTCAGCAGCATCGTGCTGCGTCGGCTACTCATCGTGCACTTTCCACAAACGACGCTTGGTAGCTGGCCGCATCCAGCAGCCAGCCGTCGGCCTTGGCCGCACGCCAGCGCTGCAGAAAGGCGTGGTACTGCGCATGGCCATTCACCACGTGCTGTCGGCGCTGGTAGTCGCGCAAGAACGCCGCCTCGCTAGGCGGCTCTATGGCCGGGTTAGCTGCCAGACGGCGCGCAGCTGGCGGATCGGCCCAAGCTGCGGTGCTGGCCAGCGCCAGCAACAGGGTAAGGAGGTGGCAAGTTTTCATGTCAGGCTCCGCTTCATATCAAACGCATGAACATGACGAAAGTTTATGCAGCATGAAATAATGACGGTATCACTTACCGGTTGATCCCCATGCCCCGCCCTCACTCACGCTTTCGTCTGGCCGACTGGCTGATCCTGACCACTGTTACGCTGCTGGCCCTGCTGACGATACTGGTGCAAACGTGGTCGGAGTGGAACGCGGTGGTGATGGAAAGCAGCCGCCGCTTCCGCGACCACAAAGACCTGTTCTACCGCAGCTTCGAGCAGCAACTCACCCAGGCGCGTAGCGACGCCGGCCAGCTGCGCTGGGCGCTGGACGAGGCGGGCCGGCTGCAAACGGCACAATGGCAGGCTATTTGCCGCCAGCTCGACGACGGCCGCTGGCAACAGCTGACCCTGGTGCTGCCGCAAGGGCCGCAAGCGGGTCGCTATACCTGCGGCCAAGCTGCTAGGCCACTGGACGCCGCCAGCATCGCGCTGGCCGGTCAACTGCAAGCACACCACGCTCCGGTACTGGGCGACGACAGCAGCCGCAAAGCGGTAACGGGGCAGCCACCGGTGCTGTCGTGGCTGTACCCGCTGCACCACGATAGCCGCCTGGCCGGCTACATCCACGCCCGTTACCTGCTGCAAGCAGCGCTGGACGCCAGCGTCCGTGCCCAGCCGGACCACGCGGCCTACGCGCTTGACGAAGGCAACCCGCTGGATGACCCGGAAAACGGTAGCTACCCGCCAGCACCGATGCTGCAAAGCAAAGACTGGCAGCCGGGGCAATTTTTCTATGGCCGCCCGATCTACGATGACCCCACTATTCCGCAGTGGCTTACCCACTGGGACAACCTGGACTGGCAAACCCTCAGCGGCCAACCCTACCGGCTAACGCTGTTCGACCGCAGCCCGTTCCGTAAGTGGTACGAGTTCTACTGGGAAGACCAGCTCACCATCGCGCTGACATCCCTGTTGGCCCTGCTGATCATCGTCACTACGGTGGCAGTGCTGCGCACCCGCCAGCGCCTGCGCCGTGCTGCCGACAGCCGACGCCGCCGGCTGGCACGCCGTGCACGTGAGCTGAAGCAAGCCCAAGAAGAACAGCAGCTGCTGGAAGCCGCGCTGCTGGACACCAGCGAACGCGAAAGGCAGCGCCTGGGCAGCGAGCTGCACGACGGCGCCGGCCAGTCGCTGACCGCAGCGCGCCTGCTGGCAGACAGCCTGGCCAGCAGCTTGCAGCCGCTACCACCGGCACTGGGCGCGCTGCAAAGCTGCCTGCAGCAAGCGGTAAACGAAGTGCGGCTGGGCGCACGCGGCCTGACGCCGGCACCATTACTGGAAGAAGGGCTGGAGCCGGCACTGCAGGCGCTGGCTAGCCAGCACGACGGTAGCGGCGTCAGCGTGGCGCTACAGGTGCACGACACGCCGCCCCGGCTCGACCCCGAAGCGCGGCTGCACGTGTACCGCATCGCACAAGAGGCGCTCAGTAACGCCATCCGCCACGGCCGGGCCAGTCAGGTCATACTCGCGCTGGGCAATGCACCATTGCTGACAGTGCAGGACAACGGCTGCGGCTTCGATACGGCCACCGTCAGCCACGGCATCGGCCTGCGCTCGCAGCAACTGCGTGCCGGCCTGCTGGGCCGCAGCCTGCAGCTGCAGACCGACCCCGGAAGAGGCACCACCGTATGTCTGGCCTGACACTGCAACACGCGCTATTGGTGGACGACCACCCTATCGTGCGGCTGGGCTTGGCGGCGCTGCTGGGCAGCCATTGCCCCGGCATCAGCATTGCCGAGGCCGGTAGCGTCACCGAAGCGCGCGCCGCGCTGGCCGCCAGGGTGCCGCAACTGACACTGCTGGACATCAACCTTGGCCGCGGCAACGGCCTGCAGCTGTTGCCCGAGTTACTGACCGCCGGTAGCCGCGTGCTGGTGCTGTCGATCCGCGACGAGGCCAGCGTCATCGAACAGGCGCTGACAGCCGGCGCCCACGGCTACCTGATCAAGGACGCAGCCGGCAAAGAGCTGGCGCAGGCATTGGCCGCGCTGGCACAAGGCCAGCGCTACCTGCCGCCCAATGTGGCGGTACGGCTGGCTGGCCGTCAGGGGCAGCAAGCACCACAAGGCGTGGACAGCCTGAGCGCGCGCGAGCTGGAAGTGTTCTTGCTAGTGGCGCAAGGGCTGGGTAAGGGCGAGATGGCGGCACGGCTTGGCATCAGCGCCAATACGGTGGAAACCCACCGCCAGAAGCTGAAGCAGAAGCTGGGCGCCGACAGCCAGCACGCGCTACTCAAGCTGGCGCTGGCGCACACCGGCCGCGCACTGCCGGAGTAGCATCGCGCCAGTGCCCAGTCATGCGCCGGGTAGCGCCAGGCGGCGACGGGCGCTTGCCGCTTCATATTTTGACGCTATGGCACGGGCGCGCACCCCAGAAGGTAATCAGATCGGCAACGTGGGCCGGATTGGCTGCCAGCAGCACGCTGAGCTGCACAGGCGAAGGGGAAGGCCATCGTTTGCTACGCAAGGCCAGATAGCAACATTACAGCGCAGCGTCAGGCGAATGTCAGAACCGCTCGCGCCAGCGCAGAGCCCAGCGCACGGCCAGCAGGGTGACAGCCGCCACCAGTAACAACAATAGCCAGAAGCCGTGCGGGTTGGCCGCAAACGGAATACCGCCGACGTTCATACCAAAAAAGCCTGCGATCATATTGATGGGCAGTGCCAGTACGGTCACCAGCGTCAGGGTGAACAGCGTGCGACTGGTCTGTTCGTTCAGCATGGCGGCCAACTCTTCTTGCAGCAGTTTGATGCGTTCCACCAGCGATACCAGATCGCCCACTACGGCAGAAAAGGCTTCGGTCGCTTCACGCAGATCTTGCAAATCGCCGTCGCGCACCCATGGCGGCGGCTTGTTCAGCAAGCGGAACAAAGCGCCCGGTTCTGGCGCCAGCAGGCGCTGCAGTCGCACCAGCGTGCGGCGCATGGCGGCCAGCTCGGCGCGGCGGTCGCCTAAACGATGGGCCAGTAACTGGTCTTCCAGTTCATCCACATTCGCAGCGGTGTCACGCACGATACGCGCCAGGATATCAGCCTGATCCTGCAGCAAATGCACCAGCAGGCCCAGCGGCGAGGCAAACACTGCGCCACGCTTGACCGAAGCGCGCAGCTGGTCAATGGCACGCAAGGGCTTGAGACGGACGGTCACCAGTACCTGCGGCGTAGCACAGGCCCAAAGCGAGGCCACATCGTGAACGCCGCCATCAAACTCGAAGGTGACATCATTGATCACCGCCAACAGCGACTCGTCAACGTGCTCCAAGCGGGTAGCGCCACTGGCCAACCCCAGCTGCTCGTGAAATGCCGGCGACAGCGCGGGCAAGCAGGCGCGCAGCCAACGCTGACAGCCACTATGCGACAAATTGAGGTGCAGCCAGATAAAGTGGCCGGGTGGCAGGCCGGCAGCCAACTGCTGCTGTATACCGGCAACGTCCATAGCCATACCCGGCTGCTGCGGCGCAAAGCAGTAGCCGCAAATAAGGCCAACCTGTTCCGTGTCGAAACGTGTTGCTGCACTGAACTCACGCATACCGCAGGCCCTCACATGGCTGGCACCGCGACGGCCGCGGCTGGCTTTAGCCTATCAGCTGGCTGTGACAGCGCGGTGACGCCGCCCTTGCGCACGCCAAGCGCGCCGCCCGCTATACTGGCGCCCTGTCATCCCGCCGGTATCTGCCATGCATTGCTCCCTGTTCTGTCGCGTCATCGATAACTACGGCGATATCGGCGTCTGCTGGCGGCTGGCGCGCCAGCTGGTGCACGAACACGGCTGGCAGCTGACGCTGTGGGTGGACGACCTGACCAGCTTTGCCCGCATTGCGCCGGCGCTGGACGTAGCGCGGGCCCGCCAGTGGCTGGACGGCATCGAGGTGCGGCACTGGGCGGACACCCTGCCGCCAGACGCCGCTGTCGGCGAGGTGGTGATCGAAGCCTTTGCCTGCGAGCTGCCGGACGGTTATCAGCACGCGATGGCGGCACAGGCCAAGCCGCCGCTATGGCTGAACCTGGAATACCTGTCGGCCGAAGACTGGGTGGAAGGCTGCCACGGCCTGCCGTCGCCGCACCCGCGCCTGCCGCTGCAAAAGTACTTTTTCTTCCCCGGCTTTACCCCGCGCACCGGCGGCCTGCTGTGCGAGCAAGCCTTGCTGGCCGAGCGCGACGCGTGGCAGGCCGACATCGCGGCACAGCACGCCTACTGGCAAGCGCACGGCGTACCGCCCTGCCCGCCCGGCGGCGTGCGCTACAGCCTGTTTGCCTACGACAGCCCGGCGGCGGCGCAGTGGGTGCAGCAGTTGGCCGCCGGCAGCCAGCCGGTGCAGCTGCTGCTGCCGATGGGCAAGGTGGTGCCGGACGTGCTGCAGGCGCTGGGCCTGCCAGCAGACGCCGCCGCCGGCCAGCACTATCAGTGCGGCCAACTGGCGCTCTACCTGCAGCCGATGAGCGACCAGCGCGGCTACGACAGCCTGCTGTGGAGCTGCGATTTCAACGTAGTACGCGGCGAAGACAGCTTCCTGCGCGCGCAATGGGCCGGCCGGCCATTTGCCTGGCACATCTACCGCCAGGACGACGACGCCCACCTGGACAAGTTGGCCGCCTTCCTGCAGCACTATTGCCGCGCCATGCCGCCTGCGCTGAGCGAGGCGGTGCAGGCCTTCATGCAGCAATGGAACCGCAACCGGCTGGCCATCGACGCCTGGCCTGCCTTGCAGGCGCAGTGGCCGGCATGGCAGCAGCATGCCAGGGCCTGGCCAGGGCAAATTCTGACCGGCGGCAGCCTGGCGCAGCGGCTGGTGCAATTTGCCGAATTCAGGCTACAATAGCGGGTTTTCTGGAAATCCGTTTCCATTCCAATTCAAGACATTAGGACTTTATAAGCATGAAAACCGCACAGGAACTCCGCGCTGGTAACGTATTCATGGTTGGCAACGACCCGATGGTGGTGCAGAAAGCCGAATTCTCCAAATCCGGCCGTAACGCTTCCGTTGTGAAGATGAAAATGAAGAACCTGCTGACCGGCGCCGGTACCGAAACCGTCTACAAAGCCGACGACAAGTTCGACGTTGTAGTTCTGGAAAAACGCGAGTGTACCTACTCCTACTTCGCTGACCCGATGTACGTGTTCATGGACACCGAGTTCAACCAGTACGAAGTTGAAGCGGAAAACATGGAAGACGTGATTCCGTTCATCATCGACGGCATGGAAGACCAGTGCGAAGTGACCTTCTACAACGGCAAGGCCATCTCCGTTGAGCTGCCGACCACCGTGGTACGCGAAGTGGAATACACCGAGCCGGCCGTTCGTGGCGACACCTCCGGCAAGGTACTGAAACCGGCCCGCATCAAAGGCACCACCCTGGAAATCCCGGTACCGGCCTTCGTTGAAATCGGCGACCTGATCGAAATCGACACCCGCACCAACGAATTCAAGAAGCGCGCCTAAGCATTCGCGCCTTCCCGCAAACGGCAGCCCTCGGGCTGCCGTTTTTGCTTGTCGGCGCCGTGCGCTGCCGGTATCATGCCGGCTTCCTGAGGGAGTAGCCGCCCTGCGAGACAGCAGGGGCTTGCGTCAACACACTTGGCCGTTCGGCCATGGCGCCAGCGACATTCGGTTTGGCAAGACTCATGATTCGCCATGCACAGCGGGGGCTGCGCCATGGTGGGTCATGACGTATGCGCAGCCCCCTTGGAGTCTTTGATGGAAGCCTTCTTCCTGTCCACCGGCATTGTTTCCCTGGCCGAAATCGGCGATAAAACCCAGCTTCTGGCCCTGCTGCTGGCCGCCCGCTTCAAGAAACCCGTTCCCATCATCCTGGGCATCTTTGTCGCCACCGTGCTGAACCATGCTGCTGCCGCCTGGCTGGGCCACATTGCCACCGGTTTTATCGACATGACCATCCTGCGCTGGGTACTGGGCGTGTCGTTCATCGCCATGGCGGTGTGGATGCTGATTCCCGACAAGCTGGACGACGAAACCAACCTGTTCGAACACTTTGGTGTGTTCGGCGCCACCTGTATCGCCTTTTTCCTGGCCGAGATGGGCGACAAGACCCAGATCGCCACCGTGGCGCTGTCGGCACGCTACATGGACGCCACCATTGGTGTGGTGATGGGTACCACGCTGGGCATGATGATCGCTAACGTACCGGCGGTATTGCTGGGCGAAGTGGCGGCGCGCAAGCTGCCGGTAGCACTGGTACACAAGATCGCCGCCGGCATTTTTGCCGTGGTGGGCGTACTGACGCTGGTGAGCTTCTAGTCTCCGATTCGCCAAATGAAAAACCGCAGCACCAGGCTGCGGTTTTGTTTTGCGTGCTACGCCGGGCTTAACGGCGCGGGCTGCGGCGGCTACGCGGCTTGGGCGCAGCGCCATCGGCCGCTGGCGCGGCAGGTGCCGCACTGGCCGGCGCCTCACTGGCTGGCGCAGGGTTGGCCACAGCAGTGGCCGCCGGCTTGCGACGGCGCGGCGCTTTGGCGGGGGCGGCATCAGCTGCCGGAGCGGCAGTTTGCGGTGCCGGCTGGCTAGCAGCCTGTTGAGGCTGGGCTGGCTCGGCCTGGCTAGCCGGCGCCTTGGCGGCGGCGGCTTTGCGCGGTGCACGCGGCGGCTTGGCCGTGACCGGCGCCTCAGCCACGGCCGGCTTGGTCTCGACCTGCTTTGGTGCGACCGGCTTGGTTTCAACCTGCTTCAGCTCAACCGGCTTGGTTTCGACCTGCTTAGGCGCTACCGGCTTGGCTGCAACCGGCTTGGTCTCCACAGGTTTGGCAGCCGCTGCCTCTACCGGCTTGTTGGCCGCATTGCCCTTGCCACGGTGACGCTTGCGCGACGACGGCTTGGCTGCCGGCGCCGGCTCGCTGGCAACTGGCAATACGGCCGGCACCAGTTTGACGCTGACCTCGGCTGCCGGCTTGGCCGGGGCCTTCTGCGGCGGCTCGAAACCACCCTGACGACGCTTGTCGCGACGGTTTTTCTGATGACGCGAGCCGCGATCGTGGTCGCGACCGCCATCCCTGCCACCGTCACGCCCGCCATCGCCCTTGCTGCGGCCAACATCAACCAGCGCAAAGTCTACCTGCGCGGTTTCCAGGTCGGCGCGCATCACCTTGACGGTAACGGCATCGCCCAGCTGGTAACGCAGGCCGCTCTTTTCGCCGATGATGGCTTGCAGGTCCTTGTGGAAGTGAAAGTAGTCCTTGCCCAGCTCGGAAATGTGGATCAGGCCTTCTACGTACAGCTCGTCCAGCAGCACGAAAATGCCGAAACCGGCCACCGCGCTGATCTTGCCGGTGTAGACCTCACCGACTTTGTCGCGCATGTAGTAGGTTTTGAGCCAGGACTGCACATCGCGGCTGGCGTCGTCGGCGCGGCGCTCGGCCATCGAGCAGTGCTCGCCGATGGCTTCCCATTTGCCCGGCTTGTACTTTTTGTCAGCCAGGATGGCCTTGATGGTACGGTGTACCAGCAGGTCGGGGTAGCGACGGATCGGCGAGGTAAAGTGGGTGTACGCCTCGTACGACAGGCCGAAATGGCCCAGGTTTTCCGGCTGGTACACCGCCTGCTGCATGGAGCGCAGCAGCATGGTCTGGATCATGCTGGCGTCCGGGCGCTCGCGCACGCGTTCGGCCAGCTCGGCGTAGTCTTTGGTGGTGGGCTTGTCGCCACCGCCCAGCGTGAGGCCGCTGACGTTCAGGAAACGGCGCAGGTTTTCCAGCTTCTCGGGCGTGGGGCCTTCGTGCACTCGGAACAGGCACTTGTGCGCGTGCTTCTGGATAAACTCGGCCGCGCAAACGTTGGCCGCCAGCATGCATTCCTCGATCAGGCGGTGGGCGTCGTTGCGCACCACCGGCACGATCTTGTCGATCTTGCCCTGCTCGTTGAACAGCATCTGTGTTTCGATGGTGTCGAAATCCACCGCGCCGCGCTTGTGGCGTTGCGCCAGCAGCTGCTGGTACAGCGCGTATAGCGTTTCCAACTGCGGGCGCAGCTTGTGCTCGCCGCCTTCGGACAGCAGCTGCCATACCTGGGTATAGGTAAAGCGGTTCTGCGAGCGCATCACGGCCGGGTAGAACTGGTATTTCTTCACTTTGCCGCGCGCCGATACCTGCATGTCGCACACCATGCACAGGCGGTCGACGTCGGGGTTCAGCGAGCAGATACCGTTGGACAGCTCTTCCGGCAGCATGGGGATGACGCGGCGCGGGAAGTACACCGAGGTGCTGCGGGTGCGCGCATCCACGTCCAGCGCGTCGCCGGGGCGTACGTAGTGGCTGACGTCGGCAATGGCCACGATCAGACGGAAGCCTTTACCGCTCTTCTCGGCATAAACCGCATCGTCAAAGTCGCGGGCGGTTTCGCCGTCGATGGTCACCAGCGGCAGGTCGCGCAGGTCAACGCGGCCCTTGATGTCTTTCTTGCCCACCTTCTGCGAGGTGGCCACGGCCTGGGCCACGGCCTCGTCGCTGAACACGTGCGGCAGGTCGTGCTTGCGCAGCGCGATTTCGATTTCCATGCCCGGATCGGCGTAGTCGCCCAGCACTTCGCTGACCTTCACGATGGCCTGACGGTGCGCGTCGGGGTAATCGACGATATCCACCATCACCACCTGGCCGTGCTTGGCGCCGCCGTCACCGCCGGCTTCCACCAGCATTTCCTGGCGCACGCGGCGGTCTTCGGATACCGCGTACCACACGCCGCGCTCGCTATAGATGCGGGCGATCAGGCGGGTGGTGGCGCGTTCCAGCACCTCGACGATGCGGCCTTCGGTACGGCCACGGCGGTCGGTTCCGCCCGGACGCACCATGACACGGTCGCCGTGCATCACCTTGTGCATTTCGCGTTCGGACAGGTAAATGTCGTCGCCTTCGCCGCTCTCGCGCACGGCGAAACCGTAACCGTCACGGTGGCCGGAGATGCGGCAGGCAACCAGGTCGAGTTTCTCTGCCACGCAGAGCTCGCCCTTGCGGTTGATCAGGATCTGGCCGGCACGCTCCATCGCGCGCAGGCGTCGCTCGAACAGGTCCAGTTCGTGCTCGTAAATCGGGAAAGCGGCCGCCAGCTCCTCTGCGTGCATCGGCACGCCATTTTTTTCGAGGAGTTCAAGGATGAATTCGCGGCTAGGTAAGGGATTGTCGTACTTGGTTTTTTCGCGACTGAGGAACGGGTCCTGCAGACGCAACGCGGTTTTATTGCTGTTTTTTCTATTGGAGGCCATTGACACTTCCAGAATCGTCATTATAATGCGTGCTTCTTCGATGCACTGATCGAAACAAGTCAGCGTCATCGATGATACAGCAAAGCAGCGCCCAGGTGGCGGAATTGGTAGACGCACTAGGTTCAGGTCCTAGCGCCCGCAAGGGTGTGGAAGTTCGAGTCTTCTCTTGGGCACCAAGCATCATGCTCGTTGTTTTGTTGTAGCAAAATCCGGTTGGCCCAGGTGGCGGAATTGGTAGACGCACTAGGTTCAGGTCCTAGCGCCCGCAAGGGTGTGGAAGTTCGAGTCTTCTCTTGGGCACCAGCAGTAATGCTGATGTTCAACCGGTAAAAAATTTGTCGTGCCCAGGTGGCGGAATTGGTAGACGCACTAGGTTCAGGTCCTAGCGCCCGCAAGGGTGTGGAAGTTCGAGTCTTCTCTTGGGCACCAGCAAGTTTCCTTGCTGTTGACACGACAACTGACAATCAAGGTTTTGGCCCAGGTGGCGGAATTGGTAGACGCACTAGGTTCAGGTCCTAGCGCCCGCAAGGGTGTGGAAGTTCGAGTCTTCTCTTGGGCACCATCACTTTTCGTCAGATAGCAGTCAGCAGTACACAATCAGGTTTAAGCCCAGGTGGCGGAATTGGTAGACGCACTAGGTTCAGGTCCTAGCGCCCGCAAGGGTGTGGAAGTTCGAGTCTTCTCTTGGGCACCAGTTAAAAAAGCCGTTGACACAGTCAACGGCTTTTTTGCTTTGCAGCGCTGGTTTGGCGCAACCCCTCCCCGCCTCGCCACCCGCACAAGGCCGGCCGCCGTGCGGCCAACCCTGTACTACCGGCTTATTCCGGCGCCTTGCTGTCCAGCCAGATGGTGACCGGGCCATCGTTCACCAGCGCCACCTGCATGTCGGCACCAAACACGCCGGTAGGCACCGGCTTGCCCAGCGCGGTTGCCATTGCCTGCACAAAGCGATCGAACATCGGCTGCGAGATTTCGCCACGCGCGGCGCGGCTGTAGCCGGGTCGGTTGCCCTTCTTGCAGCTGGCAAACAACGTGAACTGGCTGACAGCCAGCACCTCGCCCCCCGCGTCCAGCACCGAGCGGTTCATCACCCCCGCGTCGTCATTGAAAATGCGCAGCTGGCTTACCTTGCGCACCAGCCAGTCGATATCGGCGGCGCCATCCGCCTCTTCCACCCCCACCAGCAGCAGCAAGCCGGCGCCGATCTGCCCCGTGATGCTGCCGTCTACCGTTACCGACGCCTGGGTAACGCGCTGTACCAATACCCGCATGCCTGCCTTTCCTGCCCGCCCCGTTCACCGCGGGCGGCGCCATGCATTAGAATGGCCGCCGCCTACCGCCAAAGGACGTGACATGTTGATGGTTATTTCGCCAGCCAAAACGCTGGACTACGACACCCCTGCCCACACCGCCCGCCATACGCAGCCCGACTTCCTGTCCCACAGCGCCGAGCTGATCGCCACGCTGCGCCAGCTTAGCCCGGCCGACATCGGCCAGCTGATGAGCATCAGCGATGCCCTGGCCACGCTAAACGCCGGACGGTTTCACGACTGGGGCGGTGAATTTACACCAGAAAACGCCAAGCAGGCAGTGCTGGCCTTCATGGGCGATGTCTACGAAGGGCTGGACGCCGCCAGCCTGAGCGAGCCGCAACTGGACTGGCTGCAACAGCACCTGCGCATTTTGTCCGGCCTGTACGGCCTGCTGCGCCCGCTGGACCTGATGCAGGCCTACCGCCTGGAAATGGGCACCCGCCTGACCAACCCGCGCGGCGCCAACCTGTACCAGTTCTGGGGCGATATCATCACCGACGCGCTGAACGCCGAACTGGCCAAACAGCCGCTGCCGCAACTGGTGAACTTGGCCTCGGACGAGTACTTCAAATCGGTGAAGCCGAAAAAACTACAGGCCACCGTGATCACGCCGGTGTTCCAGGACCTGAAAAACGGCCACTACAAGATCATCAGCTTTTACGCCAAACGCGCTCGCGGCCTGATGGCGCGCTGGGCAGTGCAACACGCAGTAAGCGATGCCGAGGCACTGAAGGGCTTTAACAGCGAGGGCTACGCTTTCGATGCCAACGCCTCGGACGCCACGCACTGGGTATTCCGTCGCGACCCGCTGGCGCAATAAACCCGTCAGTCGCAAACAAAAAGGTTGGCCGCGGCCAACCTTGCAGGCTGCGGGCCAGTTACCGACTCAGGCACTACCGGGCCTGGCAAAGCCGGGCCGCTCCACACAAGCACCGGCTCCCGCAGCCCTCCCATTGACAAGACACCCCTTGTTTGCCCAGCAAACAGGGGGTGTCTGCAAGAAAAAAAGGTTGGCCGCGGCCAACCTTTTTTCGTGCGCAACGCCAAGCGCTACTGCGGCAATACCTCGTTGGCCAGCGCTTCGCCGGCGGCAAAGGCCGTGGCGTTGCCCAGCGTGGTATCGGCGATATTGGCCAGCGCCTCGCGCGTCAAAAAACCCTGATGCGAGGTGACCAGCACATTGGGGAAGGTCAGCAGCCGCGCCAGCTGGTCGTCCTGCAGGCCGGTATCGGACAAGTCTTCGAAGAACACGCCCTCCTCCATTTCGTACACGTCCAGCCCCACCCCCGCCAGTTGACCGCGCTTTAGCGCGTCGATGACGGCTGGCGTATCCACCAGCGCACCACGGCTGGTATTGATCAGGATGGCGCCGGGTTTCATCGCCGCTAACGCCGCCGCGTCGATGATGTGACGCGTGGCCGGCAGCAGCGGCACGTGCAGGCTCAGCACGTCGCTGTGCGCCAGCACCTCGGCCAGCGGCGCGTAGTCGAAGCCCAGCTGCGCCGCCAGCGCCGCATCCTGCTGCGGGTCGCAGGCCAGCACGCGCATGCCGAAACCGCGGGCAATGCCGATGGCCGCCTCGCCGATGCGGCCGGTACCGATCACGCCGAAGGTCTTGCCATAGAGGTCAAACCCCACCAGCCCGTCCAGCGAAAAGTCCATCTCGCGCACGCGCACATAAGCCTTGTGGATGCGGCGGTTCACCGCCAGCAGCAGCGCAAACGCGTGCTCGGCCACCGCGTGCGGCGAGTAAGCCGGCACCCGCGCCACGCGGATGCCGTGCTGGCGGCAGGCGGCCAGGTCCACCCCGTTAAAGCCGGCGCAGCGCAATACCACCAGCTTGACGCCCAACGCGGCCAACCTGGCCACCACGGCGGCGTCCAGCCGGTCGTTGACGAAGGGGCAAACGGCGTCAAAGCCCGCCGCCAGCTCTACGGTATCGGCGTTCAGCCGCGGCTCGAAAAAGGCCAGCTCGTGGCCGAAGCGGGCATTCGCCAGCGTCAGCGCCTGGCGGTCGTAGTGTTTGGTGTCGAATACGGCAATGTTCATGCAGGCTCCCGCGTGTCATCCGGCAAAGTGGCATCATGCCGCAGCGGCTGGCCGCTGGCTAGCCGCCAACCCTTGCTGCAAGGCCATGTGTCACGCGGCATCGGTCACGCCATCGCCGTCCGGCTCTCAGTCACGGCTGATCCGCGTGTAAAGAGTAAGTGGCCACCCCGCGCCTGGTTACCGTTGGTACTGTGTACCGCCACCGATACAGCCACGACAAGCTGCCGACAAGCGCACGCCGCATGATGGCACCATTGTCACACCCGATGAGGTCCACATCATGCGTTTCGCCCTGATCGCTGCCAGCTGCGCAGCCCTGCTCTCCAGCCTGGCCATGGCCAGCGGCCCGGCCCTGAACGATAACGATGGCCAGCAGCCCCCGCCGCCGCCGCCGGGTGCCGAAAAACCGCTGCCGCCGTCGCTGGGCATGCTGCTCAAACGCGTACTGCCGGCGCTGAAGCTGGATAGCAAGCAAGACGCGCTGTGGGTGAAAGCCGAACAAGCCGACGCCAGCAACCAGATCGAAGCCGGCCATGCCATGATGCGCGCGCAGATGACGCTGCGCGACAAGCTGGCCGACGGCAAAACCAGCCTGTCCGACGCCTTCCGCAGCCTGGAAAGCGCCCGCAAGTTGCCGCCGCAGCCGTCCCCGGCCTGGCTGGCTTTCTTTGACAGCCTGAACGCCGAGCAAGGCAAGCTGGTACGCCAGGCGCTGCTGACGCCGCCGCCGGGCAAACCGCACGGCCACCCGGGCGACGCGCCGCAAGGCGAAGAACGCCCGCCGCAACCGCCGCGCTAAGCCTGTCGCCTGCGCCCAAACCCACACCCGCCACCATGGCCGGTGTGGGTTTGTCACGACAGCCCCCCGCCATTGCGGACAGCGCCGGCAAGCAATGCTTGCCGGCCATCGATTTGATATGTAAATTTTCACAAACAAATTTTTGAAAATTTACATATCAATGCCAAATCCGCCCGCTTCCCCCGTGCTGGACCGCCTCAACGAGGCAATGCCCACGCTGACCCCGGCCCTGCGCAAGGTGGCCGGCTACCTGCTGCGCCACCCGCTGCTGGCCGCCACCCAGGGCATGGAGGCCTTGGCCGAGGCCGCCGACAGCTCGCCCGCCGCCGTCAACCGCCTGGCCAACGTGCTGGGCTACCAGGGTTTTACCGCGCTGCGCGCCGAGCTCACCGCCACCTTGCAGGCCGCGGTTTCACCGGTAGCCAAACTGCGCCAGCAGCTGGAGCAGGACGAGGCCGGCCAGGCCGCTCCCGGCCTGTTTGCCTTTGCCAGCGACAACCTGCGCGCCGTGTCGCAGCAGATCAGCGCCACCGCCCTGAACGGCCTGGCCAGCCGCCTGTTGGCCGCACGCCGCGTCTACGTGCTGGGCTTTGGCAACAGCAGCTACCTGGCCGGGCTGGCCGCGGCCAACCTGTCGCCGTACTGTGACGCCATCCTGGCCAGCGCAGAAGGCGGCGCCGAGAACGCCGCCTACAAGCTGGCCAGTGCACAGCCGGGCGACGTGTTACTGGCGCTCAGCCTGCCGCGCTACTCGCGCGATACCGTGCAGCTGGCCGCCTTTGCCGCCGAACGCGGCGCCCAAGTGGTGGCGCTGACCGATTCGCCGGCGTCACCGCTGGCCGCAGTGTCCTCGCTGCAGTTCTACGTACCGTCCGAACACCCGGTGCTGTCCTCCTCGTCCACCGCCATGCTGGCGCTAATCGAGTGCCTGCTGGCACAAGTGATGCTGCGCCACGGCACCGCGCTCAGCCTGAGCACCGCGCTGACCGAAGGCATGCTGGACTACCTCTACACCGACCTCGGCCCCGGCAACGGCCGCAGGTAAGCGTTCGCCGGTACGCCCGCGCGTGCCGGCAACCCGGGCCCCGCCCGGCGTTTCACCCAGCCACCGGCTGGCATAAAGCACGTGAACAATCACGGCAATGACTCATTGACTCGCAACAAGGTGTCCGCAACACGCCAGCTTGCGCCCCGGCCAACACGCCGGGGCGCCGGGCCGGTGCGCGCGGACGAGGAGAACGCATTGAAAGCAAACAGACTCACCGTGGCGCTGCTGCTGGCGCTGGCGGGCGCTGGCCTCGGCAACCAGGCGCTGGCAGAAGGCCACCTGCTGGCCGTGGGCGGCATGCTGCGCGCCAGCAACGTGCCGGTATACGCCAAATTCGTGGAACTGGCCGGCGGCGCCCAGCAGGCTCGCATCGCCATCATGCCCACCGCCAGCGGCAGCCTGGGCTCCAGCCGCCGCTTCCGCGCCGAACTGGTGGCGATGGGGGTGCCGGAGGCGCGCATCAGCATCATCGACATCGACCGCAAGAACTACCAGAAAAACATGAACGACCCGGCGGTGCTGCAGCCGCTGGCCGACGCTACCGCGGTGTGGTTTGTCGGTGGCGACCAGTCGCGCATCGCCCGCGCGCTGTTCAATGCCGACGGCAGCCCGTCGCAAGCCTGGCACGCCATTCACGCCGTGAAGCAGCGTGGCGGCGTGATCGGTGGCACCAGCGCCGGCGCCAGCATCCAGGGCAAGCAAATGCCCACCGCCTACGGCGTGGTGATGGATACGCTGGACTTTGGCCTGGGCCAGCGCGCCGACATGCGCGGCGTCAGCATCCTGCCGGGCGCCGGCTTTTTCGACGGCATCATCGACCAGCACCTGGACAAGCTGGAAGAAACCAGCAGCGGCCGGGTTGGCCGCATGGCCGCCTACCTCAGCGCGCGCGGCCTGGCCCGCGGCTACGGGCTGGACACCAATACCGCAATGTGGGTGAAGCCGGACGGTACGCTGGAAGTGCTGGGCGAAGGCTACCTGACGGTGATGGACGCCAGCGCGGCCAGCTACCAGAAAACGCTGTACGGCAGCCGCATCGGCAATGTGCGCCTCAGCATGTTGGGCAGCGGCGACCGCTACGACCCGGCCAGCGGCACGCTGCAGCCGCGCGACGGCAAGGCCGCCATCACGGCTGGCGACGCCTACCTCAACGGCAACAGCCTGATTGCCGACCTGTCGGCAGTCAACGCCGTCGGCCGCGCCGTGCTGTACGGCCTGGCCGACAATACCGCCCAGCGCCAGCAAGGGCTGATGGTGCGCTACAACCCGGCCAACGGTTACCACTACGGCTACCGCTTCAGTTTCAGCAAGGGCGAGCGCTTTGCCGCCTGGAGCAGCTTTGTCGATTCGCAGACCAACTACACCGTACGCGACATCCGGCTGGATATCGAACCGGTAGACGCCCGCCTGGGCGACCCGGCACGCACTACCCCTACCGACATCGCCCGCAGCCGTCAGCCGCAAGCGGTGAAGGCCGTGGTGTTCCGCGGCCTGATGACGAGTGACGAGCAAGGCCGTTTCTGGCCGCAGCGGCCGGTAACGCGCGCCGAACTGGCCAATACGCTGCAGATGTTGCTGGGCGGCGAGCTGAACGCGAAGGAAGTGCCGGCCTTGAACGACCTCGCCGCCGACCACCCGCTGCGCGAGCAGATCGCCATCGTGGTGAGCCAAGGCTGGATGAGCGGCAGCGACCGCTTCTGGCCGGACGCGGCCATCACCCGTCAGGAGCTGGCGATAGCAGCCCGCGCCATGTACGAAGGCTTCCAGCGCCAGAAACTGAGTGAACGCGCCACGCTGCAAGACGCCGGCGAACTGCAGGCCGGCTACGACGCCGCCGCCGCGCAGGTAGTGGCAGCCGGGCTGCTGACGGCACCGGGCGGCCGCTTCAACGGCATGGGCAAGGTGACGCGGGACGAACTGGCGCAGCTGGTAGCGCGCATCGCCGGTCTGTAAACCGCCAACGGGCAACAAGGCAGCCGGCGGATAAACCGCCTGGCTGCTACTGCGCTTATCTCTTGACGCTGGCTCGCAGCCTGGTTGACCGCACCTTCGCCCGCTGGCGGCAAAGCAGCTTGCGCCAGATCATCCCGGCCTGCCCCGGCGCCCCTCAGCATAAATGCTTATGTTAAGGTAACGCTGCATGCACGCACTGCCCGTTAGGGCAAACGGGCAAACTTCTGGCCCAAGCTGCGGTCACCTTTTTGACAATGACCTTTACCCCGATAAGGAGCTGGCATGAAAGAGAAAAAAGTGAAAGCCAAAGATATCGACATCGGTATCGACCTTGATGCACGCAAACAGATTGCCGAGGGCTTGTCGGCACTTCTGGCAGACAGCTACACCCTGTACCTGATGACGCACAACTTCCACTGGAACGTAACCGGCCCGCAATTCAACAGCCTGCACAATATGTTCATGGCGCAGTACACCGAGCAATGGACAGCACTGGACACTATTGCCGAACGCATTCGCGCACTGGGCTTCCCGGCACCGGGCACCTACAAGGAATTCGTGAAACTGGCGTCAATCAAGGAAGTGGAAGGCGTACCCAAAGCCACCGACATGATCCGCCATCTGGTGGCGGCACAAGAGGCCACCGCCCGTACCGCACGCAAGCTGTTCCCCGTTGTGGACAGTGCCAACGACCAGCCGACTGCCGACGTACTGACCCAGCGCCTGGATGTGCACGAGAAAACCGCCTGGATGCTACGCAGCCTGCTGGAAGAATAAAGCGGGCACCTGGCGATTACGGCATGACAACCGCCCCGGCCAATCAAGCCCGGGCGTTTGTCATTCCCCTTAATACAACCGGCCAGGGTCAATTACCTGCCAAGGGCAATACGCCCCTCACCATCCACACCATCCCGGCAGCGACTGCCCATAACAGCAGTGCACTACAGCGGTGCAGCAGGCCTAGCTGACGCTTAAACGCAGCCAGCAAGGTTGGCCGCGCCAGCGCCCAGCACACCAGCGCATCCCAGCCAATTGCAGCAGAGAAGCACCAGCGTCCACCGCGCCAATGGACAGCGTTGGGTGGCTGTGAGAGCGGTAGCAGGCCCGGCTTTGCTGAGCGCGCCGACTCTAGACATACGGCATGGCATCGTCACGCCAAAACCGCTGATTTAGCATGGTCATCAGGTAACGCCTCGGGTAGGGCATGCGCGATAGCGCCTGCCAAGCTAGGGCTTGGCCGCGGCATCGTCCAGGCGCTGCTGGCTCACCCAAATCAGCTTGCTGGTATCAAAACCCAGCGCCTGTGCTTGTTGTAACAAACGTGCTGTCACCTCTTGCGGCAGACTACGCTCGCGCGCAAGCAGCCACAAATAGTCGCGATCATTTCCAGCCACCATGGCCCAGCGGTAAGCCGGGTCAAGTGCCACTACGTGGTAACCACCGTAGAACGGACCAAAGAAAGACACCTTCAGCGAGGCCGTGCCCGGGTCGGCATTGAATCGTGCGCGCCCAAGCGCTTCTTTCCAGCGCCCGGCGGCAGTATCGAACCCGCGATTGCGCACGGTCACGCTCCCATCCGGCTGTGGGGAATAGTACGCCTGCACATCGCTCATGCCACGTTCAAAGCGGTGATCCAGACGGGCAATCTCGTACCACTGCCCGCTGTAGCGCTGTAAGTCAAAACCTGTCACTGGCTGAATGCCTGCGGGTGGCAGGGTGCTGCACGCTGCCAGCGACAACAACATGGCGGCAGCGAAGCCAAACGAATGCCAACGGGAAAGCAACATAAAGATCTCCTCTGATAACTGTACCGGAGCGATAGCATGGCGCCGATCACGCAGCAGATCACTCCCGCCATGCAGGTACCAGCAAGGAAATTCACCCTGCACTGACAGATAGTGTCACAATGATATCGATAAAAGCGGGTGATAAGAATGCCGTGACACGCCACTGGCAAAGCCATAGCCCGCCACAATAACGCACCTTGGCAGGCACGGCGCAAGCTGCACGGCAAACTTTCCAGCCCCGGCAGACGCCCCTGCCGCGACAGAACAAACCGGTACGGCCGTGATGCAAAGCGACAAGGAAGAGATGACATCATGAACAATGAAAAAAAACATGTAGAGCAAGTCGTCTCCCATATCCCCTTACCGGCGTGCCCGGAAATACTGATCAAGATTGACGAGTTGATCGCCAGCACCAGCTTTGACTTTGGCGAGCTGAGCGCCTTGATCAAAAAGGACGTGGCCCTCAGTGCCGGTTTGATCAAGCTCTCCAACAGCCCCTTGTACTGCTTGCAGAAAAACGCCTCCATCCCGGTAGCACTGCAAATGATCGGCGCGCAACAGGTGGCGTACTATGCACGCGCATTCTTGCTGCAATCAGCCGTAAGCCAAGGAGCCAGCATTACCCGGTTCTGGGATTCGTCTTGGCGCGTGGCAGAAATGTCAGCCAACATTGCCCGCTTGCTGTACAGGCAAAAAGCCGACGAAATCTTTACTTTCGGCTTGTTCAGGGATGTCGGCATCGCCGTGCTGATGAACCACTACTCGAACTACAAGGAAATCCTGGGTCTGGCCAACAACGATCCGGACAATGCGTTCACCGAACACGAAAACCGGGAGTACAGCGTCAATCACGCGCAAATTGGTGCTTTTATTGCCGAAGACTGGCATTTGCCGGATTACTTTGTCGCCGCCATCCAGTGCCATCACACGCCAGACGACGTGACCAAGCTGCCCTTGTCGATACCGGACAGTGATCGAGCCAGGGAACTGATTGCGGTAGCACAGCTTGCCGAGCATGCCGTTCAGCTCAGCACCGGCCTGAGCCAAACCCATGAATGGTCAAAACTGAAAGGTTTTTGCATGGATAGCCTGCAGTTGTCCGAGCAGGAAACCACGGCGCTGATCAGCGCAGGCATTGCTGCATAAGCCAATGGTTTCTCGCTCTTTCAAGCGGCACCATGCCCGGCAATAACAAGCTTGGTCAGAATATTTGACATGCCATAACTGCCAGAGCATGTTACCGTGAGCGCCAATCGTACGTTCCGACTTCCTGATGGACGTATCGTCTGACTGCCTTTTCGTTCCCTGCATGCACCTTCTCGCCTGACTGTATTTGTGAAGCGCTTGCCCGTTCGATCAGAACGTTTCCTCGTGCAAAGCATGCTTCACTTCCATAAAGGCTCCCGGTCATGCCCGGCTACTTCACCATGCAGCAAACCGTGTCCATTGGTGGCACCGATTACCAGATCCGGTCGCTTCTGGATACGCAACAGTATGCCGACCCGCATGGCGAGGCAGAACGCCGCGGTATCTCGCCTGCAAGCTGGCCGCTGTTTGGCCAGCTGTGGCCATCGTCAAAAGTACTGGCGCTGCTGATGGATAGCGAACCGCTAACCGGTTTGAGAGTGCTGGAAATCGGTGCCGGCCTCGCCTTGGCCAGTATCGTGGTTCATCGCCGGGATGGCGATGTCACCGTGAGCGACTGGCACCCTTGCAGCCCCGATTTTCTTAGCGAAAACCTGTTTCTGAACAGCTTGCCACCACTTGAATACCAGGCCGGCGACTGGGGCGGTACCAACCCGGCGCTAGGCAGGTTCGACCTGATTATTGGTAGCGATGTGCTGTACGAACGTCAGCACGCAGTTCAACTGGCCAGTTTTATTGATACTCATGCTGCACCCACGGCTGAAATCATCATCGTTGACCCAGACCGGGGAAACCGGCCAGGTTTCTGTCGCGCCATGGCAACGCTTGGCTATGGTTTCGAGTCGCAACGGGCACCAAGCAAAATGGAAAGCGGCGAACCTTACAAAGGCTGTATCTTGCGGCTTTCGCGTGATCGCGCTGGCGTTGCAAGCAACACGGTGACGCATTAAGCGAGCGCCGCAGATTCAGACACGCCTTCTTCAGCCTGATAACTGCCTGAAATGCAGCTGCGCTACGCTGCTTTTTTGCTTGGGTCGACGAAGCCACTTACCTGTCACAACCAGTTTGATGGTTGTGCATCAATCTTATGGGGGACCCCCATGTCAAAAGAAGACATGATCGAACTAGAAGGTGTTGTCACCGAGATGTTGCCAGAGTCGCGCTTTCGCGTACGGCTGGACAACGGCCTGGAAATCCTTGCCTACGGCTCTGGCAAAATGAAGATTCACCGCATCAGGGTGATACAAGGCGACAGGGTCACCGTGGAAATGTCGCCATACGACCTCACCAAAGGCCGCATCAATTTCAGGCACCCTACTGCCAAATCGGGCCATCAGCCGCCACCCCGGCCAAGGCATGCTTGACGCCAGTTCAGCCGCACAGCCAAGGTAATCTTTACGCGGCATGGCGGCCATGAAGTCATAAATGGTTGGCCGCACTTGGCAAAATCTTGCCCTTCATCGCCTGATAAACGATGAAAGCGTGGTCATGCAGCCGGCCGCCATGCAACAGGCAAAGTCGGGCAGCCCGAACCTATCAGACAAGGCTTGCTGATGGGTACCTGGATGCCGTCGTCTGCCCGTCCCCGCCCAGCAGAGACTGCAGCACAGGTTTAGGCACGGAAATGGACACAGACGCCTGCCTGTGCCCAGAACAGTGGGGAGAAAATGCAAAACCCCTGATCCAATTTCTCAATTGGATCAGGGGTTTGTATTTGGTTGCGGGAGCAGGATTCGAACCTACGACCTTCGGGTTATGAGGGCAAATTTTCACCATCATCCGCATCACCACAGAATCACCCGCCACTAGAATCACTTTTCAAGACAGACACTTACCTAAAGCCATCGCGAACCTGCCCGAGAAAAGCGACGCGAAACAAGCACCGGAAAAGTGTCACACTTTTTTTCTGGGATTTGCAGGTTTTTTGACCGTCGGGCTGCCGGTTTTGCTGCGAGATGTCACTCTCCGCGCTCATCAACAGCTTACTTACGACATACCAGCGGCTAACGTGCTCAACATCGCCAACTCGCACAGCCAACCCCTCCGTTACGACTGCCGGCCACCGCAAGCTTCACGCTACATAACCTTCCTTCTCCACCGTGATTAGCTGTCGGCCGCGACCAGATGTTCCACACCCTTTACGTTGTAAAATTACTTAACAACCTAAAGGTTGTATTTTGTATTTACAACACATAGCATGTAATGCGTACCCTATATGGAGCCGGATACCATGCACTATCCCATCATCACCCCGGACCAATTGCCCGCCATGCTGCGCAGCCTGCGCCAGCGCGCCGGGCTCACCCAGACACAGCTGGCCGAACGACTGGGCATCAGCCAGCAAAGCTATGCCCGGCTGGAAGCCCGCCCGGCCGCAGCCAGCGTGGAGCGGCTAAGCAAACTGCTGCGGGCGCTGGATGCCGAGCTGGTAATCCACACCCGGGATGACAAACAGGCCACCGTCAGCGACGAGGCGTGGTGAGATGGGCCGCAAGCGTCACCGGCAACAGCTGAATGTATGGATGAATGGCTTATTGGTTGGCGAATGGGCGCTCACCCGTAGCGGCGAAACCTTCACTTACCACGATAGCTGGCTGCATCACCCGCAAGCACGGCCACTGTCGCTGTCACTGCCGTTTTTACCCGGCAATGCCGCGTATCGCGGTGCCGTGGTCAATGCCTATTTCGATAACCTGCTACCCGATAGCGACAGCATCCGCCGCCGCCTGGCGCAACGCTACCGGCTGAGTGACAGCGCTGCGTTTACCCTGCTGGCCGCACTAGGGCGCGACTGCGTCGGCGCGCTGCAACTGCTATCACCCGACGAAACGCCGCAAGACTTGCACAGTATTCACGGGGAAGCGCTGACAGAGGCGGACATCGCCAGCTTGTTGCAACAAACAGTGCATGCTGGGGCACCAGGGCAACAGAAATATGAGACCGATCTGCGCTTATCCATTGCCGGCGCGCAGGAGAAAACCGCCTTGCTGTACCACGCTGGGCGCTGGCAGCGCCCGCTGGGCAGTACACCCACTACCCATATCCTGAAACTGCCCATGGGGCTGGTAGGTGGCATGCAAGCCGATATGCGCAGCTCGGTAGAAAACGAATGGCTCTGCGCGCAGCTGGTCGCCGCATTCGGCCTGCCGGTAGCGCGCTGCAACATTGCCCGCTTTGACGCGCAGAAAGTGCTGGTGGTGGAACGCTTTGACCGCCGGCTAGCCGCAGACGGCAGTTGGCTGATGCGCCTGCCGCAAGAAGACTTCTGCCAGGCTACCGGCACCCCGCCCCACCTCAAGTACCAGAGCGATGGCGGCCCGGGCATGGCGCGCATCCTCGATATTCTAGCCGGCTCCGAAAACAGCGAAGCTGACCGCCAGCAGTTCTTCAAGGCCCAAGTGGTGTTCTGGCTGCTGGCCGCCACCGACGGCCACGCCAAAAACTTCAGCCTGTTTCATCTGCCGGGTGGCCGTTATCGGGCCACACCGCTATACGACATCTTGTCAGCCCACCCCGTCATCGGCCAGGGTGCAGGCCAGTTGGCGCCACAAAAGGCCAAGCTGGCCATGGCGGTACGCGGGCAAAGCAATCACTACCTGATCGACCGCATCCAGCCACGCCACTGGCTGGCACAAGCACGCAGCAGCGGCCTGACCGAAGCATGGGCCAAGACACTGCTAAACGAGCTAGTAGATTGCACGAGCAAGGTACTGCAAGACGTTGAGCAAACACTGCCAGCAGATTTCCCTGTAGAAGTGGCTCAGGCCATTTTTACCGGCATACGACGGCAACGAGACAGGCTAGTCGCCGGACTGAGCTGATCCCCATAGCGACGCTAGAAAAGCTCATGAGACGTCTGGCAAAGCTAGGGGTGAGTCACCAACAAAAGGCCTGTGTCATACGGCACAGGCCTTTTGCGCTTTACCCCAACACGTTCAGTGCTGGCGGCTGATGACTGCCGCCCAGTCAAATAGCGCCGGCAGGTCGTAGTCGCCGCTGTGCGGCACGTCCCACGGCAGCGCCAGATCTACCTGGTAGCCGTGGTTGCGCAGCGCCGTGGCCAGGATCACCGGCACCGCCAGCGAGGTATCGCTATCCTTGCTGCCGTGGCGGATACGCCAGTGCGCGGCCGGCTGACCGCCGCCCTGCCCGATATACGACAGCGGCTCCATCATGCGTACCACCGCCGCCTCGGCCTGGCCGAGGCTCGCCACCGTGCCGTGCTGTTGGCCGAACGCGGTGAAATGGCGCTTGTCTTCGCTAGCGCTGCCGAACAGCTGGTTCTCGCCGGACGAGCCATCCAGCGCGTCGAACGCCGGCGGCGTTTTCATGCGCCCCAGATACGCCAGATACTGTGGCCAACGTACGGCTACCGGCTGGCTGCCCTGCCATTGCAGCCAGTCCAGCGCCGACAGGTCGCGCCCTTGCGCCAGCGCCGTGCGCGCCGACTGCAACAGCAGGCTGGCCACGTAGTCGCGGAAGCTGCCCTGCCCGTCGGCGGCCAACTGCAACGCGTTGCCGTCGGGGGCACGGAGATTCAGGCTGTTGACGTAGGCGGGGAAGCTGGCCGCCAGCGCCGCCGACACCTCGCGCTGGCGCTCGTCCAGCGTGCCGCTGACCGTTTTGCGCTGCACCTGGTAGTCCAGCATGCTGATGTCGATCTTGCGGTAGCTGTCCACGCCGGCAAACTGCCACTCGTAGGCGGCATCGGCGTGCGCCAGGTTGGTAATCGGGCAGTAGGCCGATACTGCAAAGATATCGTCGCGGGCGTCGGCGGCACCCAGCGCCGCCAGATACGGCGCGTAATCGGCCTGCCCACCACTGGCGCCCAGCAAGGCCGACAGCGCGCCGCCGGCGCTGGTGCCGTTACTGATGATGCGCTCGGTATTGCCCGGCAAGCGTTCGCGATTGGCACGCAGGTAGCGCACCGCCGCTTTCAGGTCGACGATGGCGGCCGGTGCCTTGCCGGTGTATTCGCCACTGGCAGCCTGCAGCGTGCGGCCACGGGCACCCGGCGCGGCCACCACGAAACCGCGCGACAAGGCGTACTGGATGGCGTTGGGCAGGGCGGCCGCCGGTGCTTGGCCGCCGCCCGGTGGCGGGCCGAAGGCGCGACCGTCCAGCTTACCCGGCAAGGCCGGCATATAGCCACCCACCTGGTTGGGCAAGAAGATCGGCGCCGTGGCGGCGGTAAAGCCGCCCACCTCGCCGCCGTCGAAATACGCGGCGGGGATGTACAGGTTCAGGCACTGGTAGGCCGGCTCTACCGGCCGCGCCACGTAGGCCAGGCCTTCGTAAGCACGGATGGCCAGCGTGGTGCCGTCTACCGTGACGCTGCGCGGCGTAAACGCCGCCGGGTCAAAACGCAAGCCGGGGGCCGGCGGCACTACCGGCTGGCGGGGTGCGGCGGGCAGGCTGCTGCACGCGGCCAACACACCACTGCTGCCCAGCAGGGCCAGCACACGGCGTCGGGTGGGGTCGATCATGGTGTCCTCGTTTCGTCAAAACCGGGCCGCCAAGGCGGCCCGGTGTCTAGCTGCCAGTAGCCGCGTCCGGCTGCCAGCCGCCGCCCAGCACCTTGTACAGCGTGATGCGGTTATTGGCGTCGCTCAGTTGCAGGCTAATCAATGCCTGCTCGGCGGCGTACAGGCTGCGCTGCGCGGTGAGCACGGTCAGGTAGCTGTCGGCACCGGCTTTGAAGCGCGCCTCGACCTGGGCAAAGGTCTGCCGGCTGCTGTCTACCAGCGCCTGCTGCGCCGCCAGCTGGCTGCGCATAGTGCCGCGCACCGCCAGCGCGTCGGCCACCTCGCGGAAGGCGGTCTGTACCGTTTTATCGTAGCTGGCCACAGCCGACTGGTACGCCACGCGTGCGCTATCCACGCCGGCCTGCAGGCTGCCACCGTCCAGCAGGGGCAGGCTCACCGACGGGCTGAACTGCCAGGCGCCAGCCCCGGCCTTGAACAAGCCGGACAGGTTGCTGCTGGCCAGCCCGGCGTTGGCGGTGAGCGAAATGCTGGGGAAGAACTTGGCACGAGCGGCGCCGATATTGGCGTTAGCCGCCTGCAGCGCGTGTTCGCTGGCCACGATGTCGGGTCGGCGCTGCAGCAGCGCCGACGGCAGGCCGGCCGGTACCTCGGCCAGCGGCGTCATGTCGGCCAAGGCCTGCGGCTGCAAGGCTTCTTCCGGCAGTTGGCCGCCCAGCAGCAGAGCCAGCGCGTTACGGTCCTGCGCCACCTGCGCGGTATACGACGCCACGTCGATGTTGGCGCTCTGCACCGCGCTGCTGGCGGCGTACAGGTCCTGCCGCGTGGCGGCACCGGCGGCCAGCATGCGTTCGGTCAGCTGGTAGCTGGCCTGCTGCGTAGCCAGCGTTTTCTCGGCCAGCGCCAGCCGTTGCTGGTCGGCCTGCAGCGTCAGGTAGGCACTGGCCACCTCGGCCACCAGCGTCAGCCGTGCGCTGTGCTGGGTGGCTTCCTCGGCAAGGTAGCTTTGCAGCGCCTGCTCCTTCAGGCTGGCGACGCGGCCGAACAGGTCCAGCTCGTAACTGCTGATGCCGACGCTGAGGCTATCGCTGTGGCTGATCACCGCCTTGCCGTTACCGGCGTTGGCTGACGTGCGTTTGGCGGTGCCGCTGCCGGCCAGCGCCAGCGTGGGCCACTGTGCCGACGACTGGATCTGGTACTGCGCACGTGCCGCTTCCACATTCAGCGTGGCCACGCGCAGGTCGCGGTTTTCGGCCAGCGCCACGCGGATCAGCTGTTGCAGGCGGGCGTCGGTAAAGAACTGCGGCCAACCTGGCAGCTCGCCTTCGCTGCGGGTGGCAGCCGGCAGCTGCTGGTAGGCCGGGCCGGCGGGCCACTGGGCCGCTACCGGGCTGGCCGGGGTCTGGTAGGCCGGCATCAGCGAGCAGCCGGCCAGCAAGGCCAGCAGCACGCTGGCGGCAACGGGGGTCATGCGGCGCATCATGCCTGCTCCTCCGCGTGGGGGTTGACGGATGCCGGGGCCGGCGGGAAGCGGCGACGCATCACCACAAAGAACACCGGCACCAAGAAGATGGCCAGTACGGTGGCCGAGATCATGCCGCCCATCACGCCGGTACCCAGCGCGTTCTGGCTGCCGGAGCCGGCACCGCTGCTGGTCACCAGCGGCAGGATGCCGAGGATGAAGGCCAGCGAGGTCATCAGGATGGGACGCAAGCGCATGCGCACCGCCTCCAGCGTGGCGGCTACCAGCTCCATGCCCTGCTCTTGCAGCTCTTTGGCAAATTCCACGATCAGGATGGCGTTCTTGGCCGACAAACCGATGGTGGCCAGCAGGCCCACCTGGAAGTACACGTCGTTGGACAGCCCGCGCATGCCGGCGGCCAGCAAGGCGCCGATCACGCCCAGCGGCACCACCATCATCACGGCAAACGGTACCGACCAGCTTTCGTACAGCGCCGCCAGCGACAGGAACACGATCAGCAGCGAGATGGCGTACAGCATCGGCGCCTGCGAGCCGGACAAGCGCTCTTCGTACGACAAGCCGGTCCACTCGTATCCGATACCGGCAGGCAGGCGCGCCGCCAGGCGTTCCATCTCGGCCATCGCCTGGCCGGTACTCACCCCGGCGGCGGGCGACCCCTGGATTTCCAGCGACGACTGGCCGTTGTAGCGCTCCAGCTTGGGCGAGCCGTAGGTCCAGTGCGAAGTGGCAAAAGCGGAGAACGGCACCATGCTGCCGCTGCTGTTGCGCACGAACCATTTGTTCAGGTCTTCCGGTGCCATGCGGTACGGGGCATCGGCTTGCAGGTACACCTTCTTGATGCGGCCACGGTCGACAAAGTCGTTGACGTAGCGCGAGCCCCACGCGGTGCTGAGCGTGTTGTTGATATCGCTGTCGGCAATGCCCAGCGCGTTGGCTTTTTCATGGTCGATGTCCAGCTGGTACTGCGGCGCATCGCTCTGGCCGTTGGGGCGCACGCCGCTCAACAGCTTGCTTTGCGCTGCCATGCCCAGCAGTTGGCCGCGCGCCGCCACCAGCGCCTCGTGGCCCACGCCGCTGCGGTCTACCAGCTGCAGGTTGAAACCGCTAGCGTTGCCCAGCTCCATCACCGCCGGCGGGGCAAAGGCAAACACGCTGGCCTCGCGCCACTGGCCGAAGGTCTTCATCGCACGGCCCAGCACCGCTTTGACGCCGAGGTCGCCACGCGTGCGCTCGCTCCACGGTTTCAGCTGCACAAAGCCGATACCCATGTTCTGGCCGCTACCGGCAAAGCTGAAGCCGGACACGGTAAACAGCGACTTCACCGCCGGGTCTTTCAGGTAATGCTCGCGCACCTTGTCCAGCACCGCGTCGGTGCGTTCCTTGGTAGCGCCGGACGGCAGCTGGATGGAGGTAAACAGCACGCCCTGGTCTTCATCCGGCAGGAAGGCGGTAGGCAAGCGCAGGAACAGCACGCTCATGGCGGCAATAATGGCCAGGTACACCACCATGGCACGGCCGCTACGGCGCAGGATGCGGCCAACCATGCCCTGATAGCGCTCGCTGCTGCGGTCGAAGCTGCGGTTGAACCAGCCAAAGAAGCCGGTGTACTCGTGGCCGTGACCGTGGCCCTTGCTCACCGGTTTGAGCAGCGTGGCGCACAGCGCCGGGGTGAGGATCATCGCCACCAGCACCGACAGCACCATCGACGACACCACGGTCACCGAGAACTGGCGGTAGATCACGCCGGTAGAGCCGCCAAAGAAGGCCATCGGCACAAAGACCGCCGCCAGTACCAGCGCAATGCCGATCAGCGCGCCGGTGATCTGGCCCATCGATTTGCGGGTGGCCTCGCGCGGCGGCAGGCCCTCCTCGTTCATCACCCGCTCCACGTTTTCCACCACCACGATGGCGTCGTCCACCAGCAAGCCGATGGCCAGCACCATGCCGAACATGGTGAGCGTGTTGATGCTGAAGCCCAGCGCCGCCATCACGCCAAAGGTGCCCAGCAGCACCACCGGTACCGCGATGGTGGGGATCAGCGTGGCGCGGAAGTTCTGCAGGAACACGTACATCACCACAAACACCAGCACCACCGCCTCGGCCAACGTTTTCACCACTTCTTCGATCGAAATCTTCACGAAGGGCGTGGTGTCGTACGGGTACACCACCTTCAGGCCTTTGGGGAAAAAGCCCGACATCTCGGCCACCTTGGCGCGCACCGCCTCGGCGGTGTCCAGCGCGTTGGCGCCGCTGGCCAGCTTGATGGCGATACCGGCCGACGGCTTGCCGTTGAAGCTGGACTGCGTGCGGTAGCTTTCGGCACCCAGCTCGATACGGGCCACGTCGCGCAGCAGCACGCGCGAACCGTCGGCGTTCACCTTCAGCAGGATCTTGCCAAACGCTTCCGGCGACGACAGCCGCGTCTGCGCCACGATGGTGGCGTTCAGTTGCTGGCCCGGCGCCGCAGGCAAGCCGCCCAGCTGGCCGGCCGACACCTGGGTGTTCTGGTCCGAAATGGCGCTGCTGACGTCCGACGTGGTGAGCTGGTAGCTATTGAGCTTGTTCGGGTCCAGCCAGATGCGCATCGCGTACTTGGAGCCGAACAGCGTGACCTCGCCCACGCCGCTGACACGGCTGAGCGTGTCCTGCAGGTTGGTGGACACGTAGTCGCTGATGTCGGTGGCGTTCATGCTGCCATCTTCCGACACGAAGCCCACCACCATCAGGAAGTTGCGCGCCGACTTGGTGACCGTGACGCCCTGCTCCTGCACCGCCGAAGGCAGCGACGACAGCGCCGATTGCAGCTTGTTCTGCACCTGCACCTGGGCGATATCCGGGTTGGTGCCGGCGTTGAAAGTCAGCGTGATGGTGGCCCCGCCGTTGTCGTCGCTGCTGGACGACATATAGGTGAGGTTATCGATACCCTGCATCTTCTGCTCGATGATCTGCGTCACCGAGTCTTCCACCGTCTTGGCAGACGCCCCCGGGTAGGTGGCGTTGATCGCCACTTGCGGCGGCGCAATGGTGGGGTACTGCGCCACCGGCAGACGCAGGATGGACAACACCCCGGCCAGCATGATCACGATGGCGATCACCCAGGCAAAAATGGGCCGGTCAATAAAGAATTTCGACATGCTGCCCCCTTAACCTGCCGCCGACGCGGCCGGCTTGCCGGCGGCCAACGGCACCGCTTTCACCGGTTTGCCGTCCTGCGCTTTTTGCAGGCCTTCCACGATCACGCGGTCGCCGATCTTCAGGCCGTCGTCCACCAGCCAGTTGGCGCCAACGGTCTGGCTGGTACGGATCACCCGCAGCTGCGCCTTGCCGTCCTGCCCCACCAGCAACACGGTGGGCTCGCCCTTCTGGTTGCGCGATACCGCCGCCTGCGGCACCAGGATCGCGTTGCGCCGCACGCCCTGGCTCAGCCGGGCGCGCACGAACATGCCCGGCAACAGCTCGCCCTGCGGGTTGGCCACGGTGGCACGCAGCAACACCATGCCGGTGCTGCTATCCACCGTCACGTCGGAAAACGCCAGCTTGCCCGGCTGCGGGTACACGCTGCCGTCTTCCAGCACCAGCTGCACGCTGGCCGTGCTGTCCTGCAGCTTGCCGCTGGCAAAGTCGCGGCGCAGACGCAGCAGTTCGGTACTGCTTTGCGTCATGTCCACGTACACGGTGGACAGCTGCTGCACGGTGGCCAGCGCCGTGGTCTGGTTGGCGGTGACCAGCGCGCCCTCGGTCACCAGCGATTTGCCGATGCGGCCGCTAACCGGTGCGGTAATGCGGGTATGCGCCAGGTTGATGCGCGCGGTGTTGAGGTCGGCGCGCGCGGCCTGGGTGGTGGCGCGGGCTTGCTGCAGCGTGGCGCGGGCGTCTTCTTCGTCCTGCTCGCTCACCGCCTTGATCTTCACCAGCTCGGCGTAGCGGCGGGCCTTCTGCTCGGCGGCCACCTGGGCAGCCTCGGCCTTGGCCAGCGCGGCGGCGGCGGTGTCGTACGCCGCCTGGTAGCTATCGGGGTTGATCTGGTACAGCAGCTGGCCGGCCTGCACCTGGCTGCCTTCGGCAAACAGGCGTTTCTGGATCAGGCCGGTCACCTGCGGGCGGATATCGGCTACCGTCAGCGCACTAACGCGGGCCGGCAGCTCTTTGCTCAGCGTGGTGTCCTGGCCTTGCAGGGTCAGGTAGGCCACGTTAGCGGGCAGATTGGCGGGGGCGCCGCCCTGGGCAGCGTCGGGTTGGCCGCAACTGCTGAGTGCGGCCGCCACGGTCAGGGCGAGTACGGCACGGCGGGCCGTGTGTCGGGAGGAAATGGGCATGGCAAGCTTCCGGTATGAATGCGGCGTTTCTGGCGTTGTTTACTTACAGATGAAAAAGTCACGTAGGTAACAATTTATCGAAAAAATAACCAGACCGCAGCGTTCAATTATTAACATTTGCGAATTCTTCGCATTGGCTGCTACGTAGCCGATACACGGCGTACCGCGCCACGCATCAGCAAAAAAAGACACAAGCTCACGCCTGTGTCGAATGGGAGGGAATAACAAAAGGTGGCTAGGGGCCGGGTCGGGTTAGCGGACACATGCCTGCTCGCCAAGCCGACCCGGCCGCCAGCCGGTAACAACACTCAGTCGATGTAGCGCAGGCCGGCGGCGGCCAACGGTTCGCGCATCTTGTACATGTCCAGCCCCAGCACCCCGGCGGCCAGCTGCGCACGCTTGGCGGTTTCGTTGTCCTCGCGCGCCTGGGCGGCGTCGGCCACCTGCTGCGCGATGGCGGCCGGCACCACCACCACGCCGTCGGTATCGGCAATCACCACGTCACCGGGGTTGACCAGCGCGCCGGCGCAGATCACCGGAATGTTCACCGAACCCGGCGTGGCCTTGATGGTGCCCTTGGCGCTGATGGCCTTGCTGAACACCGGGAAGCCCATTTTTTCCAGCTCGTCCACGTCGCGCACGCCGCCATCGATGATCAGGCCCTGCGCGCCGCGCGCCTGGAAGCTGGTGGCCAGCAGGTCGCCGAAGAAGCCGTCGCTGTTGTCGGCGGTGCACGCGGCCACCACCACGTCGCCCGGCTGCAGCTGTTCGGCGGCGACGTGCATCATCCAGTTGTCGCCGGGTTGCAGCAGCACGGTGACGGCGGTGCCGCAGCAACGGGCGCCCTTGTACACCGGGCGGATATGGGGCTGCAGCAGCCCTACCCGGCCCATCGCTTCGTGAATGGTGGCCACGCCAAAGCGCGACAGGTGCGCCACGGCGGCCGGGTCGGCGCGTTCGATACGGCGTTTGACGACGCCCAGCTGGTTCAATGTGCTCATGGTGTGCTCCTTACTTGCCCTTGGCCTTCAGCGCCGCATCCAGACGCGGGTAGACGCGGCGGGCGTTGCCTTCGTAAATCAGGTGGCGTTCTTCGGCGCTGAGGTTGGCCGCATCGATATAACGCTTGGTGTCGTCGTAGTAGTGGCCGGTCTCCGGGTCGATACCGCGCACGGCGCCGATCATCTCGGAAGCAAACAGCACGTTTTCTACCGGGATGACACGGGTCAGCAGGTCGATGCCGGGCTGGTGGTAAACGCAGGTGTCAAAGAAAATGTTGTTCAGCAGGTGCTCGCCCAGCAGCGGTTTCTTCAGCTCCTGCGCCAGGCCACGGAAGCGGCCCCAGTGGTACGGCACCGCGCCGCCACCGTGCGGGATGACGAACTTCAGCGTCGGGAAGTCGCGGAACAGGTCGGAGGTGAGGCACTGCATGAAGGCGGTGGTATCCGCGTTCAGGTAGTGGGCGCCGGTGGTGTGGAAAGCGCAGTTGCAGCTGGTGGACACGTGGATCATGGCCGGAATGTCCAGCTCCACCATCTTTTCGTAAACCGGGTACCAGTGGCGGTCGGACAGCGGCGGGCTGGTCCAGTGGCCGCCGGACGGGTCGGGGTTCAGGTTGATGCCGACAAAGCCGTACTCTTTCACGCACTGCTCGATCTCGCGCAGGCAGGTTGCCGGGTCAACGCCCGGGCTTTGCGGCAGCATGGCCGCGCCGACAAAGTGGTCGGGAAACAGCTGGCTGACGCGGTAGCACAGCTCGTTGCAGATGGCCGCCCAGGTGGCACTGGTGTTGTAGTCGCCAATGTGATGCGCCATGAAGCTGGCACGCGGGCTGAAGATGGTCAGGTCGGCACCGCGCTGCTTCATCAGGCGCAGCTGGTTCTGCTCGATACTGTCGCGCAGTTCGTCGTCGCTGATTTTCAGCTCGCTGGGCTTGGGGCCCAGCACCGGGGTGGCCAGATTGTCGATCTGGCGCTTGCGCCAGTCTTCCAGCGCTTTGGGGGCCGTGGTGTAGTGGCCGTGAATGTCGATGATCATGGTGCTTGCCTGTGGCTCAGTTTTGTTGCTTGTCCCAGCCCTCGCCGCCGCCCTGCTTGCCGGTCACCGAGTACAGGGCATTGGGGGCGTTGCGGGTGGCCTGGAAGGCTTCCAGGGTCTGGCCGCGCATGGCGGCGTAGATGTGCAGGTTGGATACGCCCACCACGGCGCCCAGTTTTTCCAGGCCGAAGAAGATGCAGCCGTAGCGGATCAAACCGTCCCAGTCGCGCTGGCGCAGCAGCGTGCGTTCTTCCTCGCTGAGGCCGGCGGCGTCGAACGACGCTTCCGGCTCGGCCAGGAAGTGCTCGCGGTGCGCCGGGTAAATCATGTCATGCAGGTAGCGGTTGAGGCGGTAGGCACGGTGGCTGACCGCCAGCGTGAACGGGTGGGTGCCGGCCAGGTTTTCGGCACCGGCCAGCTCGCGTTCCATGGCGTGGCGCAGGTCGGCCGTGCGCGCCTTGGGCAGCGCCACGTCGGCGTTTTCGTAGATGGCGGTGGCGATGCCGGTCATCGACGGCAGGTAGTAAGTCTGGTGGATCTTCTTCACCTGGGCAGACAGCGCGCCGCGCATGATCAGCCACATGATCACCTCGGCGCCTTCCATGCCGCCCAGCTCGGCGTAATCGGCCAGCGTCAGACGGGTGAGCGCCTGAGGGTCTTTCTCGAACAGCTCGAGGAACTGCAGGTCCCACTCGGTGTTGTTGAAGCCGCAGCGTGCGCCGTGCACCTGGTGCGACAGGCCGCCAGTGGCCACAATCGCCACTTTCAGGTCGGCCGGGTAGCTCTCGATAGCGTCACGCAGCGCCTTGCCCAGCTTGTAGCAGCGCGCGGCCGACGGCACCGGGAACTGCAGCACGCCCACTGCCAGCGGCACGATAGGGGTATCCCAGGCGTTGTCGCTGCGGTTGAGCATGGACAGCGGCGACAGGCAGCCGTGGTCCAGCGCCTTGTCCTGGAAGAACGACATGTCGAACTCGGCAGCCATCAGGCTGGCGCCCACGTGCTGCGCCAATGCGGCATGGCCGGTGACAGGCGGCAAGTTGCGCGGGCCGCCGCCCTCATCCGCCACCGCGTACTGGCTGTCTACGCCGAGGGTAAACGCCGAGTAATGGTCGAAGAAGAACGAGGTAACGTGATCGTTGTAGATCATGAACAGCACGTCGGGCTTTTTCTCCGCCAGCCAGGTTTTTACCGGGCCAAAGGCTTCAAAGATCGGCGCCCAGACCGGGTCGTCCTGTTTGTTGCGGTCGACTGCGAAGCCGATGGTGGGGGTATGCGAGCAGGCGATACCGCCAATGATGGTTGCCATGATGCAAGGGTCTCCGTAGAGGCGGCCGGCGGCCGCCGTAGCCAGGGGATGGCAGGTGGTTCAGTGTGCGGCGTCTCGGCTGCGGCTACCCAGGATGGCCAGGGCTGCGATGGCGGCCGGAATCGCCAGTGTCAGGAAAATGGCCTGGAAGCCCCAGCCGGTGCTGAGCAGGAAGCCGCCGATGGACGAACCCAGAATGCTGCCCAGGCGGCCAACCCCCAGCATCCAGCTCACGCCGGTAGCACGCGCCATGGTGGGGTAGCAGCCCGGGGCATACGCGTTAAGGCCGGTCTGGGCGCCGCTGAGGCAGAAGCCGGTAAGCAGGATCACCAGCACGATCCATTCCGACGTCAGGCCGCTGATGGCCAGTACCACCAGTGCAACGGCCCCCATCAGATAAGACAAGCTGATGGCGCGGCCCGCGCCGATGCGGTCCATGGCCAGGCCGACCAGCAGGCCACCCACGGTGCCCCCCAGCTGGAACATGGCGGTCAGCATGGAAGCACGGTCAATGCTGAGGCCGGCGTCTTTCATCATGGTGGGCAACCAGCTGGTGGACAGGTAAATCACCAGCAGGCCCATGAAATAGGTGAGCCACAGGCTGACGGTACGCAGGCTGTACCCTTTGGAAAACAGCACACCAAGCGGTTGCTTGGCGGCGACCGGGCCTTCATTGAGTACAAAGCGCTGCCAGCGGTCCAGGTTCTCGCGGCAAACGCGGGCCAGTACGCTGCGGATACGCTCGGCCGGCGCCTGGCGCACTACCAGGTAACGCGCCGATTCGGGCAGGTAAAAATAGAGCAACGGCAGCAAGAGCAGCGGCATCACGCCACCAAAGGTCAGTACCGCCTGCCAGCCGTAGCGCGGCGTGATGTAGGCCGCGGCAAAACCGATCGCCGCCGAGCCCAGATTGAAGCCGGTGAACATGGCGGCAATCACGCTGGAGCGGATGCGTTCCGGCACATATTCGGACATCAGGGTACTGGCGTTGGGCATGGCAGCCCCCAGCGCCAGGCCGGTGACAAAGCGCAGGATGGCCATGCTGTGCAGACTATTGGCGTGCGCGGTCGCCAGCGTAGCCAGACCGAACGCGGTTACCGAGGCCAGCAGCACTTTGCGGCGGCCGAACCAGTCCGACGATGACCCCGCCAGCAAGGCACCGATCGCCAAGCCGATCGGTGCCGCCCCCATCACCATGCCGAAGGCCGGTTTGGAAATGCCCCACTCGGCAATGATGCTGGGTGCCACAAAGCCCATGATGGCCACGTCCATGCCATCTGCCGCCACGATGAGGAAACACAGCAATACCAGCCACCATTGGTAGCCGGACATCTTGCGCTCGTTGATGAATTCCCGGACATCCAGGACGCCTGTCTGGCTCATGTTGATTCTCCACTCTCTTTATGTGTTGTGACCGGTTTTGACCGGTTCGCAAGGCGCACCCTTATTGTGGGTGCATTGAAAAATGTGTCAGGGGATCAGCACCTCGCCGCGAAACAGCGCCCGGGCGGTGCGCAGCAAGGCCACCGCCGGGACGCCATCATCCCCAGGGGTAAGCTGGATGGTGAACTCGCCGGTGGGGTGTTCTACCGAGATGGCACCGTCTGCCGCCGGCGCGGCCAACCCGTCACACACCGAGCCGGGCTGCGCGCAGACGGTGGCGACCGAGGCCGCACCCAGCACGCCGATAGCGTCGTGGCAGCGGTGCGGGATGAAAGTACGGGTGTGGATGGCGCCGCCGTCACGCGGTGCCGACACCAGCGTCATCTTGGGCACCACCTTGCGTTGCACGTCGCCCAGTCCCATGCGCGGGCCGGCGGCCAACCTGATGGCTTCCAAGCGCTGGCGGAACGCCAGGTTGGCGTCCAGCTCGGCCGGGCTTTCATCGCCACGGATGCCCAGGTCGGCCGCACGCAGCACCACCACCGGCATGCCGTTATCCACGCAGCTGACCTCGACACCCTCGATGACGTCACGTACCGCGCCGGTGGGGTACAAGGCACCGCAGCTGCTGCCGGCAATACCGGTAAAGTGCAGTGCCAACGGCGCCGCCGTGCCCGGCACCCCGCTGATGCGCTGCGTACCGTGGTACACCGCCCCCGCGTTGCTGCTGGGCACGCTGGCGGTACACAGGCCACCGGTATTCACCATGCGGATGCGTACCGGCGTTATGCCAGGCAGGCTGGGAAGCAGGCCGGCATCCAGCGCAAACGGGCCGACAGCGGCCAGGATGTTGCCGCACGTGGGGGCGTAGTCGATGCGGTTTTCGCCGGCCACCACCTGGCCGAACAGGTAGTCCACGTCCACACCCTCAACACTGCCGGGCGAGATGATGGCCAGCTTGGTCGTCAGCGGCGTGCCGCCACCGATGCCATCGATCTGGCGATGGTCTTCCCCGCCCATCGCCAGCAGCAACACACGGTCGCGCTCGGCCGGGTCGGCCGGCAGGTCGGCCGCGTGAAAGAAGGCCGCTTTGGACGTCCCACCGCGCATCCAGACGCAGGGGATGGCACGCAAATCGGAGGCAGAACGGGAAGGTGTCATGGCACACGGAAACCAGAAAACGAATGACCCCCACTATAAAAACTGCCCGCGCCCCCCGCGTTGCCCTATCGTGACTTTGCCTTCCAATTTTGTGTCACCATGAACAACAGCGACAGCATTCCGATATAAACTGCTTTCCAATCAAGCCACTAGCTCACCACAACACAGGAAATGTGATGCCAAATACACGCCAGCTGCCGTTGGACGAGGTGTTGCGCTATCTGCGCGACTTCATTGCTGTTGCCCACCAGGGCAGCATTGCACGGGCCGCCGAGCAGCTGTACAAGGCACCATCGGCAGTAACGCGCTCCATCCTGCAACTGGAAGGCACCCTGGGTTGCACGCTGTTTGAACGCCAGCCACGCGGCATGCTGCTGAACCGCTACGGCGACACGGTACTGACGCGGGCGCTGCGTATCCAGCAAGAGCTGGAGCGGGCGGCGGCCAACCTTGGGCCGGCCACCGCACACAAGCTGGCACCGCTCACCCAGTTGCTGATGGGGGGGCACAAATTGCAGTTGTTCGTGGTGCTGGCCGAATGCCGCCAGATCAGCGTGGCCGCGCAGCAGCTGGGCTTATCGCGCTCGGCCATCGGCATGTCGCTGAACCGGCTGGAAGAGTCACTGGGCGTGACACTGTTTCAGCGCATGGGGCAAGGTTTGCTGGTGAATGATCAAGGTGCGCGCCTGCTGCGTCACGCCAAGCTGGCGCTGGCCGAGGTACGGCATATTCATGCCGATCTGTCTGCGCTGGATGGCATGCTGCGTGGCACGTTGACCATTGGCGCACTGCCACTGTGCAGAACCCGACTGTTGCCACTGGCCATTGCCAAGCTGCTGGCGCGCCACCCGCAGCTGGACATCCGTACGCGGGAAAGCCCATACGACGAGCTGGCGCGCGGCCTGCGCTACGGCGATATCGACATGATCGTAGGCGCCATACGCCGCGACGGGCCGGATGACCTGAGCAGCGAGGTGTTGTTCAGCGACCATGTCGGGGTATTTTGCCGGCGCGGCCACCCGCTGGCCCATGGCCAGCAGCCGCTGCACATGGCTACGCTGGCCAGCGCCGCGTGGATACTGCCGCGCCACGACTCCCCTACCCGCCAGGTACTGGACCACGCGTTTACCCAAGCCGGGCTACCGCCGCTGAAACCCTCGGTAGAGACCGGAGACCTGGCGATCATGCGGCACCTGCTGGGCACCACAGACCTGATCACCGCGTGCTCCCCCTATCAGCTGCACTACGAGCTGGAGGCCGGCGAAGTCACCGCGCTGGCCGTAGCGCTGGGCGGTACGGAGCGCGAGATAGGCATCAGCCAGCGCCGGGGCAGCCTGCCATCGCCAGCCATACGCGCCCTGCAACAGGCCCTGAATGAAGTGGTAAGCAGTAACTTCTTGCTACCCTATGGACCATTACGGCACAGTACCGCTGGCTAAACTCTCGAGCCTGACTGCAAAAGGCTAAACACCCGCTGTCTGCCACGCAGACGGCGGGTGTCGATGTCTTGAATCAGTCCATGGTAGCGAACGTTATGGCTTAGCAGACAGTTTTACGACACTGGTCAGATGCTGGTCGGCGTAGCCTTGCTCGATGGCCGCCCAAAACACACTATGCGCAGCAGCCAAGGTGGGCGCAGCATCGGCTGATGCCGCGCAGGCAAGCACATAAGCAAAGTCTTTTTCCACCAGATCTACGGGAAACTGCGGGCTAAAGTCCTCGGCCAGCATACTGTCTGCAGCCCGTTTGGCAAATGGGCTGCAGACCACGGTAGCAGCTACCGCATCCAGTACCGATGCCGGTGCCAGGCCGGCATGCTTGAGCATGTTAACAAGCTCGGCCATAGCAGTGACCTGCACCCCCAGCAACGCGTTGGTAGCCAACTTGGTAAATGCGGCTACGCCCACCGGGCCTAACGCATGAATGGCCTGCCCCATTTCTGCCAACACGGGTCTGGCCAGCTCGACCGTAGTTGCATCACCACCCACAAAGTAGATCAGCTGCCCTGCTTCGGCCTGCGGACGCGAACCAGACACAGGGGCTTCCAGGAACTGCATGCCCGACTGTTCCATCTTTGCAGCAAGCTCCATGGAGCACTGCGGTGACAACGTCGAACTATCTATAGCCACCGTACCGGGTGCCATCCCTGCCAGGGCACCAGTTTGGGGGTGTAGCCAAACATCCCTCGCCGCATCGTCATCACGTACCATGGCGATAACGAAACGAGCATGACGAGCTGCCTCAGCGGGCGTAGCCGCCACCTGAGCGCCTAGCTTCGTCAGTGGCAGGGCCGCAGCGGGCGAGCGGTTCCACACCGTTACCTGATGTCCAGCCTTGAGAAGACGAACAGCCATACGGCTACCCATCGCACCAAGCCCCAGAAAAGCGATATCCGTCATGCCATTTCCTTTTACTGATGCGCCAGAATGGCCTGACGTGCTGCGGCGACCATCCCATCCAGCCAGTCTTGATGGCCGTTGATCATCGGGTTCGGCTTAGCTTGCGCCAGCGCCTGGGCAGGTTTACCCACTTGGGTTTCTTGAGTAAGGATGCGAACACGACCAGCAGACAGCTCTTCAATGAGCCAGGCATGATGTACATCCAGACGGTCTTCCGCAGTGGAGCCGGCCCAGCCATGCCAAGCAATACGAGCAGGCTGGCCAGTTACTGGCGGTACATGCTCTACCACCTCGGCTTCTACCGGGAAACCAAACGTTTCAAAATAGAAACGATCGCCCAGCGCCAGTTCCGGGCCTTTGTCATTGTAAAAACGGGGGTTGGCAGAGTTGGCATAGTAGCTGGGCCACAGCTGAGGGGTATTGAGCAAGGGCCACAGGTCTTGCACGGTCAGACCTGTAACGATCACTTCGTTGGAACAATAGTTGTCAGTAAAACCCGGTACGTAGCCTGCAGGCCAAAGAATATCGCTCATGGTGGTTTCCTCGAAAAGTCACAGCTCAAATGCTGAAGGCTGCACTGTACGTGGCTCATACCATGTAATAAATTAACGCAATATCACATTATTTGTTACACCATAAAACAAATGCGTGCCATTGATACCACCCAAATCGGTAGCATCGAGCTCTTCTGCAAGGCCGCCGAGCTATCCAGTTTCTCAGCCGCCGCCGAGGCGCTTGGTCTGACACCAGCAGCGGTGAGCAGGTCTATCAAAAGACTAGAAACCCGGCTGGGAGTGCGCTTGTTTTCTCGCACAACCCGCCAAGTCAAGCTAACGCAGGAAGGTGCACTGTATTGGCAGGAGTGCCGCCAAGCGCTGCAGCAGATCGCCCGCGCCGAGAGCATCATCACCAATAGCCAAAGCGTGCCAAGTGGCCTGCTGCGCATCAGCGTAGGTACGCTATACGCACATTACAGGTTGCTGCCGGTACTACAACGCTTCACCAGCGCTTATCCCCAGCTGGAACTTGAAATAAGCTTGTCGAACCGCGTAGTAGACATTATCGAAGAAGGTTATGACCTAGCCATTCGCATCGGTACACCGCAAGACTCGCGGCTGATCTCGCATAAACTGGAGAATGCAACCGTAGGCATATTCGCTACCCCAGACTACTTGGCTAGGCGTGGTGTTCCACAAACGCTGGAAGACTTGACGGAGCACGATTGCCTGCAGTTCATCCTGCCCACCACTGGCCGGGCCATGCCATGGATCTTGAACGGCACCGATGGACAGGCAATGGACTACACGGTGAAAAGCCGCCTGCGCCTGCTGGAAGACGCCGCAGCCTGCGTTAGTTGGGGAAAGGGTGGCGGCGGCCTGTTTCAGACCTATCACTTCATTGCCAGCGAGGCCATCGCCAAGGGCGAGCTGGTAGAAGTCCTTCCCGCCTACCGTGGCCGCTCGCGGCAATTCTCGCTGACTTACCCGCAAAACAGACATTTATCGGTGCGAGTGCGTGCATTTGTTGACTTCATTCTCGGCGAGCTGCGCTTGGCATAAATTTCTCGGGCATGCATGGCGAAGTAAAGGGATGCCGTGCGGTGGTGATGTAACAAAACTTGGGCTGCAAGCACGAAATGAAATGGCGTATATATGATACGCGACTGTTGCAGTTGGCCGCAGCCCTGCATTCAGTCGTCTAGACGCTCATGAAAATCACTGCTGCCCTGTTTCCAGTATGCAGCGACACGCATCTGGTGCTTTGACAGCTGCTTCTCCTCAAACAACAGAGTACGAAGCGCCCGCATACTACTCGCCTCACCTGCCGCCCAGACAAATCCCTCGCCAACGGGCAGCGTTAAACCCGCCACGATGCGACGTCCACCCCATCTTGAGTAGCACGTGACTTTAGCGTCCAATCCACCATGACAAGGAGTTGGACATGAAGAAACGATTCACCGAAGAGCAGATCATCGGCTTCCTGCGTGAAGCAGAAGCCGGCATGCCCGTCGCCGAGCTGTGCCGCAAGCATGCCTTCTCGGAAGCCAGCTACTACCTCTGGCGCAGCAAGTTTGGCGGCATGAATGTCTCGGAGGCCAAGCGTCTCAAAGAGCTGGAAGCCGAGAACGCTCGGCTGAAGAAGCGCCTGGCCGAAACCATGCTCGAGAACGAGATCACCAAGGAAGCCCTCCGAAAGAAGTGGTGAGCGCACCGTCACGGCGGGAGCTGGTGCGCCACCTGATGGGCAAGGGGCTGAGTGAACGCCGCTCGTTGCGGGTGGCGGGCATGAGCCCCAGCGCTTTCCGCTACCAGCCGCGCTCAGACCGTAATGCCTCGCTCAAGGAAAAAATCATCACCCTGGCGCAGCGCCACCGGCGCTACAGTGCCGGCATGATTTACCTGAAACTGCGGCAGGAAGGTATGCAGGTCAATCACAAGCGCGTGGACCGGCTCTATGCCGAGGCGGGTCTGCAAATTCGTCGGCGTAAGCGCAAGAAAGTGCCGGTGGCAGACCGTCATCCGCTGGTGCGGCCAATGGCGGCCAACCAGGTTTGGTCGATGGACTTCGTGTTCGACCGGACAGCAGAGGGGCGTGTCATCAAGAGCCTGACTATCGTTGATGACGCCACGCACGAAGCGGTGGCCATTGTGCCGGAACGGGCGATGAGTGGCGTGCACCTGACGCGCGTTCTCGACCAGTTGGCGCAGACACGGGGCTTGCCCAAAGCGATCAGGACGGATAACGGCAAGGAGTTCTGCAGCCGGGCGATGTTGGATTAGGCGCACGCTCGGGGTGTTCAGCTGTTCCTCATTGAGCCGGGCAAGCCGAATCAGAACGCTTACATCGAATCGTTTAACGGGCGCTTCCGGGACGAATGCCTGAACGAAGACTGGTTCACCAGTCTGCGCCATGCCCAGGTTGTCATCGAAGCCTGGCGAAGAGAGTACAACAACGAAAGGCCGAAGAAAGCGCTGGGCGGTTTGACGCCAGCGGCCTACGCCAAATTTCTGGCGGAGAAGTCCGGTAAATTAGCCTTGGACGCTAAAGCGTAGTGCTACTGAGATTGGGGGGACGTCGCCAGTTCACTGTGGATGCGCCGAATAAGGTCTGGGTGACGGATATCACGTACATCCGCACGCATGAGGGATGGTTGTACCTGGCGGTGGTGCTCGACCTGTTCTCGCGACAGGTCATTG